>NZ_JAELUF010000073.1 GCF_016429195.1 Brevundimonas sp. ASV9
CAGGCTCAGCGTGAGTACGACCGCTACAAGGCCCTGGCCGACCGGGGTGTCGCGCCCCAGGTCATGCTGGAACAGGCCGAGACCGCGCTCGAAACCGCCCAGGCGTCGTTGCAGGCGGCCCAGGCCCGTCGCGGCGACCGGGTGATCCGGGCTCCCTTCTCCGGTCGTGTCGGTCTGACCACGGTGACGCCCGGCACGCTGATCAACCCGGGCGCGGTGATCACGACGCTGGACGACACCTCGACGATCCGCGTCGATTTCCCCCTGCCTGAGCGTTATCTGAACCTGCTGCGTCCAGGCGCCCAGCTGACCGCGACGGCAGACGCGTATGGCGACGAGCCGTTCACGGGTCGGATCGCCCTGATCGACACGCGCGTCAATGAAACGACCCGCGCCG
Organism: Brevundimonas sp. ASV9; assembly: GCF_016429195.1. Classification (GTDB taxonomy): domain Bacteria; phylum Pseudomonadota; class Alphaproteobacteria; order Caulobacterales; family Caulobacteraceae; genus Brevundimonas. Next base: position 398 of record NZ_JAELUF010000073.1, read on the forward strand.
CAACCGCGCGCGCGGAGTTCCCCAACCCCGGCGGTCGCATCCGTCCCGGCATGTTGATGCGCGTGGCGGTCCAGCAGGGCCAGCGTCAGAGCGCCGCCGTGCCCGAGTCGGCCGTGCAATACGAAGGCGCCGGCGCCTTCGTCTATCGCATCGCGCCCGGCCAGAACGGCTCGACCGCCCAGCGAGTCGAGGTCGAGACCGGGGCCGTCGAGAACGGCTTCGTTGAGATCCTGTCCGGCATCGAGGCGGGCGACCGCATCGTCGGATCGGGCCTGAACCGTATTCAGCCGGGCGCGCCGGTCAGCGTAGGCGGCCAGGGTCGCAAGTCGGGCGCCGCCAAATGATGCTGTCCGACGTCTCGGTCCGGCGGCCCGTCTTCGCGGCCGTCGCGGCCATCGTGCTGTGCGTGATCGGCGCGGCGGCCTTCTTCTTCCTGCCCGTGCGCGAACTGCCGGACGTCGATCCGCCCATCGTCTCGGTCAACACCAGCTACGCCGGCGCCTCGGCCGAGGTCATCGAGAGCCGCATCACCGAGCCGGTAGAGCAGCAGATCGCCGGCATCCAGGGCGTCGAACGCATCAACTCTACCAGCCGTGACGGGCGCTCCAACGTGAACATCGAGTTCTCGCTGGACCGCAATATCGACGACGCCGCCAACGATGTGCGCGACCGCGTCAGCCGCGTGGTCGGCCGCCTGCCGGACCAGGCCGACCCGCCTGAGGTGGCCAAGGCCGATTCCGACAGCCAGCCGATCATCATCGTCTTCCTGCGCTCGACCAGCATGAACCGGCTTCAGCTGACCGATTATGCTGACCGCTATCTGATCGACCGGATGGCGACGGTGCCCGGCGTGGCCCAGGTCAACATCTATGGCGAGCAGCGCTATTCGATGCGGATCTGGCTGGATTCCGCCGCCATGGCGGCGCGGGGCCTGACGGTCAACGACGTCGAGACGGCCCTGACGAACCAGAACGTTGAACTGCCCGCAGGCTCGCTTGAATCGACGGACAAGGACTACACCGTCCGCGTGGCGCGCACCTACGCCTTGCCGGAGGACTTCCGCCAACTGCCCATCGGCACGCGCGGCTCGGCCTCGACCTCGGCGACAGTCGCCACAGGGACGGGCAGCGGATCGTCGGCCATCATCCAGGGGCAGCCCACCTATGTGACGCGCCTGGGCGACATCGCCCGCGTCGAGGAGGCGCCGGAAGAAGATCGTCGTCTGTTCCGCGGCAACGGCATGGATCAGATCGGCCTAGCCGTGACCCGTCAGGCGCAATCCAACGACCTCGCCATCTCGGACGGCGTCCACAAGATGATCGAGGAAATCCGGCCGACCTTGCCGCCGGGCGTGACCATCGAGGTCGGATCCGACAACTCGGTCTTCACCTCGCACGCGATCGACGAGGTCTGGATCACCATCGGCATCTCCATGGCGCTGGTGGCTCTAGTCAATTTCATCTTCCTTGGCAGTCTGCGGGCCGCGCTGATCCCGTCCATCGTGGCGCCGATCTGTCTGCTGGCGACCTTCATCGTCTTGGCCCCGCTAGGCTTCTCGCTGAACCTGCTGACGCTGCTGGCCCTGGTGCTGGCGATCGGCCTCGTGGTCGATGACGCCATCGTGGTGGTCGAGAACATCCAGCGCCGTCTGGATCTGGGCGAGCCGCCTCTGGTCGCCGCCGAACGCGGCGCGCGCCAAGTCTTCTTTGCGGTCGTGGCCACCACCATTGTGCTGCTGTCGGTGTTCGCGCCGCTGCTGTTCCTGCCGGGCTATGTCGGACGTCTGTTCGTCGAACTGGCCGCAGCGATCGCGGCGGCCGTGGCGTTCTCCGCCTTCCTGGCGCTCAGCTTGTCGCCGATGCTGGCCTCCAAGATCCTGCGCCCTGCTCACGGTGGCGGCTGGGTGGCGCGAAAGGTCGACTGGGGCATGGACCGGCTGAAGTCGTCCTATGGCCGGTCGCTGGACATGCTGTTGGGCCGTCGCATCGCGGTGATCGGCGTCGGCGCCCTGATCCTGCTGGTCGCAGCGGGGGCGGGCGGCATCTTCCTGACCCTGCCCAACGAGCTGGTGCCGGACGAGGATCGCGGCCGGGTCACGGTGCGCGTCGCCGGGCCCGAAGGCGCGGGCTTCGACTACACCCGCAAGATCATGCTGGGGCTGGAGCCTCTGCTGGCCGAATACAAGACCAGCGGCGAGGCCGACAGCTATCTGGTGTCCGCGCCAGGCTTCGGCGGCGGCAGCTTCAACTCGGGCAACGCGGTCCTCACGCTCGCCGACTGGTCCAAGCGCAACCGCTCGGCGGCGGAGATCGCTCAAGAACTGAACGGCAAGCTGCGAGGCCAGACGGGCGCCCAGGTCAACGCCTCGACCCCCGGCGCCTTCCAGCGCGGCGGCGGCAACTCCAACTCCATCGAGCTGATCGCGACCGGCAGCGACTATCAGCAGATCTACGCTTGGCTTCAGCCCATGCTGGCCGCGGCCCAGGCCAATCCCGGCTTCTCGCGTCCACGCCTGAATTATGAGCCGAACTCGCCGCGTCTGCTGGTCGATGTCGATCCGCAAAAAGCCGCCGCCCTGGGCGTTTCCTCCCAATCGATCGGCCGCACGCTGGAGACCATGTTTGGCTCTCGCCGCGCCACGACCTACATCAAGGGCGGTCAGGAATACGATGTCATTCTGCAGACCGAGCGCGACAATCGTCGCGAGGTCGCCGACCTGGAAGCCTTGTATGTTGCAACCGGGGGCGGCCAACTGGTGCCCCTGTCGGCCGTGGTCACGACCAAGACCAGCGGCGACACGCCGGACCGTCGCCGTCTGGATCGTCAGCGCGCGATCTCCCTGCAGGCCGACCTCAATCCCGGCACCACGATCGACGACGCGATACAGTTCCTGAACGCCGAGGCGGCCAAGCAGCCGCAAGGCGCCGTCGTCACCCAGTGGGGTGGGGCGGCGCGCGATCAGCAGGAAGCGGGCGGGGCCGTGTTCGCGGCCTTTGGTCTGGCGCTGTTGCTGGTCTTCCTGGTTCTGGCGGCCCAGTTCGAGAGCTGGATCACGCCTGCGGTCATCATGTTAACGGTGCCGCTGGCGGCGGCGGGCGGGCTTTTCGGCCTGCTGATGGCGGGCTCCAGCCTGAACATCTACAGCCAGATCGGCCTGATCATTTTGATCGGCGTGGCGGCCAAGAACGGCATTCTGATCGTCGAGTTCGCCAACCAGCTGCGCGACCAGGGCCGGTCGATCCGTGAAGCGATCATCGAATCGTCGTCCTTGCGTCTGCGTCCGATCATCATGACTTCGATCGCCACCGCCTTTGGCGCTCTGCCGCTGGTGCTGTGGCAAGGCGCCGGCGCCGGCAGCCGTCAGACGATCGGCGTGGTGATCTTCACCGGCGCCATCTTCGCCACCGTCCTGACCCTGTTCGTGGTGCCGGTGATCTATGGCGTCCTGGCGCGCTTCACCAAGTCGCCGGAATGGACCGCCCGCAAGATCGAGGAGTGGGAAGCCCAGGAACTGCGCGAAGGCGGCCCCAAGGAACTGCCCGAGGCCTGACGGATCAAGCGGCGGGCGCAGGCTCCGGCTTGTAGCCCGTCTCCACCTTCAGGAAGGCGATGACGTCGCGGCGATCCGTGGCGTCGGGCAGACCGGGGAAGGTCATCTTGTTGCCGGGCAGGAAGGTGCGCGGATTTTCCAGCCAGTGATCCAGCTTCTCGGCGTCCCAGGTGAAGTTCGCCGTGCGCATGGCGTTGGAATAGTTATAGCGCGGACGATCTCCCGCCTTGCGGCCGAACACACCGTACAGGTTCGGCCCCGCCATATCCGGGCCGCCTTCGCCTATGGTGTGGCAGGCGCGACAGCGCGCAAACGCCCGACGCCCGTTCTTGAGATCGCCCGCATTGTAGGGGGCGGGCAGGGAGGCCAGCAGGGTCGCCTTTTCCGCATCCGTCAGCACGTGAACCGGCGCGGCAGGCGTAGTTGTGGACGGCTCGCCCTGACCACAGGCGGCCAAGGTCAAAAGCGGGGCCAGAAGAAGGGGGGCGACGAGGGCGTGGCGTGTCATGGCGGCTTCCTGTTTGCCTTGTGATAGCGCAACGCATCGGCGCGGCAATTGGTCAAGCTGTCCTGCTGGACGTAGCCCCCTCGCACCTGATAATCAGTGTCAAAGAAACGCGGAGCCGTTGGGGAGCGGCCTCGCCCGTGCGAGCGTAGAATTGACCGACACCATCAAGTTGAGCCAGGCCCGACGCGGCGATCGCGGCGTCATCGTTCAGGTGGGCGCCCATTGTCACCATCAGGGCGAGGCGGTCGAGTTGGAACGCCGTCTGCTGGAACTAGGATTTGTCGAAGGCGCGCAGATCGAATTGCTGCACGAAGGTCTGTTCGGACGCGACCCCATCGCCATGAAGGTGGACGACATGCGCGTAGCCTTGCGTCGCCACGAGGCGGAAAGCCTGTCGATCCGACTGGGCGCCGCCTGATGGACATTGCGCTGAAGACGGCTCGCGTCGCGCTGGTCGGCAATCCCAACAGCGGCAAGACGGCTCTGTTCAACGCCCTGACCGGCGCCCACCAGAAGGTCGCCAATTACGCGGGCGTGACGGTGGAGCGCAAAGAAGGCCTGATCCGCGCCGCCTCGGGCCGCACGATGTCGGTGCTGGACCTGCCCGGCACCTATTCCCTGCGCGCGCGCAGCCCGGACGAGGAGGTCACGCGCGACGCCGTCCTGGGGCGATTGGCCGGCGAGACGCCGCCCGACGTGGTGGTCTGCGTCGCCGACGCCACCAATCTGCGTCTGGTCCTGCGCCTTATTCTGGAGCTGAAGGCGGTCGGTCGGCCGATGGTTTTGGCGTTGAACATGTATGACATCGCCCAGCGCCAGGGCTTGCGCATCGATCTGGAACGACTGCGCGCCGAACTGGGCGTGCCGATCATCACCACCGTGGCCACGCGCAAGCGCGGCATCGACGATCTAGTCGCCGCCATCGAGGACCAGGCCGCCGTCGCCGTCGTGACCGAAAGCCAATGGCGCAGTCCGGACGCCGCCGAGCTACGAGCCGCCGCCCGCGAGGCCGAGCGTATCATGAAGGTCTGCGTCCGACCTCCCGAGCGGCCCGACACCCTGACCGGCAAGATCGACTCGGTGCTGCTGCATCCGGTCGGCGGGCTGCTGATCCTGTTCGCCCTGCTGTTTGTGATGTTCCAGGCCGTGTTCAGCTGGGCCGCACCCGTGATGGACGGCATCGAGGCCGGCATCGCCTGGTTGGGCGGCTTGGTCGCCAATGTCCTTCCCGATGGCCTGCTGCAAAGCCTGATCGTGGACGGAATCATTTCCGGGGTCGGCAGCGTGCTGGTGTTCCTGCCGCAGATTTTGATCCTCTTCCTGTTCATCATCGCGCTGGAAGACTTTGGCTATATGGCCCGCGCGGCCTTCCTGATGGACAAGATCATGGGCGGGGCGGGGCTGCACGGCCGGGCCTTCATCCCGCTGCTGTCCAGTTTCGCCTGCGCCATTCCCGGCGTCATGGCGGCGCGGGTGATCGATTCCCGGCGTGACCGCCTGACCACCATCTTGGTCGCGCCGCTGATGACCTGCTCAGCGCGCATCCCGGTCTATACGCTGATCATCGCCGCCTTCATTCCGAACGAGACGGTCTGGGGCTTTGCGAACCTGCAGGGCCTTGTGATGTTCGGCCTCTACGCCGCCGGCATCGTCAGCGCCCTGATCGTGTCCCTGCTCATCCGCAAGGTGTTCTGGCGCGGTGCGGTCGAGCCCTTCATGATGGAGCTTCCCGCCTACAAGACGCCAGACCTGCGCAGCGTCGGCTTCAATCTGTGGCTCCGGGCCAAGATCTTCCTGAACCGCGCGGGCCGCATCATCCTGCCGTTGGTGATCATCTTGTGGGTGCTCGCGACCTTCCCCTATCCGCCCGAGAATGCGACCCTGCCGGCCATCGACTATTCGTTCGCGGGCATGATCGGCCGGGCGCTCGAGCCCATTTTCGCGCCCATCGGCTTCAACTGGCAGATGGTGATCGCCCTGATCCCCGGCATGGCGGCGCGTGAGGTCGCGGTGGCGGCGCTGGGCACGACCTACGCCATCGCAGACGCCGAGAATGCGACGGGGCTTCTGGCCTCGACCCTGGCGTCGCATTGGTCGCTGGCGACGGCCCTGTCCTTCCTGGCCTGGTACATCTTTGCGCCCCAGTGCGTGGCGACGCTGGGCGTGGTGCGGCGCGAGACCAACTCGCTGAAATGGACCTGGATCATGATTGGCTACATGTTCGGTCTGGCCTATCTCGCGTCGCTGGTGACCTATCATGTGGCGGTGGCGCTCGGAGGCGGTTAAGCCTGAGCGGTTCGCCGCCCTCGGGACGTCTTGATGAATCCTGTACTCGCCGCCGCCGTCATAGGCGGGCTGGGCCTGCTCGTCGGCAGTTTCATCGCCGCCGTCAGCGTTCGCCTGCCGCGCGACGAGGACATCGTCGTCGCCCGCTCGCGATGCCGGGGCTGCGATCAGACGTTACGCCCCTGGGAGCTTGTGCCGGTCTTCAGCTGGCTTGGCTTGCGCGGGCGGTGTGCGCGATGCCACACCCGCATTTCGCCGCGTTATCCCCTGATCGAACTGGCGTCGGCCGGCGTCGGCATTTGGGCCGGGGTGTGGGGTGCGACAGGCGCCGCCTCAGCGTTCATGATCGCCGCCACGGCCGTTCTGGGTTGGCAGTTGTTGCTGATCGCCATCGTCGACGGCGAACACTTCTGGCTGCCGGATAGTCTGACGCTGCCCTTGATCTCGACAGGGGTTACGGTCGCCCTGATTCTGGATTGGGGCCTCGGTTTTTCCCATCTGATCGGTGCGGCTGTCGGGTTCTGTGGTCTGTGGCTGGTCGGTTGGCTCTACCAACTCGTCCGAAAGCGTCAGGGACTGGGGGGAGGTGACCCCTTCCTGTTCGCGGGGGCAGGGGCCTGGGTCGGCTGGATGGGCCTACCCAGCGTGCTGCTGTGGGCCTGCGCGGTCGGGCTCAGTCTGGTCTTCGGTATTTTGGTGGTTCGGCGCAGCGTCAGTGGATCGGAAAAGCTGCCGTTCGGCGTTTTCCTGGCCGTCGGGATCTGGATGACCTGGCTGTATGGGCCGTTGGGCCTCTAACGTCCGGTCGTCAGCTTGACGATAATAATGGCCGCCGTATCCAGGATGGCTTCGGGCGTATCGGCCCGTCGCAGAAGATCGAAACTGGCCGCGGTCGATTCGGCGATCGAGGCGATCTGATACGAGGCCAGCCGCGGACTATAGTCCTTGGGATGCAGGCCGCTGGCGTGGGCCTGGGCCACGCGGCGTTCGATGGACAGGTGAAGCCGGCGCAAACGGCGCACCCGGCTTTCGACGAAGGCGGCGTCGCCATTGTCGGCCAGCATATGTTCGACACGCAGCACCTGACCGTGGCTGCGCCAGATGGCCATGACGTCCAGAATGAAGGCGCGCGCGATGACGAAGGCCTTGTCGCCCGGCCAGTCGGCCTGGAAATGCGCGGCCAATCCCTGGAAATCCGTCGCGGCGACCTCGCAAAGCGCCAGAACAGGTTCTTCGACCGTCTTGAAATAGGTGTAGAAGTTGGAAGGCGATACACCAGCGGCCGAGGCCAGATCGGCGACTCGAATTTCACCGTAATGCCGCTCGTTCAACAGGCGTTGGGTCGCGTCGAGAATCGCCTGGCGGGTTCTGCCGCCTCGCGCACCGATCTTGTGGCCCAGCTTGTTGGTTGTGTCGGCCATGTCCCCGATGGTCGAAAGGCGTGGTGCCGGCTGCAGGAATCGAACCCGCGACATCCAGTTTACAAAACTGGCGCTCTACCAACTGAGCTAAGCCGGCCCGAACGGGCGGTGAGCGGCCCTTATGTCCAGCCTCGCGCCCGGACGCAAGGCGCCAGCGCAGGCTTGCGAAAATTCCGACGTGCGACGCCCGAAGACAAGCTGAGGTTCGATGATGGTAACCGGTGTCTTTTTGCGGCCCATGTTGTAGGTTTGTTGGATCAAGATCGAGAGGCGACCCAAGCCTCCGCCACGAGGCAATGAGGAACGCTATGGTGCATCCGCTCAAACTGAACCCCGATCGCCTGTTTTCGGCGGACGCCGCCACCCGCGCGATCGCGCGTCGTCTGTATGGCGAGATCAAGGGGCTGCCGATCATCAGCCCGCATGGTCATACGGACCCGAGCTGGTTTGCGTTGAACGAACCCTTCGCCAATCCGGCCGAACTTCTGATCACGCCCGACCACTACGTCTTCCGCATGCTGCACTCGCAGGGCATGGCGATGGAGGATCTGGGCGTGCCGCGCGCCGATGGCGGGCCGGTCGAGACCGATCCGCGCAAAATCTGGCGGCGCTTCGCCGAGAACTATCACCTGTTCCGGGGGACGCCTTCGCGAATGTGGCACGACTGGGTCTATGCTGAGGCCTTTGGCATCGACGTGCGCCTGTCGGCCGAGACGGCCGATCTTTATTATGACGTGATCGATGCGGCCCTGAAGACCGACGCCTTCAGGCCGCGCGCCCTGTTCGATCGCTACGATATCGAGGTCCTGACCACGACCGAGAGCCCGCTGGACACGCTGGAGCATCACAGGACCATCGCAGCCTCGGGCTGGAAGGGACGGGTGCTGACCGCCTATCGCCCGGATCCGATCCTGGATCCCGACTACGAGGGTTTCCGCGACAATCTGACAATCCTGGCCGAACAGACCGGCCGCGATACGCTAAGCTGGGACGGATACCTCCAGGCCCTGCGCGACCGGCGCGCCTTCTTCATTGAAATGGGCGCCACCTCGACCGATCACGGCCACCCGACCGCCTTCACTGCCGATCTGCCAAAGGCCGAAGCCGAGGCCCTGTTCCGGCGTGTCTCGACCGCCCCAGCCAGCGCTGTCGACGCCGAACTGTTCCGCGGCCAGATGCTGACCGAAATGGCCGCCATGTCGGTCGAGGATGGTCTGGTGATGCAGCTTCACCCCGGCAGCTTCCGTAACCACTCGGCCACCGTCTTCAACCGCTTCGGCCGTGACAAGGGCTGCGATATCCCGACCCAGACCGATTACGTCCGCGCGCTAAAGCCGCTGCTGGATCGGTTCGGTTCGGACAGCCGTCTGTCTCTGATCCTGTTCACCCTGGACGAAACCACATACAGCCGCGAATTGGCGCCGCTCGCCGGCCACTATCCGGCGCTGAAGCTGGGGCCCAGCTGGTGGTTCCACGACAGTCCCGAGGGGATGCGTCGCTTCCGCGAACAGGTCACCGAAACGGCCGGCTTCTACAACACCGTCGGTTTCAACGACGACACCCGCGCCTTCCTGTCCATACCCGCTCGCCATGACGTGGCGCGGCGCATGGACTGCGGCTTTCTGGCCAAACTGGTCGTCGAGCACCGGATGGAGGAGGACGAGGCCCACGAACTGGCCCGCGCCCTGACCTATGATCTGGTCAAGGCGGCCTACAAGCTGTGAGCAGACTGAATCAAGCCGCCCTGAAGGGGCTGCCCGCCGACGTCGCTGTTCCCGGCTACGACCGCGCCCAGGTGAAGACGGGTGTCGTCCATCTGGGCATCGGCGCCTTCCACCGCGCCCACCAGGCGGTCGTGTTCGACGATGCGATCAGGTCGGGCGATCCGCGCTGGGGTATGCTGGGCGCTTCGCTTCGGTCGCCCGGCGTACGCGATCAGCTGAATCCGCAGGATGGGCTGTATACCCTGGTCGTGCGTGATGGATCGGACGAGCATCTGCGGGTGATCGGCGCCTGCGCGGGTGTGATGGTCGGGCCGGACGATCCCGCCGCCCTGGTCGCCGCCATGGCCGACGCCGATGTCCATATCGTCACCCTGACCGTGACCGAGAAGGGCTATCGCCTCGATCCGGCGACCGGCGATCTGCTTTTGAGCGACGCTGATGTCGCGGGCGATCTGGTTGATATCGCCGCGCCCCGTACCGCGCCTGGATTCATCGTCGCGGCGTTGCAGGCGCGAAGGGCGGCGGGGCGGAAGCCCTTCACCGTCATCAGTTGCGACAACCTTCCGCATAATGGCAAGCGGATCCGTGCCGGGGTCATCGCCATGGCGCGCCGGATCGATCCGTCGCTGGCGGACTGGATCGAGGCCGAGGGCGCCTTCCCCCAGACGATGATCGATCGGATTGTCCCGGCGACCACCCCCGATGATATCGCCCGCCTGACCGCCCATCTCGGTGTCGAGGACCAGGGGATGGTGAAGGCCGAACCCTTCACCCAGTGGGTGATCGAAGATTGGTTCGCCGGCGAGCGGCCCGACTTCGCGTCTCTCGGCGTGCAACTGACCGACGCGGTCGAGCCGTGGGAGGACGCTAAGCTGCGCCTTCTGAACGGCGCACACTCGGCCATCGCCTATCTGGGCGCCTTGTCGGGTTATGAACATGTCCACGAAGTCGTGGCCGTTCCCGGCTTCCGCGCCTACGTCGAGGCCTTATGGGACGAGGCCGAAACCACGCTGAACCCGCCGCCGGGTCTGGACATCCCCGCCTATCGCGACGCGCTGATGGCGCGATTCTCCAATGCGACCCTGATGCACCGCACGCGCCAGATCGCCATGGACGGCTCGCAGAAACTGCCCCAGCGCCTGCTGGCCGGCGCCGCCGAACGTCTGGCGACGGGGCAGGGTGTCGATGCCATGGCCTTGGGCGTCGCCGCCTGGATGAAATGGCAGTCGGGCGTGACCGAAAGCGGCGAAACCTTCGTCGTCGACGATCCGCTGGCGGCCAAGACCTGCGAACTATTGGCCGGCGCCGATACTGATCAGTCGCGCGTTTCGGCCTTGCTGAGCCTGTCCGCCGTCTTCCCACCCGCGCTGGCCGCTGACGACCGGTTCGCCGCAGCGGTCACGTCCGCTTATCTGTCGCTCAGCCAGAACGGCGCCGTCGAGGCAGCGCGTCTGGTCGCGGAGTAAATCCATGTCTCGCGTTCTGATCCTGAACCCCGCCGACGACGTCGCAATCACCTTGGACGACATCGTCAGCGGCGATACGCCTGATGGCTTGACCGCGCCGGCGCGCGCCGACATCGCTACCGGCCACAAGATCGCCCGTCATGCGGTGGAGGCGGGCGGTCTGGTCCGCCGCTACGGTCAGGTCATCGGACGCGCCAAGGCCGCCATCGCCGCCGGTGATCACGTCCACGTCCACAACCTGGCCATGGCGGAAGACGGCCGCGAGGCCGAGATCGGGGCCGACCTGCGTCCGCCTGCGCCGTTGTCAGGCGCGACGTTCAACGGCATCGTTCGCCCCGGCGGCCACGTCGGCACACGCAACTATATTGGCGTCCTGACCAGCGTGAACTGTTCGGCCACAGTGGCGCGCCGCATCGCCGGCGCCTTCCCGGATTCCATCCTGCCGAAGGGCGTTGACGGCGTGGTTGCTTTCACCCACCAAGGCGGTTGCGGCGGCTCATCGCTCAGCAGCGACGTGACGCTGCTGCAGCGGACCCTTGCCGGTTATGCACGCCACCCGAACTTCCATTCCATCCTGATCGTCGGCCTGGGCTGTGAAGCCAACCAGATCCCCGCCTGGCTGGCCAACGAAGGCCTTGAATCCGGCCCGCACCTGCGCACCCTGACCATCCAGGAGGCCGGCGGAACCGCCCGCGCCATCGAGGCCGGGATCGAGATCGTTCGCGATCTGGTCACCGAGGCGGCGCAAGTCCAGCGCCAACCTGTTTCCGCATCTCACCTGACCGTCGGCCTGCAATGCGGGGGTTCGGACGGTTGGTCCGGCGTCACCGCCAATCCGGCCTTGGGCGCAGCTGTCGATTTGCTGGTCGCGCACGGCGGCTCGGCCATGTTGTCCGAGACGCCGGAAATCTGGGGTGCGGAACATCTGCTGCTTAGGCGCGCGGCGTCGCAGAATGTTGCGGACAAGCTGAACGCGCGCCTGGCGTGGTGGCGCGACTATGCGGATCGCCATCAGATGGAGCTGAACAACAATCCGTCGCCCGGCAATCTCAAGGGCGGTTTGACCACCATCCTGGAGAAATCGCTGGGTGCGGTGGCCAAGTCCGGTTCGACCCCGCTGAACGATGTGATCGGATACGCCGAACCGCTTCAAGCCAAGGGCCTCAGCTTCATGGACAGCCCCGGCTACGACCCGTGCTCGGCCACGGGCCAGATCGCCTCGGGCGCCAATCTGATCGTCTTCACCACCGGTCGGGGCTCGGTCTTCGGCGCCAAGCCCGCCCCGTCGATCAAGGTCGCCTCCAACGCCAAACTGGCGAACTGGATGGACGAAGACATGGACATCGACGCATCGCCCGTCCTGACCGGGACCAGCCTGGCCGAGGTCGGCGCCGTCATCTTCCAGAAAATGCTCGATGTCGCGTCAGGCGAGCCCTCCAAATCCGAGGCCCTCGGCATCGGCGACAATGAGTTCGTGCCCTGGCAGGTGGGGGCGTATCTCTAGGCTCCGCAGCCCTAAGCCCCCAACGCCTCGATCAGGTCGCCCATGTTGCGGATGAAGACCGAGGTGGAGACGCCCTCCACCGGGAAGTCGGTATTGTAAGGCGAGGTGTCCCACAGGTCGCCGACGCGGGTCATCTGGTATTCGCCGCCTGTTACGGCGGTGGGGGAGGGGCCCTTGTACGGGTTTGACGTCGTGGTCAGCGGCGTGGGCCAATAGCCGCGCGCATTCAGCCCGGCCATGACTTCGGCCGCGCGACCGGCGTGAGGCGCGGTCGGGCGACGAGCATCGCTGGACATGTCCCACACGTCCACATCCTGAAGCGTGAAGTACTTGGGCAGATTTAGCGAGCCGGGGCGCGCCTTCAGCGGCGACCCGCGCGTGGCCTCATCGACCGGCATGGCCGACAGACGCGCGTACTCCGCGCGCAGGGCCGGGGTGTCCACATTGCGGAACGAACCGTAGTGGACGATCAGATTGGTGGGGTTGTCGTCGGCGTAGTACTGGCCGTTGGCGATGTTGGACCCGCGCCGGTGGATGTAGATCGGGGTGTTGGCGCCTTCCAGGATGAAGGTCGGGTGCGTGCGGCCCGGCGTGTTCAGCGGCGGCTTGGCCGCGACCTGATCCAGCCAGTCCATCGCCTCGGGCAGGCGGGCCAGATACTTGCGGTCGCCCGTCAGGCGATAGAAGCCCATCATCGACTTGATGTTGGTGCCGGTCGTGTGGGTGACGAAGGCTTGCGGCTCGATCGTCCGGGCGCCCGCCGGCTTCAGCGTGTCGGGGAAATGCTGCAAGCCCCAGGCGGGCTGCGGCTGCGGTTGCTGGGTCTTTACGAAGATGTCCATGCCGCGATTGATGGCGTCCAGAATCCTTGCATCGCCCCGGCCGTTCCGCGCCAGCCCGTGATAGGCGTAGATCAGGAACTCCAGGTTCTCGCCGGCCACGTCGTCGTTGAAGGTGATGTAGGGCGTATAGTCCGCATGGCCGTGCAGACCGCCGTTCTCGACGAACGGATAGCGCTGGGGCCAGCCGCCGTTCTCGTACTGGCTTTCCAGCACGAAGCTGATCGCCTTGTTCAGCGGCGCCAGATATTTTCGATCCTTTTTCTCAAGGTAGATCCGCAGCAACAGCTGCGACGCCTCGGCTGTCCCCGCGTCGTCGAACGTCGCGTTGCCGTAGTAGTGGTGGAATTCCTCCAACCGCCAGGCGTTGGCGGCGACCGTGCCGTACCACTGCTTCAGCGACTCCTCGCCGGCGGTGTCGATCACATAGTTCCAGCCGCCCAGCGGGTGCTGGCCCTTGATCAGGGCGTCCGCAGCCTTCTTGGCGGCTTCATAGTAAAATTCGTCGCCGGTGGCGTGATAGGCATCTAGGAACAGATGGCCCACAGTCGCGGTGCCCGGCGGCTGGACCCAGATCATCGTCGGGTTGGCCTCAAGCTCGCCCCAACGGCGCGAGAAGTCGGGAAGATACTGCCAGACATAGCCGCCCTCGACGGCGGCCTCTTCGCTCATGAACCGAGCGGCGCGTTTCATGGTGTCCAGAATGGCGGCGCGCCCTGGCGAAGCCTGGGCCAGGACGGGGCCGGACGCGGCGACGAAGGTGGCGGCGGCGCCGGCGGCCAGAAGGGCGCGGCGGTTCATGAACGTGACGGACATGGGAACTCCTGGTGTGATCTCTCTCGCACGGTTTCTTGTGACCGTTTCGAACCGTCACTGAAGCATGGTTGACACCGGTTTCCTAGCCCATGGCGCCACTGAAAAAGACCGCATGGACTTCTCCATGCGGCCTCCACCCACTCTCAATGTTCGCAGCCTCACCGGCGGATATCGAACCCGCCGTCGCCCATGGCGGCGCGCACCTCGTCGGCGGTGAACAGGTTGAAGTCGCCGGGCACGGAATGTTTCAAGCCGGCGGCGGCGAGGCCGAAGTCGAGGGCCTCCTGATCCGACCAGCCGCTCCACAGGCCAAACAGCACACCGGAGGCGAAGGCGTCGCCGCCGCCGACCCGGTCCACGACGCCGGCCATGTGAATGGCCTCGGCTCTGGTTTCGATCACGTCGCCGCCATTGCGGGTCAGCATGACAGCCGACAAGGCCTGGTCGGCGACGCTATCCTGAACGCGCAGGGTGCAGGCGATGCGTTGCAGGCGAGGGAAGGCGGCGAAGGCGGCCTTGGCGGCTTCACGACGCCGCACAGCCGGATCGGGGCTATCGAACGTCGTCTTCAGCACCAGGGCGAAGTCGCGGTCGTCGGCGAAGGCGACCGTGGCGCCTGCCAACATTTTGCCCAGCGTGGCTGGGGGATCGCCATCCCATTGTTCCCACAACTTGCCACGGAAGTTGCCGTCGTAGCTGACCTTGACGCCTTTGCGGACGGCGGCCTCGATGATGGCGACGGCGGCGGCCGAGCCGTTCGGGCCCGTCGCCGGCGTCACGCCCGAGGCGTGCAACCATTCGACGCCGTCCAGCATTTGGTCCCAGTCGAAGGCCGTATCGACATGTTCGACGAAGGCCGATCCGGCGCGGTCGTAGAGGACTTCCGACGGACGACGCACAGCGCCGGGGGTCAGGAAATACAGACCCATACGGCCGGGTTTGAAGACGACCTGAGAGGTGTCGACTCCGTGCTTGCGCACCTCGTCACGCACGCCGCGGCCCAGCGCATTGTCGGCCAGGACCGTCGCCATGCCGGTCGGCGCGCCGAAGCGGGCCAGCGACACGGCGACATTGGCCTCGGCGCCGGCGGGACGCACGGTCAGGGCAGGCGACTGCATCAGCAGTTCGTTGGCGTTGGGCGAAAACCGCAGCAGCATCTCGCCGAAGCAGAGGATGCGCCGGGAAGATGCAGCCTGGGTCATGATCGCAACGCTAGCTCCGGATCAGCGCGCCTGCCAGCCGCCGTCGACCGGCAGGATGGCGCCCTGGACGTAGTC
>NZ_JAELUF010000704.1 GCF_016429195.1 Brevundimonas sp. ASV9
GTGGGGGCCAGTACTACTAGTGGACGATTGATTAGGCTGTGCTCGGTGCAAACAGAGACACACGACTCGCGAACTCCTGCCGTGTCGAAATCAGAGAAATACGCGGCCGGCTAACAGAACGTGTGGGATCAATTTGCATGCTGGAGCTAGGGATGCAATTGAATCTCTGCCACCAGAGAAAAGAGCCACGACGTGTCGCAGTAGAGAGCTATACGGAGATGTGGCGCATGATGAGAAGGGCGGGGTACCAGCTTTGAAATTCTAGAGACACTGTGCCCATTTTAAGGCCTTGGAAAGTCGACTGACAGGCTTTGAGAGCCTAAAAGGGACTTTGAAGAAAAAATTAAGTCCCTGGGTCACGGTTCTCTACTACAATCTCTTCAAGTGATGTTATCATATATGT
>NZ_JAELUF010000705.1 GCF_016429195.1 Brevundimonas sp. ASV9
GTATCCCGCTGTGTACGTGTTGCAACGTCGTACAGTGGTATATACGCCACAAAGCAACCCACTACAGCACGAGAATGCCCACCATTGGCTAAGCCCAGAACCCTGTTTCGCAGTTTCGCCATGCTACGAGGTACTAAGCACTCGCTCTTGTACCCTGTCAGTGTACAGTAGCACTGTCAGAGCCCATTTTATTAGTGCTGCTGCTGCTCCTGGAGCAAAGGCCTTTCTCCCCTGCATGCCACGCTGTGACGCTGTCACCGCCTTATCGAGCGCCCGTCCTGTGTCAACCCACTGCTTAATTAGCGGACGCCCGCTGAGAGCTGGAAACAGTGTGGCCAAAAAGACTCAAAAAGCTCCTTGCGGGCTCCCTCAGAAGACGTCTCGTAATCCGGTCCCTGTCTTC
>NZ_JAELUF010000706.1 GCF_016429195.1 Brevundimonas sp. ASV9
GCCGTCTCCAAAGGAGCGATCGAATGTGTGTGCCAATAATTGCCGCTCACAACCAAATGGTTGATTGCCGCCTTCACGCCAGCTTTGTCGCATTCAACAAGCAAGTCGACCATCTGTAGTGCACTGCTCTTCACATACTTATGAAAAACGGTGTAGCCAGAGCCGTCAGCCTGCGAGCACATTGCCCCGAGCCGTAGAAGCAGCTGAGCCATGGACTTTGCTTTCTCTAGGGGTAGCGACAGTGCAAGCACCAAAGTCAATATTGCATCGTTTTCGTGATTCAAGATCTTTACAGGTAGGATAGAGTCCGCGCCGTACTGGACGGTACAAGTCAGTCTTTTGCTCCTTTCTTTGGCAATTGGCTTAAGGGTCAGCAGAACAATTAAAACTTACATCGCAAAGC
>NZ_JAELUF010000707.1 GCF_016429195.1 Brevundimonas sp. ASV9
CTTTGGAAGAGGAAGGTGATTCCTCGTCTGACGAGGAAGAAAGCCACGCCTCAACTGGTCTGGTTAAGAACTTCGACAGCCATGCGTCTACCATTGGCGGATTGTCCAATAGGGCCGCGGCGTTCTTTAACCAGGATATTTTCAAAGGCATTACTGGGTCTTTGACTCAGAGTATCCAGCAGCCGGCGAATGGAGTAAAATCATACGACGAAGACGAGGAGATCCGGAACATGAAGCCTACAGTACACGCTGGAGATGACTCGTCCAACAAATTGCAGAGGAAGAGCGACTCAGCTGCGGATAGAGATGCTGTAAAGCATAAATCCAGTAGAGGAGATGAGGAAGAAGACTGGGAAGCAAAGGACACGCGGCAAAAGGATGGTAAACTAGGTTAGTCTAGAAC
>NZ_JAELUF010000708.1 GCF_016429195.1 Brevundimonas sp. ASV9
TTGTGATGTAGTCGTCGGCAGCGTCAGATGTGTATAAGAGACAGCCTTCGATATCCATGTCCTTTTCCGTAACATTGCACCTCCAGCCAAACTTGTCCTCAGCCTTGCCCAGCTGAATCGCCTTGAGCTGGCTCAGCAGCTTCAAGCAAACCGGGCCAGCATCCTCCTGGTCATCGGGAATAAACGTGACAACCTCTGCCTCGGCGTCCGCTTTTACCTTGGGCCCAGCAGGCAGACCGGATGTCTTGCGACGAGTAATCGAGCGAATGGGGACAAGTGCGGCAGCCGTACCAGCGGCCATGACCTCGGTGAACTGCGGTAGCTCCTCATACTTGATGGAGCGTTTCTCAACCTTCCAGCCCCAGCTGCGACCAATATCCTGGACACTGTCGCTGGTAACAC
>NZ_JAELUF010000709.1 GCF_016429195.1 Brevundimonas sp. ASV9
GTACTCAAGCTCTGGAAGCGACTCAAGGCATAATTCCACACATGGACTCGGCGGGCCGACGTTGCCTGTCGAGTAGTCGTCCACAATCTGGAGAGTCGCAACTCCAGAGCTTTCTGTCATGCCATAACCCTGAGCAAAGCGCACGCCAAAAGCTGCAGCCAAGAACTCTTGTACCTTGGGATCCAGAGGGGCACTGCCACTGGCCAAAGTGTTTACTCTGTTGAAACCAATGGCAGACTTGACTTTGGGCGTCCAAAAGCGGTCGTAAAGCCAGTGCTTGGTAGTCGCCGTGCCGTCGGTGCGCTTCATCGAGGCGAGTTTTGTGTCGATTATGTGCCGGGACAACGAGCCCTTGAAGCCGTCTGCCTCGATGGTTCCGGCTCGAATTGCGGTGTTGAAACG
>NZ_JAELUF010000710.1 GCF_016429195.1 Brevundimonas sp. ASV9
GACCGATTCCAATTACTCCAACGCCAACTCCGTATCTTCAAACCCGAAGACGAAATAGATACGATCCCACGGCCGTTTAGTATTGTAGATAACTGGTTAAAGATTGTTCAAGAGGCGTCGTTAAGATTCTATCAGCCTAGCACGAATATAACAGTGGATGAGTGTATCGTCGGCTTCACAGGCAGATCGCGGCAGACAGTGACCATCCCTACTAAACCCACGCCAACAGGGTTTAAGATCTGGGTTATTGGTCAACGGGGATATTTTATGCATTGGCTGTGGCACCTGCCAAAGGTCACGTATGATTCACTTACGCTAAAGAGGGGGAAAAAGAGGAAATTTGAAGAGGAATTACTGTCTCTTATACACATCTCCGAGCCCACGAGACCAGCAATCGTATCG
>NZ_JAELUF010000711.1 GCF_016429195.1 Brevundimonas sp. ASV9
TTTTTATCTAGAGTAGCATTGGTGGGGATTGACACCTTTGAACATGCAGGTCGCCGAAGGCATGGCTACTTGATTATCAGGCAAAGCCATGGCAAAGAGAAGATAATAAATAAAGTAAAAAATAAAGAAAAAGGCCAACGAATCACATAACCACGATAAATAAAATTAAGCCACGTAAAATATATTGTGAGCTACTTTTATTACGAAACGTGACAGCTGTATGGTTAATGAGCGGATGGATGCATAAATGCGCGACGGAGGCGGTGAAAAATGCCACAGTGACATGCATCTAGGCGAATTACAGTAAGTAAGTGCTGGCCCCGATGTAATTCTACAGAACTGCTGTGTAACATCCAAGTTTCTCTAACAAGCGTTGTCAAAACCGTGCGATAACGACCATAG
>NZ_JAELUF010000712.1 GCF_016429195.1 Brevundimonas sp. ASV9
TGGTTAAGCTTTACAGACGAGTTACTGGTGCCCTTGGCTATAATAAAGCATGTTAATAGACTGTCTCGCATACGCAGCGCATTTCGCGGGGTTCGGCCTGCGGCTTGCGATCTTGTCACCAGTTCCCCGCACGTAAACTGTGGCTAACTGTGGGGAGAGACAACCGAGGCTCTCGGGCCTGGAGTACCTACTGCATTACATCGTAGATGCTGGAAATCAGAATGAAATCGCTAAAATGGCATCGGTATTATGTATCTACATACTAATCTACAGCTTGGAAGGAACCCATTCAGGTTTAGTTTTCGTAATAAATGCAAGCAACCCGATTTTGAGGTTATCTCCCGTCAAGAGATGCTTAGCGTAGCGGTCCTGGACAAGCTGTGCTGATCGTTCTACGCTCGC
>NZ_JAELUF010000074.1 GCF_016429195.1 Brevundimonas sp. ASV9
ACGAGAGCCGCCGGCAAACAGGGCGTTGCGCTGCTGTTGGCGCTCGAAGGCGCCGCCGCCCGTGGACGGATCGCGTTGCGAGAAGTCGAGCGCGTCGCCCGCGACCTGGAATCCGGCCTCCTGAAGCTGGCGACGCAGTTCGTCGGCGCGGCCCTTCAGATCGGCGGCTGCGGCGGGATTGTCGAAGGCCAGGCGAGCGGACAGCTGGCCGTCCTTGCCGATCTCAAGACTGACATCGACGCGGCCCAAATCTTCGGGCGTCAGCACCATATCGAACCGGGTCGAGCGGCCTTCGAGCTTGCGGGCCATCTGCGCGGCGAGTTGGGCGGTGGTCTCGACGGTGGCACGTGACAGGGTGGACAGGCCCTGAGCATGGCTGGACGCGGCGGCCTGTTGAGCAGGCTGCGCATCGGCCGGCGCGGGGCTTGCGGTCGGGGCTTCGGGCGACGCTGGCTCCGGCGTAGCGACACCGCCGGTCGTGGCCTCGACTGCCTTGGCGGATGGCGACGCCGGCTTGGCGGCGACTTGGATCGCGGTGCTGGAAGGGGTGGCGTCTTCGGTCGTCGCCGTTTGAGCCGCAGGAACGGCGGTTTCTCCGGTCTGGTCCAGCGCGCCATGGAGGTTGCCGCGCAGGGGTGCAGCGGCCTGAAGCGAGGTCGGCGGCTTCGGCGTATCGGCCGGGGCAGCCTCTGCCGGCTGTTCTGATGCCGCTTCATTGAGGGCTGCGACGACGTCGGCGGGGGCTATGGCGGAGGGCCTGGGCGTCGTTGCGTTGGCGGCGATCTGAACCTGAGCGGCCGGGATCTGAGCGGCCGCCAGGGACTGCGCTATGGGCGAGGGAGCGGCCGGTTTGTCGGTGTTGGCGACAGCGGTCTGGATCGTTGTGGCGGTCGCAGCGTCGAAATTCGCAGGCGCCGGCGGTTCAGTTGAGCGCGGCCCAGCATCAACCATGCCGATAACGGCAGGCTTTGCACTATCGCTCACCGTCACCGTCTGAGCGGAGGCGGTTGGGGCCTTTTCAGTTCCGATTTCAATCGCTGTCTTCGCTTCGACCGGAGAGGTGACCGGCGCCTTGGTGGTCAGGATTTCGCTGAGTTCGGAAAGAACCGTTTGAGCGGTCGCGGCAACCAAGACATTTCGCGCTTCGAGTTCCTGTTCGCCAAGCGATGATGCAGGCTTGCCTGTCATATCCGTTTCAGAACGGGCAGTCGTAGCGACCATCGACGCGGACGTTGCGGCCTCTGGCGCAACGAATGCGACTGACGAAACATCTTTGGGAGATTGTGGATCGACAGGGATTTCCGCCGCGTCCTCGGAAATGGCCGACGAGCCCGCGACGACGATCGATTGAGCGACCGGAACGGCCGGCGTCAGTTGCGCGGCTGTAAACGGCGTTGAGGCGACAAGGCCAGAGCTATCGTCGTCATTCGCGGCCGTGTCCGTGCCGATCTGCTGCTCGTCCGCAAGGGAAGGCTGAGCTGCGGAGTCTGCAATCTCGCCCGAGATAGTAGGAATGGTGTCGGTCGTCGGGGTCGGCGTGTCGGCGTCCGGCTCGGCCGTCATGGGCTGGGCCATGATGACGCCCAGCGATCGAGCGCCCGTCAGACGGCCGGGCGTCATCCGTTCGACCGGCGCGCCGTGGACGCCCGCGTTCAGCGCCTCGGCGATCTTGCTGGAGAACAGACCCGCATCGACGGCCTCTGCGCCCAGGGCGGCAGCCGACGGTCCGGTCGAAACCGGAGCGGCAGGCGCGAACAGGGCGGAAGCGGTGGACATGGAAGCGCGGCGGCTTTCGTAAGGAGCGACGACGGCGCCTGCTGCGCCCAAGAGTTCGCCGCCCTCGACGCAAGGGTCGGGCCAAGAAAATAAGCCAGCAAAAACAAGGTAAAGCGCAGTGTCGAGGTCTGCACGTTCGAGGCGCGGCGGTCGTTATTGCCGCGCTCTCACCACTTTTTGCCCGGCTTCGCGGTGCTGCCGATCAGCGACGGGCGGGATGTCAGCATCCGATTGGCCCGACCTTTGCGCGTCTTTCCCATCATGACGGCCGCCCGATCAACGATCCTGTGGAAAAACAACGCTTTGTGCGAGCGGGCGCGGCACGTGGCTGGGCAAGAACTGCGCGTCGCGATGCAGCGGTTGCCGGGTAGGGCGAGGGAGACGCGTCAATGTCGCTGAACTCGATCATGAACATTGCGACGTCAGGGCTGAAGACCGCCCAGTCGCAGTTGCGCATCACCGCCGACAATATCGCGAACGTCGATACGCCCGGATACATCCGCAAGGTCGCCGATCAGTCGGCCGCCGTCACCAATGGCTATGGTTCGGGTGTCGATGTCACACGGGTGCGTCTGGCGACAGACCGTTTCCTGCAGGCGGCCAGCCTCAGCGCCGGTGCGGACGCCGCGCGCCAGACCGTGCGCTATGAGTTGTACGACCAGATCCAAAACCAGTTCGGCGATCCCAGCAGCGACAGCAACTTCTTCGCCCAGGTCGACAAGCTGTTCGCCACCTATGCGACACTGGCCGAAAGCCCGACGTCCTCGGCCGGGCGTCAGGACACGATCTACAAGACCCAGGCGATCTTCAATCAGGCCGCCGGCATCGCGTCACAGATCCAATCGGCGCGTCAGGAGGCGGACGGCCGGCTGCTGAGCGCGGTCGAAACGGTCAATCCGCTGCTGGAACAGATCGCCAAGCTGAACAAGACCATCGCCGCCGGCACGGTGACGAACGAGGATGTGACGGGCGCCCAGAACGCCCAACTCGGCCTGATCAACGAACTGTCCAAATATATGGATGTGAAGGTCGAGGCGCGCTCGAACGGCGGCGTGACGCTGCGCACCAACACAGGCACGACCCTGGTGGGCGAGGGGGCGGCGACGCTGTCGTACCAGGCGGCTGGCACTGTGGACGCCATGACGGCCTTCTCCGACATCATGATCACCGAGCCCAGCGGCACGCGCTGGCCGCTGTTGGACGGCGTGTCGTCCGGTCAGATCCGGGGTCTGGTCGAGATGCGCGATGTCGATGCGCCAGCGGCCGCCGCGCGCCTGGGTGAGTTGACGGCCAAACTCGCGGACGAACTGAACCGCGCCCATAACGCAAACAGCAGCGTTCCTGCACCGACCACCTTGACGGGGCGCAACACCGGCCAGCCGCTGGAGAACGCCCTGACCGGCTTCACCGGCACGACGACCATCTCGGCGGTCAATGCGTCGGGCGTGGTGCAGGCCTCGGCCCGGATCGTCTTTTCCGGCGGCACGATGACGATCAACGGCGCCGCCGCGGATCCGACCACCTTCCTCAGCGTGCTGAACGCCCAACTGGGCGGCACAGCGACGGCGAGCTTCTCGGACGGCCAACTGCGCCTGGACGGAGCGGGCGGAAACGGTGTGGCCATCGCCGACGACGCGACATCGCCCAGCACGAAGGGCGGGCGCGGATTTTCGCACTGGTTCGGCCTGAACGACCTGGTCGCCACGACGACGCCGACCTTCTACGAGACGGGCCTGACCCTGACGTCCCAGCACGGGTTCGATCCGGGCGAAAGCCTGACCTTGCGCTTTGCCGGCCCGTCCGGCGCGCGTCTTCGCGACATCACTGTGTCCGTGCCCGCCGGGACGGGAACGATGGGCGAGATGCTGGGCGCGCTGAACGATCCCATCACCGGCGTCGGCCGCTATGGCGCATTCAGCCTGGATGCGGCGGGCAAGCTGTCTTTCAAAGCCTACGACCCGTCTGCGACGTCGATGAGCGTCGTGAAGGACAATACGACCCAAGATCCGTCCGGTTTTTCAATGTCGCAACTGTTCGGCCTGGGCGCGACCGGGTCGACGCGGGCGGGCGCCTATACGGTGCGCAGCGACATCCAGCAGGACCCCGGAAAGCTGGCGCTGGCGCAATTGAACCTGTCGGCCGCGGCGGGGACGCCGGCGCTGAGCAAGAACGATGGGCGCGGTGGCCTGGCGCTGGGGGATGTGGGCAAGAAGAACGTCGCCTTCGCCGCAGCCGGCGGCAATGCCGGCGGGACCAAGACCCTGTCGTCCTATGCGGCGGACTTCGCCGGCGAGATCGGCGGCAAGGCCTCGGCCGCCAAGACCCGCAGCGAAACGGCAAGCGCTCTGGCCAAGGAGGCGGACAGCCGCCGCACCTCGGCCGAAGGCGTGAACATGGACGAGGAACTGGTCAATATGACAACGTTCCAGCAAGCCTATAACGCCTCTGCGCGCCTGATCCAGGCGAGCAAGGACATGTACGACGTACTGATCGGAATTCTGCAATGACGCGCGTCGCGACCCACGGGAACTACCAGTCGGCCTTGCTCAGTTTGATGAACGCGCAAGGCCGCGCGCAGCAGGCGCAGGAGCGGATCGACAGCGAGAAGATCGCCACCGACATGTCCGGCTATGGCCGAGGCGCCGAGCAACTGACCAGCCTGACGTCGACACAGGCGCGACTGGAGGGCTTCATCTCCACTGGCGAGGCCGTGAAGGCGCGGCTGAGCGCGCAGGATCTGGCCATGAGCCGCATCTACGAAGGCGGCAATGCGGCCCGTGAGGCCATTGCAAACAGCCTGGCAGCCGGGCGGATCGACAATCTGATGGTCGAGCTCGGTCTGAACTATCAGACGGTTCAGGGGGGATTGAACGCGGAACACCAGGGCTCGTACCTGTTTGCGGGCGGCCAAAGCGACATCGCTCCCGCCACGGCCGCGACCATGGCCGATTTGACGGCGGCGTTGTCCACCGCCGCGACCTTCGCCAACGACACCTTGAAGCAGAAGTCGCGCATCGACGAGAAGACCACGGTCGAGACCGGGTTTCTGGCCAGCGAGATCGGCGGGCCGCTGACCGAGGTGTTTCGCAACATTCAGGCCTTCCAGAATGGCACGGCGGTGACCGTCGGCGGCGTGACCTATACGCCAGCCGGCGCGGGCACGCTGACGGGACAGCCGGACGCCAACGTCACCGCCTTTTTGAAGGCGCAGATGGGCGAACTGGACAAGGCAAATGCGGGACTGACGAACCAGACGGCCAAAAACGGTCTGATCCAGAACCACGTCGAGACGGCGTTGGACGCCCAGGAAAATCAGAAGACGGCCCTGCAGAAGATGATGCGGGACAAGTCCGGCTATGATCCGGCACGGGCGATCACCGATCTGCAGATGGCGCAGGTGGCGATCGAGGCTTCGGCCCAGATCATCAACTCGCTGAAAAGCACGTCGCTGCTTAATCTGCTGCGTTAAGTCGTCGTTTCAAAAATGAAAACGGCAACGCTGGACCAAACATCGTTCTGGAACGTATCATGAACAATGGCCCGACTCGATCTGCGTCGAAAACTTTCCGTCCTGGCTGACGCCGCCAAGTATGACGCCTCGTGTTCATCGTCGGGAACGTCGAAACGAAACTCCGTCGGCGGCAAGGGGATTGGCTCGACCGAGGGCATGGGTATCTGTCACGCCTATACCCCGGATGGTCGATGCATCAGTCTGCTCAAGATCCTGCTGACCAACTTCTGCATCTACGATTGCGCCTATTGCATCAATCGCGTGTCGTCGAATGTGGAGCGCGCGCGCTTCGATGTCGACGAGGTGGTCGACCTGACGCTCAACTTCTACAAGCGCAATTATATCGAGGGCCTGTTTCTGTCGTCGGGCATCATTCGATCCGGCGACTATACGATGGAGCAACTGGTCCTGGTGGCCAAGACGCTGCGGGAAGTCCACGATTTCCGTGGCTATATTCATCTGAAGCTGATTCCGGAGGCGGATCCGAAGCTTGTGGAGATGGCGGGGCTGTATGCCGATCGCCTGTCGGCCAACATCGAACTTCCACGCGACGAGGCGCTGGCGCGACTGGCGCCTCAAAAGGACGTCGGGGTCATCAAGAAGGCGATGAGCCAGGTGCGCCTGGGCGTCGAGGCGGCCAAGCCGGCCAAACGTGAAAAGATCAAACCGCCGAAGTTCGCGCCGGGCGGCCAGAGCACTCAACTAATCATCGGCGCCGACGGCGCGCCGGATACGGAAATCTTGGATCGCAGCGCCTCGCTCTACGGCGGTTACGGCCTGCGTCGCGTCTATTATTCGGCGTTCAGCCCCATCCCGGACGCCAGTTCGATCCTGCCGCTGTCCAAGCCGCCGCTGATGCGTGAGCATCGGCTGTATCAGGCCGATTGGTTGATGCGGTTCTATGGCTTCTCCGCGCCGGAGATTGGCGAGGGGGCATCGAACGGCATGCTCGATCTGGCGGTCGACCCCAAACTGGCTTGGGCTCTGAACAAGCGCGAGCAGTTCCCCGTCGATGTGAACCGCGCGCCGCGCGAGATGCTGCTCCGTGTGCCGGGGCTGGGCGTGAAGGCGGTGGACCGGATCGTCTCGGTGCGCCGCTATCGGACCCTGCGGCTGGAGGACGTCGGACGACTGACGCGATCGGTGGCCAAGATTCGGCCCTTCATCACGGCGCTGGACTGGACGCCAGGCGGTCTGACGGATGCGGCGGACCTCAAGGCGCGCGTGACCAGCCGCACGCCCGAGCAGTTGAGCCTGTTCTGATGGCGGTGGTGACGCTGGACGTCGAGACCGACTTCGACGGCTGGCGGAAGGCGGCGCGCGCGTTTCGATTGGCGGGTGTGGAGCCTGCGGCGGCGCGGTTCGTCGTGGCGGGGACGATGGAACAGGGCGGGCTTTTCGATCAGCCGATTGCCGAAGAGGCGTCGCCGACGCCAGATGAGCGCAGAGCTTTCAACGTCCCGAAAGAGTTCGTGGACCTAGCCCAGAACCTGATCCTGCATCGATCCGCTGACCGTTTCGATCTGATGTACCGGCTGCTGTGGCGACTGAAGGATGAGCCGGACCTGATCAAGGTCATTTCGGACCGGGACGTCGCCGACGCGCTGGAGCGGGTCAAGAACGTCAGCCGCGCCTCGCACAAGATGAAGGCCTTCGTTCGCTTTCGCCAAGTGCATGACGATCTGGGCGAGGCCTGGGTCGCATGGTTCGAGCCGCCGCATCGGGTTCTGGAAAAGACCGCGCCCTTTTTCCAACGGCGGTTCACGACCATGCGCTGGTCGATCCTGACGCCGGATGGTTCGGCCTTCTGGGATGGCGAAACCCTGCGGTTCGGGCCGCCGGCGACCCGCGACATGGTGCCGGCCGAAGACGAGATCGAGGATTTCTGGAAGACCTACTACGCCTCGACCTTCAATCCTGCGCGGCTGAAGGTGAAGACGATGCAGGGTGAGATGGCCAAGTCCTACTGGAAGAACCTGCCGGAAGCCGCCCTGATCCCGGAACTGGTCGCGGCGTCGTCGGTTCGAACCGAGACCATGGTCGCTACGCCGTCGCCTCAGCCCAATCCGCGTTTCGCGCGCGCCGTCGCGCCAGATCTGCATCTGGCGCGTCCCGACGCCGAGGCCGTGCCCGAAAACCTCGACGATGTCGCGGTCGGCGTTCAGGCCTGTCGCCGTTGCCCGCTATATCGCGACGCGACGCAGGGCGTGTGCGGGGAGGGGCCGAAGTCGGCGCGTCTGATGATCGTCGGCGAGCAGCCGGGCGATCAGGAGGATCTGGCAGGCCGCGCCTTCATCGGGCCGGCGGGGCAGGTGCTGAACGCAGCCTTGGCCGAGGCCGGCATTGATCGATCCGACGTCTATGTCACCAACGCGGTCAAACATTTCAAACACGAGCCGCGCGGCAAACGTCGCCTGCACAAGACGCCGAATGCGGGCGAGGTTCAGGCCTGCCGCTGGTGGCTGGACTCGGAGCGCAGGCTGATCAAGCCGCAGGTCGTGTTGGCCCTGGGGGCGACGGCGGGTCTGGCGTTGCTGGGTCGCAAGCCGGCTGTGATGCAGGAACGCGGCGCGCCGATCGACCTGAGCGACGGATCGACCGCTGTACTGACGGTCCACCCCTCCTATCTGCTGCGTCTGTCGGACGAGGCGGCGAAGTCCGAGGCGAGGCGGTTGTTCATTGAGGATCTGGCGGCCGTGCAGCGTCGTATGAGGTGACGCGAGAACGAATCCCGTTCGGCCGCGTTTGGCATCAGCGCCAGCGTGACCGTTGGACGTTCATCGGGGGAGGCGATCTCGACACGGTCGATCGACAAACATCCGCGCGAATGTCATCGCGCGTTGACATCGAATGCCGGCTTGACCATTAGCGCGGCAGGGATTTCGGCTGTCTGTTCAGAGGGTCAGGGGAAAATCGCGATGTCAGACCGGTCTTCAGGGGCGCGATGAACACGGCCGCATACGAAATCGTCGATAGAGATGGCGAGGCCCGTCTGCGCTTGACCGGCGACTGGACGACCACGGCGCTGGGTCGTCTGCCGACGGAGCTGAGCCGCGATCTGGAAGGCCGCGATATCGCCAGCATCGACACCTCCGATCTCGGTCGCTTCGATACCGCCGGCGCACTGGCTCTGGTGCAGGCCTCAAGCGGCCGCCTTTCCAAGAGCCAGTGGAAGGATCGACCGGAGGCCGGTCGCATCTATCACATGATCGAGCTGCTGGAGCGCCAGAGCGCTCCGGCGCCGAAACGCCCCAGCGCCTTCGTTCGCACCTTCGCCAAGATCGGCCGTGGCGTGTACGATTTCGGCGGCGAGGCCATGTTGTCGCTAGCCTTCCTTGGTCGGCTGATGGCCGCCGTGGTGGAAGCCGCCAAACATCCCGGCGGCATCCGTTGGCCGGCCTGGGTCAGTCAGGCCGAGCGCGCCGGACTGGACGCCATTCCGATCGTCATGATCACCAACTTCTTCATCGGCGCGGTCATCGCCTTCATCGGCGTGGATTTGCTGACCGACTTCGGCGCTCAGGTGTTCGCCGTTCAACTGATCGGCGTCGCCATGTTCCGTGAGTTCGCAGTGGTCATCGCCTCTGTCTTGTTGGCTGGACGTTCGGCTTCGGCCTTTGCGGCCGAGATCGGATCGATGCGGATGAACCAGGAGGTCGACGCCATGCAGGTCATGGGCGTCAACCCGTTCCAGGCCCTGGTGATTCCGCGCGTCGCGTCCCTGGTGCTGATGCTGCCGCTGCTGACCTTCATGGGCATGATCGGCGGCCTGGTCGGCGGTCTGGTCGTGTGCTGGAGCTCGCTGAATCTCGGTCCGTCCTTCTTCTTCCAGCGGCTCGTCGAGGACGGCACCATGGCCCAGCATCTGATGGTCGGTCTGGTGAAGGCGCCGGTCTTCGCCCTGGTGATCGCCGCCATCGGTTGCCGTCAGGGCATGTCGGTCGCCGGCGACGTCGAAAGCCTGGGCCGGCGCGTGACGGCCGCCGTGGTTCAGGCCATCTTCGCCATCATCTTCCTGGACGCCGTGTTCGCCCTGGTCTTCCTGGAGCTGAACATATGACCGAAGCACCAGAAAACCTGATCGAGGTGCGCGGCCTGTTGAGCCAGTTCGGCGAGCGCACCATCCACGAGAACCTCGACCTCGACCTGGTGCGCGGCGAAGTCATGGGCGTCGTCGGCGGATCGGGCGCGGGCAAGACCGTACTGCTGAACACCATCATCGGACTGAAAGAGCCCGAGGGCGGATCGGTGAACGTGCTGGGCTACGACCGTGCGACCCTGACCGACGATCAGTCGGCGGACATCGAGCGCCGCACCGGCATCCTGTTCCAGCAGGGCGCGCTGTTCTCGTCGCTGAGCGTGCTGGAGAACGTCGCCTCGCCACTGGTCGAGCACACCAAACTGCCCAAAGCGATCATCTATGAACTGGCCGAACTCAAGATCGCCATGGTGGGCCTCAAACCCGAGCACCACCACCTGAAGCCCGCCGAGCTGTCGGGCGGCATGAAGAAGCGCGCCGGCCTGGCGCGTGCGCTGGCGCTGGACCCGGAACTGGTGTTTCTGGACGAGCCGACGGCGGGTCTGGACCCCATCGGCGCGGCCGCGTTCGACGATCTTATCCGGCAACTGGCGGACGACCTGGGTCTGTCCGTCTTCATGATCACCCACGACCTCGATACGCTCTACGCCATCTGTGACAAGGTGGCGGTGCTGGCCGACAAGCGGGTCGTGGAAAAGGCCACGGTGCAGGAGCTGGAAGGCTCCGACCATCCGTGGATCAAAGAATATTTCCTGGGGCCGCGCGGACGCGCAGCCACCAAGTCTGCCGCCTGAGGAGAGCGGATCATGGAAAGAGACGCACATTACGCCGCCGTCGGCATCGCCACCGTCGCCCTTCTGGCGGCCCTGGCGGTGTTCACCATCTGGCTGGCCCGGCTGCAGTTCAACAGCGACTATGACATGTACGACATCGTCTTCTATGGGCCGGTGAACGGCCTGTCCGAAGGTGGAGAGGTGCATTTCAACGGCATCCGCGTCGGCGAGGTCACCGACCTGAACATCGACACCAAGCGCGGCGACCAGGTCATCGCCCGTGTCCGCGTGGACGGCACGACGCCGGTGCGCGTGACCTCGCGCGCTCAGCTGGAACCGCAAGGCATCACCGGCCTGAACTACATCCAGATCACTGCCGGTTCGCCCAACAGCGCCCTGCTGAAAGAGCAGTATCCTGACAATGTCGTGCCCGTGCTGCAAAGCCAGCCGTCGCCGATCGCCGAGCTCTTGAGCGGTTCGGGCACGGTGCTGGCCCAGACCGTGGATGCGCTGAACCGGATCAACCGCGTCATGTCCGACGACAATATCCGCAGCTTCTCCACCAGCGTGAAGAACGTCGAGGCGCTGACGACGGAACTGGAAGCCCGCAAGGCCATCTTCCAGCAACTGGAAGAGGCCGTGACCAACGCCAACGCGGCGGTGAAGGAATATCAGGCTCTGGCCGTCGACACGCGTCAGATCATCAATACGGACGGTCGCCAAGCCATCGCTAATATCAACTCGGCGACGGCGGAGGCCCGCACGGCGATCGCCTCTGCCAACCGTTCGATCACGGGGCTGGAGCGTCCTTTGGGTGACTTTGCGACGACCAGCCTGCCGCAATTGACCGGCACGATTGAAGAGCTGCAAGACGCCACCCGGTCTCTGCAATCCCTGATCGACGACGTCCGCGCCAGCCCGCGCGACTTTATCGGTCGTCCGAAATCCAAAGAGCTGGAGGTGCAGCCGTGATCCTTCGTCCTGTCCTTCGACTGGCGGCGTCCGCCGCTGTCCTGACCGCGCTGAGCGGGTGCGCCCTGCTGTCGTCGCCGGACCCAGTCCAGAACTATCGCTTCGGCCTACCGATGGCCGCGCCGTCGGCGGTGGGCGACACGCCTGCGCCTCTAACGGTCTCGATCCGCCGCATCGAGTTCCCGCAGGCGACCGGCGACGACAAGATCCTGGGCGTCACGGGTCTAGAGACGGCCTATATCGGCGGCGCACGCTGGGTGTCGCCGGCCTCGACCCTGTTCGACGACAGCCTGAAGGCGGCCTTCGCCAACCGCGCCGATCGCATTCGCGTGCTTGGTCGCCGCGAGCCGGGGACGCCGCCGCTGATCCTGCAGGTCACGGTCACGACGTTCGAGGCGCGATACGCCGCGCCGGGCGCCGTGCCGGATGTCGTCGTGACCGCGCGTGCGCAGCTGCGCTCCACCCCGGAACGGCGCGCGGGCGGCGGGACCATTCGTCCCGAGGAAGGGCGCTCGGTCGAGCGGGTGTTCAACGTGACCCAACCCGCCGGCGACAACCGCGTGTCCGCCATCGTTGCAGCCTTCGACACGGCGACCCGCGACATCAACACCCAGATCGCCGACTGGACGATCGCCTCCGCGAACTGAGGCGATCGAACGCATGATGCCGGGACGGCGGCGGTGCGGGACGTAGGCTTGCGGATGCGCTAGGGTGCGCCGCGAATCTGCTCCCGGAGTTGTCATGAGTTTTTCCGCCACCGACGCGGCCTTCGAAGGCTTCCGGGTCGTTCGCCGGCATCCGATCGTCGCGGTCGCCTGGGGCCTAGTTTATCTAGCCGTCTATGTCGCCATGTTCGGACTGGGCGCCGACAAGTGGGCCAACCTGATGGCGGCGGGTGAAGCGCTGGAACAGTCGGCCAACCCATCGATGGCGGAGTTTCAGGCCTTGGGTCAAACCTATGCCGGAGCGCTGATCTGGGCCGCGCCCATCGGCCTGCTGGTCGGCGCGGTGCTAAGCGCGGCGGTGGCGCGCTCGGTTCTGCGTCCGGACGAGTCGTCGTGGGGCTATCTGCGCCTTGGTATGGATGAGGTCCGTGTCCTGGCGGTCAGTCTGATCGTCAGCTTGGCTGTCGGCTTGGCGTCGGGCGTCGGCATGATGGTGGTCGGCGCGGCCATCGGTTTCGGCGCGGCGTCGGGTCAGGCGCTGCTGATCTTGGTCGGCGTGCTGCTGATCTTCGCCGTCTTCGCCCTGATCGTCTGGCTGGCGATCAAGTTCAGCCTTGCGGTGCCGATGACGATCGATCGCCGCAAAATCACCATCGTGGAATCGTTCGCCGCCACCAAAGGACATTTCTGGTCGCTGCTGGGCATGGCCGTGATCGCCATCATCATGTCGCTGATCGTCAGCATCCTGGGCATGATCATCGGCGCAGCGGCCGATCTCGCCACCGGCGGCATCCAGACGCTGGCGCGCTTCGACGGCGAGGGATTGGGCCAGATCCTGATGCAGGCCTGGCCGGCGATCCTGGTGTCGTCGATCGTCAACGCCTTCCTCGCCGCGCTGCAGCTGGCGGTGCTGTATGCCCCGTTCGCAGCGGCCTGGAATGGGCTTCGAGGCGGTCAATCGACCGACGTCTTTTCCTAACGATCAGGCCGACTCCTGACGATCAGGCCGACGCCTTAACCCTTTTCTTCTTTGCCGGAGCATCGACGGACTCGCCCAGGGCCGCCACGCGCGCCTTGCGGCGGTCCTCGTGCCGATCCAGCACCTCCTTGAGGTATTTGCCGGTCCAGCTGGCCTTGTTGTCCGCGACCTGTTCGGGCGTGCCGACCGCGACGATCTCGCCGCCGCCGTCGCCGCCCTCCGGACCGAAGTCGAGCAGATAGTCGGCGACCTTGATGACATCGAGGTTGTGTTCGATCACCACGATGGTGTTTCCGGCCTCCACCAGTTCCTGCAGCACCTCGAGCAACTTGCGCGTATCCTCGAAGTGCAGGCCGGTCGTCGGCTCGTCGAGAATGTAGAGGGTGCGGCCCGTCGCGCGCTTGGACAGCTCCTTGGACAGTTTGACCCGCTGGGCCTCGCCGCCCGACAGAGTGGTCGCCGGCTGGCCGACCTTGACGTAGCCCAGGCCGACCCGTTCCAGCGTCAGCATCTTGTCGCGGATGGGGGGCACAGCCTTGAAGAAGCTGGCGGCCTCTTCCACCGTCATGTCCAGTACGTCCGAAATGGACTTGCCCTTGAACACGATCTCCAGCGTCTCGCGGTTGTAGCGTTTGCCCTTGCAGACGTCGCAGGTGACATAGACGTCCGGCAGGAAGTGCATCTCGATCTTGATGACGCCGTCGCCCTGGCAGGCCTCGCAGCGACCGCCCTTGACGTTGAAGCTGAACCGGCCAGGGCCATAGCCGCGCGCCTTGGATTCCGGCAGGCCGGCGTACCAGTCGCGGATAGGCCCGAAGGCGCCGGTGTAGGTCGCGGGGTTCGAGCGCGGGGTGCGGCCGATGGGCGACTGGTCGATGTCGATGACCTTGTCGAAATGCTCCAGGCCTTCGATCCGGTCGAACGGGGCAGGGGCCTCCGATGCATTGTTCAGACGACGCGCGGCGGCCTTGTACAGGGTCTCGATGGTGAAGGTGGACTTGCCGCCGCCGGAGACGCCGGTGATGCAGGTAAAGACGCCGACCGGGATTTCGCCGGTGACGCTCTTCAGATTGTTGCCGCTGGCGCCGCTGATCTTCAACATTCGTTTGCGGTTGATGGGGCGGCGACCCTCGGCGGGGATTTCGATCTCGCGCTCGCCAGTCAGGTATTTGCCGGTCAGGGAGTTGGGATTGGCCATGACCTGGGCCGGCGTGCCCTCGGCGCACACCTGTCCCCCATGAACCCCGGCGGCCGGGCCCATGTCTATGACGTAGTCCGCGGTCAGGATGGCTTCTTCGTCATGCTCGACCACGAGGACCGAGTTGCCGAGATCGCGCAGGCCCTTCAGGCTTTCCAGCAGGCGCGTGTTGTCGCGCTGGTGCAGGCCGATGGACGGCTCGTCCAGCACATAGAGGACGCCGGTCAGGCCCGAGCCGATCTGCGACGCCAGGCGAATGCGCTGGCTCTCGCCGCCCGACAGGGTGCCTGAGGATCGCGACAGGTTCAGATAGTCCAGGCCGACGTTGTTAAGGAACCGCAGACGGTCGCAGATTTCCTTCAAGATGCGCCGGGCGATCTCCATCTGCTTTTCGGTCAGGTTCTCTTCCAGCGTCGAGAACCACAGATAGGCCTTGGAGATCGACAAGGTCGAGATGTCGGCGATGTCCTCGCCGCCGACCTTGACCGCCAGGGCCTCTGGCTTCAGCCGCTTGCCGTGGCAGGCGTCGCAGGGCGTCTCGGACTGATAGCGGGCAAGTTCCTCGCGCACCCAGGCGCTGTCGGTCTCGCGCCAGCGGCGCTCCAGGTTCGGCAGCACGCCCTCGAACGGCTTGGAGACCTCGTACTTTCGGGCGTTGTCGTCATAGACGAACTTGATCTTTTCGGATCCCGTGCCGTGCAGGATGGCCTTGTGCGCCTGTGCGGGCAGGTCGCGCCATGGCTTGTCCATCGAGAAGCCGTAGTGGAGGCTCAGCGACTGCAGCGTCTGGGTGTAGAGCGGCGACGGCCCACGCGCCCATGGCGCGACGGCGCCCTTGTGCAGGGTCTTGTCGCGATCCGGGACCACCAGATCGGCGTCAAACGCCAGCTTGACCCCCAGTCCGTCGCAGACCGGGCAGGCCCCGAAGGGGTTGTTGAACGAGAACAGGCGCGGCTCGATCTCGCTGATCGTGAAACCCGACACCGGGCAGGCGAACCGTTCAGAAAACAGGATGGAGCGCGGCGCCGTCTCACCTTCCGCCGTCGAGGCCCATTCGGCGTTGGCGATGCCGTCGGCCAGACCCAGCGCCGTCTGCAAGCTGTCAGCGTAGCGCGCTTCCTGATCTGGTTTGGTGACGATCCGGTCTACGACGATGTCGATGTCGTGCTTGAACTTCTTGTCCAGGGTGGGCGCTTCGTCGATCGGGTAGAACTGGCCGTCGATCTTCAGGCGCTGGAAGCCCTGACGCTGCCACTCGGCGATCTCTTTTTTGTACTCGCCCTTGCGGCCGCGAACGACGGGAGCCAACAGCAGGATGCGCTCACCGTCTGGCAGGGCGACCAGCTTGTCGACCATCTGGCTGACGGTCTGGCTCTCGATGGGCAGGCCGGTCGCCGGCGAATAGGGCACGCCGACCCGCGCCCACAGCAGGCGCATATAGTCGTGAATCTCCGTCACCGTGCCGACGGTCGAGCGCGGGTTTTTGGACGTGGTCTTCTGCTCGATCGAGATGGCCGGGGACAGGCCTTCGATCAAATCCACGTCCGGCTTGCCCATCAGCTCCAGGAATTGGCGGGCATAGGCCGACAGGCTCTCGACATAGCGCCGCTGGCCTTCGGCATAGATGGTGTCGAACGCCAGCGAGGACTTGCCCGACCCCGACAGGCCGGTCATCACCACCAGCTGTTCACGCGGAATGTCGAGATCCACGC
>NZ_JAELUF010000713.1 GCF_016429195.1 Brevundimonas sp. ASV9
CGTAAAAGACGTAAAATTCCTTGTTTGGCTTCATCTCCCAGGCTTGCTCAATTCCGGGTAGGAACTTGAACTTGTCCAAGGTCCAGCCGTCAATTGTCTTCAGCGCGTCGGGGTCTCGGTCAAATGTGCCGTTTGCCTTCATCTCCTTCATTTCGAGGTAGGCTTGAAAGTGGCCAAATTCGCGATAAGCTTCCGGCAGGTACGCCAGTACATCGATGATGTCATGACCACGAAACGTATCCTGTAAATCTGAAATGATGAGGAGCTCGCCAGGCGCAAAGCAGGAGCTGACACTTTCCATCTGCGACTCGAAGCGTTCGGGGCGTTCGCTGAAGCCCGTCTTTAGCACGGGCTGGATCGTGGCAAGCATGTGACTGGGGAAGCTTTCGCAGAGGTCTTGGG
>NZ_JAELUF010000714.1 GCF_016429195.1 Brevundimonas sp. ASV9
CCCCCCCCCCCCCCCCCCCCCCCCCCCCCCCCCCCCCCCCCCCCCCCCCCCCCCCCCCCCCCCCCCCCCCCCCCTCCAATGCCCCGGCGCCCACCGAGATCTACACTGTGATGTATTCGTCGGCAGCGTCAGATGTGTATAAGAGACCGCGCCGGGACCGCCCCGCGCGCCAAGGACGGCCCGAGCCTGATACCTGTCGTCGACGCCCTGAAGAAGCCGCCGGTCGCGGCGGGTCTCGCGGGCTTGCTGCTGTCTCTTATACACATCTCCGAGCCCACGAGACCAGCAATCGTATCTCGGATGGCGTCTTGTGCTGGTGAGGGGGGGGGGGGGGGGGGGGGGGGGGGGGGGGGGGGGGGGGGGGGGGGGGGGGGGGGGGGGGGGGGGGGGGGGGGGGGGG
>NZ_JAELUF010000715.1 GCF_016429195.1 Brevundimonas sp. ASV9
GAACTGGCCACTGCTAAGTATTCAAGGCATCTTAGAGTACATAGGTAAAAAAGGAAAACAAGATGCATTCTATTGGATGTTAACGACTGCCTACATGGCTCCTGGAGCTTTGCTTTTTGCAACCTGCAAGAAAGAGAGAAAGAGACTGGCTCTTTCCTCGTCTGCCTGCTGAATCTGCGAAGACAACATGTCTCGATCCTCTGGTGCTTTCCTGAATTTTCTTTTCTTTCTTTCTTTCTTTCTTTCTTTCTTTCTTTCTTTCTTCACCGCGCCCTATATCATTTATCGATGGCCCTTGGCATTTTTTTTTTCTTTCCCGGCCTTTAAGGCCGCAGCGTTGGCTTTCGGCCTCGATTTTTTCGACCCGGATGCTGTTAAAAGTGCAGTAGAGAAGACCACGAT
>NZ_JAELUF010000716.1 GCF_016429195.1 Brevundimonas sp. ASV9
GCTCTACACTATGCGCAAAGAGGTCGCGAACCTGCTCCATAGACACCAGACTGGTTTTCCAGGCGCGCAGCCCGTCAGTTTCGCGCGCACGCACCTCGACGAGCTGAAAGAACAAGAGTAAGCTACTGCAAACGCGACGTTCCCTCCATCGTACGGCTTGTGATTGGACAGCAGAGCGCTGATTTTAATGTCTCTAGTTACTATGTATGCGAAAAGTCGGACGGCATACGATATCTCCTCTACACGACGCGAGACGAAACAGGCGGCGAGGCACACTACCTGATTGATCGCAAGAACGACTATTGGTTCCTCACGAATCGCAATCTACATTTCCCCCTTGACGGTGACATGAGCGCTTTCCATGTAGACACGATTGTCGACGGTGAGCTGGTATGGGACAGC
>NZ_JAELUF010000717.1 GCF_016429195.1 Brevundimonas sp. ASV9
GTGCGTGTGTGCGTGAAGCCATCTACAGTTACGCAACCAAGTAGATTCGATAAATGCGCATACCTACAGCGGACTTTGCGGGATAATCGCTGAGCATGTGGACCGGACCAGTAAAATCACCTAAATTTCGGTGATAACGGACATTTGGGACATGAATGATGATTAATTCATCCAAACCTGCGTAACATGATACCTAGCTCGCTTCTTTGACCTTCGACGGATTTGCATAATAGGTGGAGTGCCAACCGAGGTTTGCGCCGTACATCTCGCATCGCTTCACTGTGGATTGTTGGAGGCGGCGGCACCGTTTTCAAAACTAAGAACCTGCGCCGGGCCCTAATTTGCATTCGACGGGATCAATACCGATCTTGACTTCGCCGGTGCTGACTAGCAACTCAGAAC
>NZ_JAELUF010000718.1 GCF_016429195.1 Brevundimonas sp. ASV9
GGCCCAGCTCGATCCGTTGGTCTAACAACGTGACCCGACGATCAGGTCGAGGCTGCCCTCGTCAGGCACAAGGCCAAACTCAAACGCCACTGACGGCAAAGGTCTACGAGTACGCGACGCCACGAGGCGCAGAATCAAGTCTTCTCTACGTGGGGCGCCGAAAGTCTCAAGCGCTTGGCCAACCATAGAAGCGCCGACTGCCAAACTTGGAATCGTTTATTATCTGGGTCCTTTGTTTCAGGGCCATGTGCCGGCTGGACAGCACATAAGACGATTGTGAGACTCTCTGTGGCTGACACCTATATTAGATGGGGAAAATTGTCTTCCATTCATCTCCTACTACTCCCTGGTCTATTACGAGTACTCCGTATTATGCGCAGCTTCGATCAGGCTGTCCTGAGG
>NZ_JAELUF010000719.1 GCF_016429195.1 Brevundimonas sp. ASV9
GTTCATCTCCTCATCTAATGATCATGTGAGCGCCTTGCTTCATCGACCAAACGCGCGCAAAAAAAATTATCAGCTAAACTCCTAATAATAAGGGTATTTTGATGCCCCGAACCCCCAATATAAATCAAAATCGGGCATCTTCTTAGAACAAAAAAAAAACCAAGCTCAAGAATACATGGCAATATTGTCTACAACGAGCAACTGCCAAAAACACAAAATGGTATACACGCAGCTCTCGCAGACGCTGCAGCAAAGCAATAAAACAACCACACTATATCAAGAACTGTACTTTCACAATCATGAGAGAAGATTCCTCAGCGACGGGCTCGCACTGGCCCCGCTTGGCGGCCGGCCATCCGCTCCGCGTGCCGGTGGTGGAGGATCCCGCGGCGGCGGTAGCC
>NZ_JAELUF010000720.1 GCF_016429195.1 Brevundimonas sp. ASV9
GTTGTATTTGCTGGCGCACCGAACTCCGAATTTACAGTCGCATTGAACTAGCTACAACTCGGGATAGACTTCAATAAAACAGTGCGACATGGAAAAGATATTTTATTTGTATCTTAAGTATTACTTTATTACAATTAAATTCTTAGCTTAATAGCAATGGGATAGCACCACATGCCTATCAGCCTAAGAAAATAAATCAACCCCATGTCCATCAAGCTAGTAAAAATAAATACCCAAAATATAGTAAAATTGACATCTCCAGAGTAAAAATGTAAAAAATTATTGTTTAGGGGCAACATAAAACCTTAGTTTGATAACGATATGGCGCTACTCATAAAAAAGAAATAGGAGAGAATATCCTATTTCTTTTTATTGATATAATAAAATGTAATGAATAGATC
>NZ_JAELUF010000721.1 GCF_016429195.1 Brevundimonas sp. ASV9
TCTCGTGGGCTCGGAGATGTGTATAAGAGACAGCCCCTTGTCAGCTGCCTAAACTCAACTTATATCAAAAGTACATTTTTTTTTGTGAATATACGCCCTGCGCCCTTTATGCAGTATACTCGTATTCCATTAAAAAAAGAGACGAGTTGCTCCTTGTGGTCAACAGAACCCTTGATCGACGCCTTGGCGCCCAGAATTGAATGCTGGAACGCATGGCAAAAACCCATAGGGCGCCAGCTTCAGGCTGGCTTGGCACCACCGACGGGCCGAGAAGAAAAAAAAAAAGATCTTTACGAGTGCATTTTTCAAAAGGTCCATGATGAGCCTGCATTGAATTATCGTTATGCGCGCGAGTGTGTACGTCTGTAAGCCTGTCTCTTATAAACATCTGACGCTGCCGA
>NZ_JAELUF010000722.1 GCF_016429195.1 Brevundimonas sp. ASV9
TCATATACGAGAGTCGTCTATTAAATTAGTAAGGGCTTGATAACGGAGCGGATGGCATACCTCCGAGGCTGACAACGAAAGTGCTATTGCGCCCCTCCAGATGTGGAACGGCAAAGTATGCGGAAGGTTGTCTGTTTAACGACAAGCAAAACACAGCATGCTGAACTCGATATGAAAAAGAAAGTGGCGGTAAGTACTGCGAATATCTTTCTAAGGCAGCCAAGGCCTGGTGCAAAGCATGTCACCAAAAGGGTGCTAAGGTAGAATGCGGCGCCAAATGCACAAACGACAGCGACTTCAACCAGCTGCTCTGTAGACACGTCCTGCGGCATCATCAAGAGCGGTGAGCATTCCTTCCATTGCTGTATTTACGTATAGAGCGTGAGCCTGCCTACTAATAC
>NZ_JAELUF010000075.1 GCF_016429195.1 Brevundimonas sp. ASV9
GGGCCAAGGCTCTGGCCGCCGCCGGGCGGCTGAACGCGGCCTTGGATATGCTGGTGCCGATAGCGCAGCAGGCCGATGCGCCGTGGCAGGCCTTGTCAGTGCAGGCCGATCTGATGAAGCGGGCGGGGCGTCTGGACGACAGTGCGGCGCTATCGCAGCGCCTCGTCGCCGTTCGGCCGCAGAGCGTGCCGGCGTGGCATAATCTGGCGTCCACCCTCGGCGATCTCGGGCGGGCGGCCGAGGCCGAGGTCGCGTGTCGCGCCGCCATGTCGATCGGCGGCGATGCGGCGGAAACCTGGCTGGTGCTGGCGCGGGCTTTGCAGGCGCAGAGTCGGTTCGACGAGGCCGAGGACGCCTATCGTCAGGCGCTGCTGCGGCGGCCTGGCTATGGCGATGCGCTGCGCGATCTCAGCCAGTTGGTCTGGATGCGGGATGCCGATCTGGAAACCGCTTGCGCGCCGCTGGACGCCGCCATCGCCGTTTCGCCAACGACGCCTTTGCTGCGCCAGATCAAGGCGAAGCTGCTGGAATATGCTGGGCAGGGTGACCGGGCCTATCGCACCTTGGTCGCCGGGCCGCTGGATGGGCCGGGGGAACTGGCGGCGGCGCAGGCGTGCCTGCCGCGGGACGCGCGCCTGGCGCTGGACCACGCAAACCGGGCGGCGGCGCTGGCCGGCGGCGAGGTCGCGGCGATCATGGTCACTCAGGCCGAATGCCTGCTGGCGCTGGGTCAAGCCGAGGCGGCGTTGGTCGCGATCGAGGCGTTGCGGAAGCGCGAGCCGCTGAACCAGCATGTGCTGGCCTTTCAGGCGACGGCGTGGCGGATGCTGGGCGATCCTCGATACCGTGAAATTTATGACTACGACGCCTTTGTGCGCCCGTATCGTTTGGAGGCTCCGAATGGGTGGGCGTCATTGGAGGCCTATCTGATCGATCTGGCGAAGGCGCTGCACGACCTGCACACGCTAAAGACCCACCCGGTGGGGCAGTCGCTGCGCGGGGGATCGCAGACCAGCGCGTCCCTGGCCCAAAGCGACGATCCGGCCATTCGCGCCTTCTTCCAGGTCATCGACAAGCCGATCCGCGACTATATGGCGGCGCTGGGGCGTGGCGACGATCCGCTGAGAGCGCGCAATACGGGCGACTATCGCATCCAGGGCAGTTGGTCGGTGCGGTTAAGGCCGAACGGGTTTCATGCCGACCATATCCATTCGAACGGCTGGCTGTCCTCGGCCTGCCATATCGAACTGCCGCCGGCGGTGCAGGGCGAGGGGCGCGAGGGCTGGTTGCGTTTCGGCGCGCCGCCCGGCCTGCCGAGCTTGGTGGCAGAACACTACGTGCAGCCCCGACCCGGCACGTTGGTGCTTTTGCCTTCCTATATGTGGCATGGCACCCAGCCGTTCGGCGGCGAGGCGTCGCGTCTGACGCTGGCGTTCGACGTCGTGCCGGCCTGATTTGAACGGACCTTCTGATGACCGACCAACCCACCCCGCATCGCCCGCGTTTCGTCGAACAGTCGCCGGATCGCATCTCCCGCTTCTGGACCGAGGCGGGCGTCGGGCCGCATGCAGATGGGGGCTGGGCCGTGCTGTTAGATGGCCGTGCGCCCAAGACCCCGGCCAAGGCGCCGCTGGTTCTGCCGACCCAGGCTGCGGCGCAGTTGGTCGCGGACGAATGGGCGGCGCAAGGGCAGTTTCTAGATCCGTCGACCATGCCGGCGACGCGCTTGGCCTCGACCGCGATCGACCGGATCGGGCAGGCGCGCGAGGCGGTGGCGGACGAGATCGCGGCCTATGCCGGATCGGACGTGGTCTGCTATCTGGCTGATCATCCGACGCCGCTGGTCGAACGGCAGGCGCGGGAGTGGGGGCCTTGGCGCGACTGGGTCGCGCGCGAGATGGGCGTGGCGCTGGAGCCGGTCGAAGGCATCGTGCATCGGCCGCAGTCGCCTGACGCCATCGCGCGGGTCAAGGCGCATGCCCTGTCAATGGACGACTTCCGCCTGACCGGACTGGCGACGGCCGTGCCTCTGCTGGGGTCGGCCGTATTGGCCTTGGCGGTGGAACAGGGGGCGTTGGACGGCGGAGCGGCGTTCGACCTGTCGCGGATCGACGAGCTGTTCCAGGAAGAGCAGTGGGGCGTGGACGCCGAGGCCGCCGAGCGCACTGAGGCGCGCCGTCAGGAGGCCCAGCTGCTGGACCGGTGGTTCAGAGCACTCGATTAGAGCGCGGGCGGCGTCGTCGAGGCCGCGATCAGCATCGCACGTTCCTGATTGGTCAGGTGACGCCAGCGACCCTCGGGCAGGTCGCCCAGTTCCAGCGGGCCGATGCGGATGCGATAAAGATCCACGACCTCCAGACCGACCAGTTCGCACATGCGGCGGATCTGGCGATACTTGCCCTCCGTCAGGATGAAACGCAGGCTTTGCGGACCCGTCTGGGTGACGCGGGCGGGCTTTAGCGGCTTGTCGTT
This sequence comes from Brevundimonas sp. ASV9, assembly GCF_016429195.1. Classification (GTDB taxonomy): domain Bacteria; phylum Pseudomonadota; class Alphaproteobacteria; order Caulobacterales; family Caulobacteraceae; genus Brevundimonas. The sequence continues at coordinate 2,473 of NZ_JAELUF010000075.1, forward strand.
CAGCGACAGGCCGTGGCGCAGCTTGCTCAGCTTGCCTTCGGTGATCTGGCCTTCGACGACGACCAGATATTCCTTGTCCAGTTCGGACGCCGGGCCGATCACCGCCTTGGCGACGACGCCGTCCGATGACAGCAGCAGCAGGCCGCGCGAATCTTCGTCCAATCGACCGATCGGGGGAAGAGAGGCGTCGCGGGCAGGCGTGTCGCCCTCGCCGATACGATTGGGCGTCTTCAGCAATCGCACGGCTGGGATCTTGCCGGGATCGGGCTGGCCCGAGACGTAACCTACCGGCTTGTGCAGCACCAGCGTCATGCCCGTCGCCAAGGCCGCCTGGGCGGTGTCGTTCAGGGTCAGGGTTTCGCCGGGTTGAATCTTTCGGCCGGCGTCGCTGATCGTCTCGCCATCGATGGAGACCAGACCATTGGCGATTAGGGTATCAGCCTCGCGCCGCGAACAGACGCCGGTCTGGCCCAGCCATTTGTTCACGCGAACGGGTTCGTCGCCGTCATAGGTGCGGGTGAAGGCCATGCGATTCCGTCGTCCAGTCGATGCGGGTGTCTAAAGCCGGGCGGGATTGCGAGCAAGCGGGTCGCCGTTTTCAGGATCAGCAAGGCGAGTCTGTTCGAACTGGCAGGTTGATCCAGACGGGATCGTCACTATATCTGGCGGCATTCCACAAATGATCCAGAGTGCGGGACGACACGCGTCGGGCCTGTCGATTTTCGTTTTTCTGGTCATCGGCGTGGGTGCTTCGACAGCGTCGCTTGTCGGATCTGGATCAGTATTTAAACATCTCAAGGAGACGTCTTGTTCGCTCAAAACAAATCTTCCGCAGGCCCCCGTCGCACTGGCTACAACCGTCCTGTTCCTACCCGTCTGCGCATGGGGCTGGTGATGCGGCGTGACATGGCGTTTGGCGAGTTAGGCGACGTGGAGGGCGCGTTGCGGGCCGAGGGCGTGGGCCTGGCCCCGATCTCGACGGGCGACGCCAGCCTGATCGCCGGCGGCGTGACCGTGCTGGCCACCGCAACGGCCAAGGACATCGCCGAGGGGCGTCTGAAGGGTCTGGTCGTGCCAGGCGGTTCGACGGACGAGGCGTCGCTGGCGGCCGTGCGGTCGCTGATCGACCTGGCGCGCGCCAACGGCCTGACGGTCATCGCCTTCGCGGACGGCGTCGCGCTGGCGGCCGATAGCTTCGGCGTGTCAGCCAATGCCGAGGGCGCGGTGTTCAAGGACGGGGGAGTGACCCTGCTGAACGAGCGAGCCGAGTTGTCGAAGCTGGTCGGCGCGATCGTCTGATCAGACGGCGCGAAACAGCAGGATCAGGTTGTTCGCCGGCATCTGAACCCGCAGCGTGGCCGCAAGGCCATGCGAGCGTGCGAGGGCCTCGACCATTTCGCGATCACGCAAACCCCAGTCTACGTTTCGCGCCTTCAGACTGGCGTCGAAGACCGCGTTCGACTCCGCCAGCGGAACCTCGAACTCGCGGTAGGGGCCATAAAGCGCCAGCAGGCCGCCGGGGCGTCTCAAGACCCGACCGGCCAGATCCATCAGCCCCTCGGTCGCCGACCAGGGGCTGATGTGCGTCATGTTCGCACAATAGAGAGCGTCGAACGTCTCGGTCGGCCAAGTCATAGGGTCGCCGGCGTCGAGGGCCAGCGGCGGGTTCAGGTTCGACGCAGCGAGTTGGCGGCTCCAGGCGGCGATGCTGTCGCGGGCCTGGTCGCTGGGGTCGCTAGGCGTCCAATCCAGATCCGGCAGGGCGGCGGCGAAGGCGGCGGCGTGTTCGCCCGATCCGGACGCGATCTCGAGCACCGATCCACGCGCCGGCAGATGGGCGCGGAGCACGCGAAGAATCGCCTCGGCGTTTCGACGCGCGGCAGGCGAGGTGAGCGCGCCGTCAGGCAGCACAGTGAGCGAATCCAGTGTTTGCACAGGCCCTTCTACCGCTCCGACGATGCGATCGCATCTGCGATCTTTTGCCGACGACACCGGTGGACATGGGCACTTTCGTGCGCGGTTTGACGTAGCGGAAACGACGGCGCATTCCGCTTGTAACAGTGCGTGATCGTTATGTGTCGGGTCATGGCGGCGTCAGATCGCCGGGCTCTTTTTGCTCAGGAGACGTCCTTGTCCAATCCTTCCACGCCCGGCTTGCGCCCGGCGCCAACCGCCCATGCCGGGCTGATCGCCTGGGTCGAGCAGATCGCCGCCCTGACTAAGCCCGCCAAGGTCCATTGGTGCGACGGCTCCGAGGCCGAGAAAGAGGCCATCACCGCCGACCTGCTGGCCAAGGGCACGTTGAAGGCGCTGGATCAGACCAAGCGGCCGGGCTGCTACTACGCCGCCTCCGATCCCCGCGACGTGGCGCGCGTCGAGAGCCGCACCTTCATCTGCTCAAATGAAAAGGTTGACGCCGGCCCGACCAACAACTGGGCCGATCCGATCGAGATGCGTGGGCGTCTGGACGGTCTGTTCGACGGCTGCATGGTCGGGCGGACGATGTATGTCGTCCCGTTCTGCATGGGCCCGCTGGGATCGGAGATCAGCGCCCTGGGCGTCGAGATCACCGACAGCGGCTATGTCGCCCTGTCCATGGGGGTGATGACCCGCATGGGTAAGCCGGCGTTGGATCAGTTGGGCGACACGGGCGTCTTCGTGCCGGCTGTCCATACGTTAGGCGCGCCGCTGGCCGACGGTCAGGCGGACGTCGCCTGGCCGTGCAACGACGACAAGTGGATCGTGCATTTCCCGGAGACGCGGGAGATCTGGTCCTACGGTTCCGGCTATGGCGGCAACGCCTTGTTGGGCAAGAAATGCTACGCCCTGCGCATCGCCTCGATCATGGCCCGCGACGAGGGGTGGCTGGCCGAGCACATGCTGATCCTGAAGCTGACGGATCCGAAGGGCCGGGCGAAATATGTCGCCGCCGCCTTCCCCAGCGCCTGCGGCAAAACGAACCTGGCCATGCTTCAACCCAGCCTGCCGGGCTGGACCGCCGAGACCATCGGCGACGACATCGCCTGGATGCGGTTCGGCGACGACGGGCGGCTGTATGCGGTCAATCCCGAGGCCGGCTTCTTCGGCGTCGCGCCGGGCACCAGCCGCAACACCAACCACAATGCGCTGGAGACCCTGGCCTCCAACACCATCTTCACCAACACCGCCCTGACCAGCGATGGCGATGTATGGTGGGAGGGTCTGACCAAGGAGACGCCCGAAGGCCTGACCGACTGGAAGGGCCGTCCGCATGATCCCGCGTCCGGCGAACCCGCCGCCCACCCCAACGCCCGTTTCGCGGCGCCCGCCAGCCAGTGCCCGGCCATCGCGCCGGAGTGGGAAGATCCCAAGGGCGTGCCGATCGACGCGATCCTGTTCGGCGGCCGCCGCGCCAGCGCCGTGCCGCTGGTGACCGAAGCCTTCGATTGGGAACACGGCGTCTTCATGGGCTCGACCGTGGCGTCCGAAGGCACGGCGGCGGCCGAGAACAAGGTCGGCGAACTGCGCCGCGATCCCTTCGCCATGCTGCCCTTCTGCGGCTACAACATGGGCGACTATTTCGCCCACTGGCTGAAGATGGGCCAAGGGCGAGACGCCTCGAAACTGCCACGCATCTTCTTCGTCAACTGGTTCAGAAAGGATCAGGACGGCCGCTTCGTCTGGCCCGGTTTCGGCGACAATGCGCGCGTGCTGAAGTGGATCAGCGAGCGGATCGACGGCGACGCCGAGGCGGTCGATACGGCGGTCGGGCGCGTGCCGTCAGTCACGGCCTTGGACTTGTCAGGCCTGGACCTGACGCCGGCGCAATTGTCGACCCTGTTGGACGTGGATGCAGGCGTCTGGGCCGAAGAGGCGGCGCTGATCCCCGACTTCTATCGCCAGTTCGGCGATCGACTGCCGACCGCCCTGTGGAACCAGCACGCGGCCCTGGTCGCGCGTTTGGATGACGCCGGCGCGGCCTCGATGGCGGCGGAATAGGCGAAAGCCATCTTGCAATAGGGGCGTCGCGGGTCGATCAGACGGCCCGTGACGTCTTCCTCTCCCATCGTGATTATCGGCGCTGGCGTGCTGGGCCTTTGCACGGCGTTTGAACTGCATCGGCGCGGCCGGGCGGTGTTGGTGGTCGATCCCGGCGAGGTGAACGCCTCCCTGGTGGCTGCGGGGATGATCGCCCCGGCGATGGAATCGGCCATCGACGACGTGTCCGTTGATCGCGCGCGGCTGTTTCGAGCAGGCCGTGATTTGTGGCCCGCGTTCGCGACGGCAGCCGGCATCGCTCTGGCACATCGACCCGCCGAATGGCGAGGCGGCGATGTGGGGGCGATGGAGGCGCGGTTGCGCGCGCTGGGCTTCGACGCGCGGCGCGATGGCGCCAGCGTCACGACCGATGACGATTATCAGGTCGAGCCAACACAGGCTCTGGCGGCGCTAAGGCGAGCGCTGGGTGACGCTGTCGTAGCCTGGACGGTGACGACGATCGCCCGCATCGATGGCGGCTGGCGGCTCGAAGTCGGTGATCGGTGGCTGGATGCGGAGGGGGTCGTGCTGGCCACCGGCGCCGGTGACGCCATCATTGGTCTACCCGATGTCGCGCGCCGATTGATCGAGGAGATCCAGCCGATCCGCGGACAGATCGGCGTCGCAGCCGAACATCTTGTCGATCATGTCGTGCGCGGGCCGGGCGCCTATGTTGCGCCAATGGCGTCTGGCGCGGTCATCGGAGCGACGATGGAGCCGGGGCGGCGGGATACGGCGCCGGATGCCGAGGCGTCCGAACGCCTGACCCAGGCGGCTTCGGCTTCGCTGGGTCGGTCGCCCGAACCTCTGACGATCGAATGGCGTGTCGGCATCCGAGGCGCGACGGCGGATGGTCTGCCGCTCGCGGGCGCGGCGCCTGGTGAAGAGGGCCTGTTCATGACCTTGGCGCCGCGTCGAAACGGCTGGTTGCTGGGGCCCTTGGTCGGCGCCGTGGTCGCCGATGCGATCGAGGGGCGGACGGCGTCGCCGCACGCCCGCGCCCTCGACCCTGGTCGGTTCTAGCCCTCCATCGCGAACCGGACGGTGAAGTTGACGGTCGCGCCGTCGACAGGCCGGCCGTCAACGGTGCGCGGATTCATGCGGAACGACCGCGTCAGGCTCTGCGCGGCGCGGCCGAAGCCCTGGCCGCTCGGTGTCTCGCCCACGACCCGGCAGCTGTTCAGGCCGCCGTCCGCATTGACCACGCAACTGAGCGTCGCCGAACCCGGCGTGCCGTTCTCTGCGGCGCGGCTCGGATAGGCCCGCGCCATCTGAGCCGCCGACGGGCGGCTGGCCCAGGTCGGGTTGTTGATCACCGAGGGCGGGCGAGGCGGCGTCTCGACCGTCGCCGTGCCGCCTTCGACGCCGGTGGGCGCGGTGCTGACGATCACTTGTCCGGGCGGCGCCGTGTTCGTCAGATTCTCTGGCGGGGTGAGTGCGATTGTCGGCACATCGACAGGAACGGTCAGCGCCGGCTTATGGATTGGCGTCGGCGGGGCGGCCGTAACCGTGGGCGGAAGCGGCTTGGGCTCCGGCAGCCTTTGGAAGACGACATCGATGGGGTCGTCGGGCTTGATGGGTTGCGTCAGCCCGCTCAGCTCGAATCGTTGATTATAAAGCACCACCCCCGCCGCAACGTGCAGGACCACGGAGACGCCGATAGCGCCTAGCATCCAGCGCGGGATGGGTTTCTTGCGTTCCCCGACGTCGATCGGGCTGATCAAGCCGGGACCACCGGCAGCACGGATCATCATAACGTCACTCCCTCGTTCACCGCCCCCGCAGCGCCCGTAACTGGAAGTTGAGCGCGCAGGTTGTGGCGGCTTTACGGCGAAGTTTTCGTGTTCGACGAAGGTCGAGGCGTTAACGCGGCCGTTAAGAATTAAGAGTTGGTTAACTACGTTCGCCGACCCTTCGCACATGGGTATCGGAGCGATTCCATCGACAGGCGGAGTAGAGGCGGCCATCAGGCGCGCGTCGAACGCCGTTGGCGTGGATTATGACTTCCTGGTCAAGACCGCGCGGCGCGAGAGCGCGATGAACCCGTCGGCCAAGGCCCCGACCTCGTCAGCGGCCGGGCTGTTTCAATTTATCGAGCAGACTTGGCTGGGCACGGTCAAGCAGCACGGGGCCCAGCACGGCTATGGACAATATGCTGACCTGATCCATCGCGGGTCGGACGGACGTTGGCGCGTCGAGGGTTCGGCGCGCAACGTGGTGCTGGACCTGCGGTTCGATCCCCATGCGGCCTCGACCATGGCGGCGGAGTTGACGGCGTCCAATGCCGCCTATCTGCGCGGCCGCACGGGCAAGGAACCAGGCGCAGGCGATCTGTATGCGGCTCATTTCCTGGGACCCGCTGGGGCCGCCGGTTTGTTGGAGGCGATGGATCGCAATCCGGGCGGCAGCGCGGCAGCCCTGTTTCCGGACGCCGCACGGGCCAATCGCAGCATCTTCTATCGCAATGGACGCGCCGCCACGGTCGCCGAGGTTCACGCCAATCTTCAGCGTACGGCCGGCGAGGGCGCACCTGCCGCCGGAACCGGCGAGACGAAATACGCCGTGCCGAATCTGAGCGACAAGGACCAGATGCTGGCCGCACGTCTGGATCGGCTGAAGCAGGATCAAGGGCTGCTGGCGCTACTGCTCGGTCAGGATGGATCGTCCAGCAGCGGCTTCGGCGGCGCTTTCTCGCCAAATGGCAAGGAATCGACCTGAGTCGTTGCATTGCAACCGATGGTAAACCGCCCGTTAAGCATGGCAGTCTCATTCTGGGATCAACGTCCGATTCCATCACGAGCCGTCCATGACCGCCTTCCGCGCCCGCCTGACAGAAGTGGACATTCGACGCCTGATCAAGGCGACGGACGACGACGAGCGGGCCGAGGCGGCGCACAAGCTGTGCCGCAACATGGAGCGCGCGGAACTGAATGAGGACGACCGGGCGGCGGCGCAGAAAATCCTGCGTCTGCTGGCCAATGACGCCGCCGAACTGGTGCGTCGCGCTATGGCCGTGACGCTGAAGGCGTCCGATCTGATTCCCAACGACGTGGCGCGCAAACTGGCGGGCGATCTGGACAGCATCGCCCTGCCGATCATCGCCTCGTCGCCGGCGTTCAGCGACGAGGATCTGATCGAGATCGTGCGCGCCGGATCGGTCGTGCGTCAGGTCGCCGTGGCGGGGCGGGCGCGGGTGTCGCGCGATGTCGCAACCGTGTTGGCGGCCGAAGGATGCGAGCAGTCGGTTCGCACCTTGGCGGCGAATGACAACGCCGATCTGTCCGAAGGGGCGTTGGCGACCGTCGTCGATCGTTTCGCCGAAGCGCCTGAAGTCCTGGCCGCCGTAGCCTATCGCCAGGTCCTGCCGCTGCATGTGACCGAACGGTTGATCCAACTGGCCAGCGAGGCGGTGCGCGAACATTTGATCAGCCATCACGCTGTGGCGCCGGAAACCGCGATCCGTCTGGCCCAATACTCTCGTGAGCGGATGACGGTCGATCTGGTCGATCAGGCCAGCGCCAGCGCCGATCTGGCGGCCTTCATGGCCCAGCTGAACGCCCGTCGCGTCCTGAACGCATCGCTGCTGCTGCGCGGACTGGCGCGGGGTCAGATGGCGATGTTCGAATATGGGTTGGCCGAACTGGCCAACACGCCTCATCACCGCGCCTGGCTGATGGTGCATGACGCCGGCCCGTTGGGGCTGAAGGCCATCTATGATCGCGCGGGTTTGCCGCCGCGCCTGTTCCAGGCCTTCCGCGCGGGCGTCGACACCTGGCGTGCGCTGGCGGCGGAGGGGATCGATACGTCGAGCGCCTATTTCCGCGATCAGATGCTGGAGCGGTTCCTGACCCAGCGTCCGGCCGTGCTGCGCGACGATCTGGCCTATTTGATGGAGCGGCTGGACCAGTCGCCGTCGCTCAGCCTGGCCGCAGCCAACGCGGCGTGATCCTGAGAGCCTGATTCACGGCATCGACGAGATCGCGAAGCGATCCGTCTCAACCGATCAGGCCAAAAGAAAAAGGCCCGCCGGAGACGACGGGCCTTTCGCAAATGGCTGGAGGGACGATCAGCCTGCGAGGTGATCTGCGACGCGGGCTTCAAGGGTTTCGGCCAGGGCGCGGCCGGTCGGATGTTCGTCGGTCTTGATCTGGTCGCGGACGACGGCGCGGATGGCGTCGATGTGGGCGTCAAGGATGGCGATCGGCGCAGTCATGCGGCGATCGGCGTCGTCCAGCATCTTGCACAGCGAACCGGCGATGCGGGTAACTAGCGGATATTCGTAGGTGGTGCCCAAGCCCTTAAGATCATGAGCGCGGAAATACAGAGCCTCGGCGGTGGCGGCGGTGTAGCCCTGCTCACGGATGTCGCCCTGAGCCTTGTCCAGCTTGACGATCTCGTCGTTCAGCCACTGGCCGAACTGGGCCGACATGGCTTTCAGCGCCTCCTCTGCACGAGCGATGGCGTCGGCGTTGATGCCGAAGCCGCCGCCGACCTTGAGCCGCAGCGAGTTGGTTGGAGGGGTGATCTGCGCCGGATTGCTCATGGCGGGCTCCATAGGACGTTCACGCCAAAATACGGTAGCGGGCTTAAGAAGCCGTGACCGATCAGTTCGCGAACTGTTCGGCCATCACGCGTTCGTCGAACGACCGGCCCGCATCGAAGAGCATGGTCAGGGTGACGTCACGACGCTCGCGCACCTCGACGCGGGCGACACGGCGGACCTCGAAGTTGTCGGCGGTCGCCGAGACCGGGCGTTTGTCGGCCTCCAGAACCTCGAACCGCACCTTGGCGCCGTGCGACAACAGGGCGCCGCGCCAGCGACGAGGTCGGAAGGCGCTGATCGGCGTCAGGGCCAGGATGCGGGCGTCCAATGGGATGATCGGGCCGTGTGCTGACAGATTGTAGGCGGTCGATCCCGCAGGCGTCGCTACAAGGCAGCCATCGCAGGATAGTTCCTCGAGACGCACGCGCTCGTCGACGGTGATCCTCAGCTTGGCCGACTGGCGCGTCTGGCGCAGCAGCGACACCTCGTTGATGGCCAGGCCGGTGTGCACTTCGCCGCTTTCGGTCCAGGCGTCCATCTGCAGCGGGTGGATGACCGTCCTTTCGGCCGTCGCGATCCGCTCCAGCAGACCGTTGTCGTCGTAGTCGTTCATCAGAAAGCCGACCGATCCCCGGTTCATCCCATACACGGGCGTGCGCTGCCGCAGGTTGCCGTGCAGGGTTTCCAGCATCTGTCCATCCCCGCCCAATGCGACGATCACATCGGCCTCGTCTTCAGACACGGCGCCATAGCGGGCGATCAAGGCCTTGCGCGCCGCCTGGGCTTCGGGCCGGTCGCTGGCGACGAAGGCCAATCGGGGCGACGACGGCAGGGGAGAGGGGCTTGACTGAGTCACTTGGCGACGTGGCCCGAGCTTGGGCGCAGAGTCAAACGGTCGCGGGCTTGTGCATCATCTGATGGAAGGCGCGAGAGGCGGCGTGCGCGCTCATCGGCGTCGCCTTCCAGCCGCCGTCGGCGGGCATTCCGCCCGAAAGCTTGCGCACCTCGACCAGAAGGGAGGCGAAAACGGCTTTATCCACGCCCACCGCGATGCAGGCCAGGTAAAGCGGCTCGGCGGTCGGCGCGCGGATGGCGTGATGCACCTGAGCCTCGCTGAAGCCGCCCAGGACCGCCAACGTCTGTTCGAACAGTTCGAAACGCTGTTCTCGTAGCGCGCGGACCAGCAGACCGGGGCGCAGCTGGCCGGCGGCTTGAAGTTTTTCCACCAGTCGTCGTTCCGCGTCGATGCGTACGCGATCCTCGGTCATCCGGGCGGACATGGCGCGCCATTCCGGGCTGCCGGCAGCCTTCGCCGCCGCGTCCTGAACCGCCGCATTCAACTGGGCGTCGTCGATGCGGAAGCGTTCGCCGATCGACTGACGCAGAGCCTGGCCGACCCATTGATAAAGCTGCTGAGCCAGTTGTTCGTTCAGCCTGGGGTGACGCGTCAACGGCGCCCGCAGGCCCGCGATGCGGCGCGAATGATCGACCAGCTTGCGCATGGCGTCTTCGCCAATGTCGGCCGTACGGTTGGACGCCAGCGCCGTCATGGTGACGGGTTCGGCGCGATCGACGATCGTGTCCACGACCGGCCGCGCCAGCTGCGGGCGCCGGGCGACGGCGATCTGATGCTCCAGCGTCGCCTCGATCAGCAGGCGTATCAGGTCGGCGTTCTGAAGAAGCGGGCTGGAGGTGATGACCGGGCGGGCGATCTCGATCTCATCCAGCGCCAGCATATTGACCAGCGCTGGCGGAGCCCAATCGACGCCAGCGATCCGTTCGGACAGGGCCAGTCGAATATCCCGCTCGGCCTGGGCTGTCAGAGCGAGAAAGATGTCGCTGAGGAGCGGCGCGACCTTGGGCGGCGGCGGATTGGACTCACACAGCGAGGTGACCTTCAGCAGCAGTCGCTGACGATCGTCGGCCGAACGGCTGCTGGCCAGCGCCAGAAGCTCAGACACAGTCCGGTCGTCCCAGGCGTCGCGGGGCGGCTCCAGTTGAACGACAGACAAGGCGGCTCCCCGAACCGGCGACGATGCTTAACCATATGCTTGCGTGATGAAGACCGGGTTAAGCAAGGCCGCCGCAGGGGGTGACGTCACGTCAACGGCGGCCTTGTCGGCTTGACGACGCGACCGCGCGGGGTGACGGTTTGTAAAAGCCCATTCAGAGGCAGGAGGAAATCATGGCGGACGGAACCAGTCCCTCGATCAAGTCGCGCGTGTCCGAAGCCGAATGGCAGGTCCGTGTGGAGCTGGCGGCCCTCTATCGGCTGGTCGCCTTGAACGGTTGGGACGACATGATCTTCACCCATATCTCGGCGCGCGTGCCTGGGCCGGAGCATCATTTCCTGATCAATCCCTACGGCTTCTACTTCGACGAGATCACGGCCTCTTCGTTGGTGAAGGTCGATCTGGAGGGGAACATCGTCCAGGACACGCCCTATTTCATCAATCCGGCGGGCTTCACGATCCACTCGGCCGTCCACGCCGCGCGCGAAGACGCCAAGTTCGTCATCCATCTGCATACAGTGAACGGCGTGGGCGTCGCCGCTCAAGCCGAGGGTTTGCTCCCCGTCAGCCAGAACGCGTGTTTACTGCAGCATCAGGTTGCGTATCATGGGTACGAGGGGTTGGCCCTAAACCATGACGAACGCGAACGTCTGGTCGCCGACCTGGGGGACAAACCGCTGATGCTGCTGCGAAACCACGGCACGCTGGCGGTCGGGGAAACGGCGGCTCAAGCATGGATCGGCATCTTCTTCCTGGAGAGGGCCTGCGCGCAGCAGGTTGCGGCGCTGTCTGGCGGGCGCGAGCACATCCTGTTGGCGCCGGACGAGGCTCAGGCCGAGACCAAGGAGCAGGGGCGCGGCATCGGCTTCATCTCGTCGCTGGCCTGGCCGGGCGCTCTGCGACAGCTGGATCGCAAGTCGCCGGGCTACGACGCCTAATTCCCGTTGTCGCGGGGGCTCTGGCCCTCGCGGCATTGACGCCGACTGAAGTCGTCGCCGGCGCCTGGACCCAGCCGAAAGGCAAGGGCCAAGCGATCGTCAAATACGAGCGGCTCAGAGCCGACACGGGCTTCGACGCTGCTGGCGAGGAACGTGATCTTCTTGGCCGGCGGCGCGACGCGACCTTGGGACTGTTCGCCGAATACGGCGTGTCGGATCGGTTGACCCTTCAGCTGAAGGCGGACTGGCAGGACGGCGAGGACGCCTTCGTCGAGTACAGCGCGCGCGGCCCAATCGAGATCGGTGCGACCTGGCAGGTCTGGCGCGACGACCGGAACGCCGTCAGCCTTTACGGCGGCTATACCCAGGCCGGGGAGGGGCGCAACGCCGGCTATGCCGCGCCGGGCGTTGGCGATCACGATTGGGAGGCGCGAGTCTCGGTCGGCCGGTCCCTCGGCGACATGGGCGAGCGCTGGGGAATGGACGGCGCATTCGTCGAGCTTCAGGCCGCACGCCGTCTTCGCGACGGCCTGCCGGATGAAACCCGTATCGACGCCACGGCGGGCGCCCGGATCAGCGAAGATTGGATGGTGCTGGGTCAGGCGTTCGGCGGCGCGGCCGACGGCGGCGCGCGCTGGCTGTCCTTGGAAGCCTCGGTGGTGCGTGATTTCGGCGCTTGGAGCTTGCAGGCCGGATGGAGACAAACCGTCGCAGGCCAGGAAATCCCCATCAGCCGCGGGCCTGTTCTTTCGATCTGGAGACGATTTTAGGCAAGATTTCCGCGACGGAAAATGTGATCCGGCACGTTACTGATACGTAACATTGCGCGCACTTCATTACCCGGTAATGCATGCGGCGTCCCCCTGACCGAGAGACCCCCGCGTGATCAAACGTCACTTCTTCCTCGTCGCCGCCGCCGTCCTGCTTGCCCTGATGGTCGTCGCCGCCATCGTCAAAGTCTCCGCTGGAGACGAAAAGAAGGCGGCAGGGCCGGGCGGCGGTCGCGGACGCGGGGCGCAGCAGGTGTCGGAGGCCGTTGTCGCGCAGCGGCCCTTCTCGGATCAGATTCGCGTCTTGGGCGTGGCGCGCGGCGAGCGGTCGGTGAACGTCACCTCCTCGACCACCGAACTGATCACCCGCGTCCTGTTCGCGGACGGCCAGTATGTCTCTGCCGGTGCGCCGCTGGTCGAGCTTCAGGCGCGCGAGGAAGACGCGGCCATCATCGAGGCCCGCGCCAACGTCAATCAGGCTCAGCGTGAGTACGACCGCTACAAGGCCCTGGCCGACCGGGGTGTCGCGCCCCAGGTCATGCTGGAACAGGCCGAGACCGCGCTCGAAACCGCCCAGGCGTCGTTGCAGGCGGCCCAGGCCC
>NZ_JAELUF010000723.1 GCF_016429195.1 Brevundimonas sp. ASV9
CTCCAGTGGAGACAAATAAGTGCCGGCGGCGTCTGACCAAACCCGCTCCCAGGTGCAGCTAACATGACAAAAACCCAGCTTTGGAGTGTGATTGGCGGAGTTTTAAATAAAGGAAGACGTAAAGATAATACTAATATGAGGTGGTAACTGTCCAGACAGTAAGCAGTATGCCCCGTGAGTTTGAGTCAGACGTGCTCTCCGTATATAGCAAGTGAAAAATTCCCGCTGCTACGAGTAATGACGTGAATGCCCCATGTCATACTTGAGATCGGTACGTTGTGCTCTGCAACATCGCCAGTCATGGAGGATATCTTTGCGCTGCGCATCGCGGCACAGGCCTGATAGTGGTTGGAGTTGCATTGTTTTCGGAACATAGTTTGCATCGCTTTGCCGGCATAGAT
>NZ_JAELUF010000724.1 GCF_016429195.1 Brevundimonas sp. ASV9
AGTTTAGACAGCTATCACGGCGTCTTATCCAGGAGGCCGAAAATCTCTGCCACGAACTCATGTACGGGCTTGAACCGACTGTGGACCTGGAGAGCATCAAAGATGATACGACCAACAAACAGCTGGGGTATTCCTTCGTTTCGGACCCAGCCAACAACTTACACGAGGCATATCTCGAACTGTCCCGCCAAGCATGCATGGTGGCTCACGGTAGTCTATCGCACAAAGGCGGGTGGAAGTGGAAGGCCGTTGATCAAGACCTGAGAACAGAAAGTCGCTTCCGCCTGGTCCTCGGACTAGTTATGCAAGAGACTGGCGGGCAAGCGGCTCGTTGGGCCGAGCTACTCTCTCTCTTGTGTGAAAACAGCGAATACGGCCAAAGAGGGTCATTCGCCTTCAAG
>NZ_JAELUF010000725.1 GCF_016429195.1 Brevundimonas sp. ASV9
ATAGTAGACACTGTGTCGCAATGTCGTGACACCGAGAATGCTGGAATCTGTTGCCGTCAGTGTTTCTCGGCGGGACACAGGTCGGATTGGCTATTCGTGTTTCATCCACACGGCTAGTCTTTCCTGTTAGTGTTGTCTGATACAATACCTTAATACGATCTCCAAGCGAAGACAGACACAGTCAGGGCCCGACGAAAACACGGGCTGTGGCATGCTTTCGCCAAGAGCGGACAACATTGGTGGCCACGGGCGTGAGCCAATACAGGAGATCACCGAAGCGCGTTCTCAGTATAGTGGCGTGCAGTTACGAAGAATATTGTTCGCTTGTGGTGCCCATCAGGGCTGCAACTTGTCTCTCTTCCTGATCCGACGGTCGGTCTTTGTTTTAACCGGGTTTGCCC
>NZ_JAELUF010000726.1 GCF_016429195.1 Brevundimonas sp. ASV9
AGTTACAGACGAAATTAAAAAAATACACACAATAAATGACCAAAGTCATAAAATTGACACAAAATATCACGAGAACAGTTACTGAAAAACGCGGTGAGGAGGCAACTGATCAAGCATATCCATGGTAATTTTACCCACGGGGATGTAATCGTAAGCGGTCAAGGGCAAAACGCCGCCCGCCCGACATCTCGGCCGGAGCTCTCAACAGCTCCACTTTGGGCCGCAACAGGGCGCTACTCGTACGTCGTACGAGTACCTACGACGTAGGCCAGCGGAGCGGCCATTGACCGATGTGCGGCAATGCCAGTCAACTGGGCTTGTGCGCGGTGTCCACGGATAGGATGGCTGGAGAGTGACGACTCCTGTTGATAAATGGTTACGGGTGATGCATTGAATTGACT
>NZ_JAELUF010000727.1 GCF_016429195.1 Brevundimonas sp. ASV9
GGTGATGATCTTGTACAAGTTCACGAAGCTTTTTCTGGAAGAAGAGGGGGCCCTTCTCCATCGTCGGGTGCATTTCGCCGTTGACAAAGACACCGGCGCTCAAATTCCTCTGTGCGTTGATAGAGAGATACTTGTCCTCGGACATGATTCGCTTATACATATCAGAGATCATCTGAAAATCCTCTTCATTGGAATTCTTGTGTCTGTAAACTTCATATTTCATCACAGAAGTGGTTGGACCAGTAGGAATGAACCTCTGGGTGAAGAAGAAATTCGGCCTAATCCGATATTGTCAATACACACGAAGTCTCAAATCCGAGATGAATATAATGAACCGGCTTGAACCTGTCTCTTATACACATCTGACGCTGCCGACGAATACATCACAGTGTAGATCTCG
>NZ_JAELUF010000728.1 GCF_016429195.1 Brevundimonas sp. ASV9
CCCATATGGAGCTCGGTCGCCAGCTTCTTCATCTTCGTCGGAAAATATCTCTTCCAATCCTCGATGGCCACCAGCATCTTCGTCGTCATCACGGTGTCCACGTTTTAAGCGTTTAAACTTGGGATGTATGTTTGTTAGTGGCTGCGCGAACAGCTAAAGGGTTACAACTTGGGGTGAGAGTTGCTCACCTTGGGTTGTGCTTCTTCACGATCGCCCATAATCTCGCCAACGAGCTCATAGTCATCTTCGTCAAGTTGTTGTTCTTGTTCTCGATCCCGAGGCTCGCGCTTGCGCTTGGCGCGTCGTACGTCGGCGTCATCGTCGTCGCCTTCTCCCTCGTCTTCTTCTTCTTCATCGACGATGAATCCTTCGCGAATCTGGGGAGCAATGTGTCAGAAAT
>NZ_JAELUF010000729.1 GCF_016429195.1 Brevundimonas sp. ASV9
GTGTATAAGAGACAGGTACGACGCCCGCTTGTGATGGGTTTGGTGTCACGAGCTGCTGACTGCGGCGACCCGGATTGGGCGACGGGCTGTGAGAGTGGGAAGCATGAGAAAGGCGCTGGTGGTGTGCGTGGTTTGCGTGTACTTTTGCAGTCCAGGCGGATAGGCACCGCGGCTAGGTACTAAGGTAGGTAGGTATGTACTGTGAGGTCGGCGTTCCCGTCTCTACCTTAGATCGCTCAACTGTGTTTAAGTTTACTCTGTAGAGAGCCCTCATTCATCTGTTATTTTATTTCAATTTATTTTTGTGTCAATTTATAACGCCGCTAGCTGAACCGAAAACGATTGGGATGGCAAGGACAAATCACCACTCATTTGTTGCTGTCTCTTATACACATCTCCG
>NZ_JAELUF010000730.1 GCF_016429195.1 Brevundimonas sp. ASV9
TTACATACGTCCGTACTGGGGTCGTAGGGCCTTTGTTGGCGGCTAGGCCTGTCCATTGGACTTGGGCTGCGTTAATTGATTTACTCGTAGGTGAGCTGAACCACCTTGGCAAGGCTGCCTGCTGCTTACAGTAAATACTCGTACAAGTACTTTGCTTTCTTACTTCCAGCTTGCAGACCGGGGTTCTGTCCGTTTACATAGGTATGCTTGTTCACATCGGCGGTAATGGCGCTCCGTAGGTGGGACCACTGGCGGTACGAGTACGAGTAATACCTACCTAGTGGTGCCAAGGTGTCATGGTGTCGGTGTCGATGGTTTTTGAAAAGGTTGGACTCTGAAGAATCACCGGATGAGGAGGATCGACAACAGAAGGCCTTTGTTCTGTGGGTGGGGTGGGTTT
>NZ_JAELUF010000731.1 GCF_016429195.1 Brevundimonas sp. ASV9
GTAATCTGCGAGAACTTTTCAGTGGAAGCCAACGCGGCAGAAAGCATGTGCCAAATGCTTCTCGTAGAAGTGTGTCGTGCGTCATCATCCTCAGTATGGTACCTGGAGCGAGGCGTGTAAAAAGCAATGTCCATACCGCGCTGTCCAAAGCTATCGACAAAGACCTCGTAGTCCGTACCGCTCTTAATCACACCGAGCTCAAAAGCGTTTGCCGCGATGACGGAGCCAAACGGGTACGGGCTAGAGCCGTATACTTGAGCAGTTTGCAAGTCAGTAGTTCGGAAAAGCAAGGCCCGCCCACCTGCGCCAGCACCTTCAAGATTGACAAAGGTGTGGCAGAATGGGAGAAGAGGCGAGTAGCCAAACGCGCGAGCTCCAAGCAGGCCGTCCTCTTCAGCGT
>NZ_JAELUF010000076.1 GCF_016429195.1 Brevundimonas sp. ASV9
GGGTCCAGAGGGTCGTCTGCGGAACCGCAATGCGCGTCTCCATGTCGATGGCCTCGGCGAGCCGAAGTCCCAGCGTCTGGTCTTCAACGTCGGTCGGGCGCAGGAACTTGGCCCCGTCCGCAGGCTCCCACACAGGGGCGGCGCGAATGGCGGACCACTCGTCCTCATTGAAGCCACGAGCTCCGAGCCAGGTGGCGAAGGCTCTGTCCTCGTCGTCGCCCTTGCGCAGATCAGCAAGCGTCAGGCTGCGCCGATCGTGCAGGGCGCCCATGAACTCGAAGCGGAACGAGCGCTTGCGGGCTGCGTCCCATGCCGTCATCCCTTGCGCGCGCATCACGGCCGCCGGCATCCGCCGTGCAAAGGCGTTCAGCCCCCCATCCAGCCGCTCGCCGACGGACAGGATGCGTAGGTTATCCTGTGTCGCGCGGATCATGCCGTCGGTGGCCTGCTCGATCACAAAGCCAGAGCGACGCGCGTTTGCCCGCATAGAGCCGTCAGCTGGGTTCATCAGGGCCGCAAGCCGAGTCATGTCGCCAGTCTTGGAGAGGCCGGTGAAGGCACGGGCGTAAGCGCCGAACACCGGGGCCGTCGGCACGTCGGAAATGACGGCCGAGCCCAGCATCATGGCGGTGGTCATGGCGCGCGACGACGAACCCCAGCCCGCCAGGCGAGAGTTGATCGGCGTCGAAAGAGTGCCGGTGTAGTGCCCCAGCATGTTGTCTGCGGTCTGAACGAAGCTCTTGGCGCGATCGGTCGCGCCTTTCACGCCGGCCGCTTCCTCCAGCTGCGCTTCGAGCTGGGCCGCGTTTCGAAGCCATTTCCATTGCGCCGTCGGGTTCGGCCCCAGGATCTGAAGCTGGGCGATGTCACGCGCCATTTCGTCAACGTGGCCCATCATCACCGAGAACGAGTCCGCGTCGCCGAAGTTGGACTGATAATCCAGCCAGTCGTCAGCCGACTTGAACACGAGCACACGGCTATCCCGGCGCCGGTTCGCAAGCGCGCCGATGCCAGTGTGATCGCCGGCGTCTCGCTTGCTGGCCCCCATCGAGGCGATGCTATCCCAGACGTCGCTTAGAACAGCCGTCAACCGCGCATCACTCAGCGGCTGCCCGGTCGTGTCGTCAATCATCCGCGCCCGGTCCACCCGGCCCGAGACGTAGGCGATCCAGGCATCGCGTCCGGCACGGCGGACGGCGTGCGAGTCGTGGGACTGCGGCAGGCCCCAGCCATCCATCTTGCCGATGCTTCCGCCGGCCGCGTTGAACTGCTGGCGCAAATGCTCTGCGGTCTCTCCCCACGCCTGCGCCAGGGCCTTGGCGGCTTTGTCGCCGCTGTCCTCGCCGAAGGCTTCGCGCACCATGTTGGTCAGGTCGGCCCGGTGCGGAGAATCAAAGCCGGTCTTCGTCTCGAAACGCTCGATGACGCTGGCCATCATGGCGTCAGCCTTGCCTCGGATCGCCCGATATCGACCCTCGATGCTGGAGAAGGGCGCGCCCGACAGGCCGGGCTTGTTTTCGACAACCAGCTCCAGAGCCCGCGCAAACAGGGCGCTCTCGGAACCGACGGGCACAACATCCTCGACGCCACCGGGCCGGACTGCGGGCTGGCGCCCAAGCAGCCGATCGATGACGCCGCGCGTCGTGCGGCGGGGGACGACCTTGCCGGGGTCCACATAACCGCGAGCCTTTTTGAACTCAGCCACGCCGGCCAGAAGGTCATCACGGGTGCGGATCATCAGGGCGCGACGTCGCTTGGCCTCGACCGCATCAGCCTGAAGCTGGGTCATTACGGCGTCGGCCGCCCGTCGGTCTGCGTCAGTGGGGCCGAAGGCTTCCTCTGCAGACGCCCTGGCGTCGTCGTATGTCTTGCGGGCGCGGTCGGCGACGTCAGGGGTGATGTCCCCCTTGCCCAGCGCTTCGTCGATGCAATCGCGGAAGTTTCCCATAATCAGCGCCCTCCCGGTGCGCAGACGCTCAACACGCTGATCGCGCGGTCTTCATCGCCGATTTCCGGCAGGTCGACCCAGAGCGCCGTCTGCTCTCGCGCGGCGTCTTCGGGCTTGGGTTCGGCTTGTGCGGCTTGCCCCCGGCCGCCCGGCTCGCTGAAATCGGAGAGGGCGGCGCGGGTATCATCTGACGGGCGCTCCGGGTTCAGCAGGGCGCGGCGATCCTCGTTCACGGCGTCGACGGCGCTCTGCGCGGTGCGCAGCTCGTCCACGATAGAGCGCGACGCCTGGGGCACGCTCAAATCGCCGCGGGCGACCGCCGCAGCGGCCTCGCCGAATGTGTCGCCGATAGTCCCAGCGCGCAGCGCCAGCTTGTCGATCGCGCTGGACGCCGCCAGATCTCGAGCCACACGCATCTCGTTGTCGGACCGGGCCAGCGCATTGCCCCCCGCCTCGATGGCGTCGGCGTTTCGGACGAGCGCGCCGAACAGACGGGCATCGCCTCGCAGTTGCTTAAGGACGGCAGCGCGCAGGCGCGCCCGGGCGATCAGCGTCGACTCTTTGGGCAGCCCGCCGAAAAGGTCGTCTTGCGCGCCCTGGCGCTCGACGAAATCCGCCAGCCGTGCCTCTTGCACATAGGCGCGCGCTTCATCCAGCGACCGAGGCTGGCCCTGGCGCATCAGATCCACGAGCGATGTGTGCAGCTCCGGCGCGTCAGCAGCCATCTCGCCGATGACTGAGCCGTAACGGTCGGGGATCACGCCGGCCGCAACAGCGCCGAACGCGTCATCTGACAGGCGAGCGAGGCCGCGCGCCGACGCGATGAAGTCCCCGGTGATCGGCAATGAGCGGTCGTTGATGAGGTTGGGGGCCTCGCGAAACACCTTGGCCGCGTCCAGGATCGAACCGGAACCCTCGCGAATATTTTTCATCGCCGCGACCACGCGCACGTCGGACGGCCTCCAGCCATCGGCCTGGCGGAACAAGAAGCCGTCCAGGGTCGCGGTGGTGTCCTGCCCGCTCTCGATCAGGCGACGGGCGAGGCCGCGCCGTTGGTGCCCATCCGCGACGACAACACGGCCCGCGTCATCCTCGAAGAGGATAGAGCGGCCAGCGGCGGTACGGTCCCATGCCGTGACCCCCGCGAGGCGGTCTGTCAGACCATCTTCGCCGGATGCCTTATATTGGAATGTCGTCGGGTCCGCGTCGACCCGCATGGGGTCAAACGACCCCGCGGTGATCGGCCGTCCCTGATAGTCAATCGACGACCCAGCAGGCGCCGGTTCCCGCGCCGTCATCGAGTCGCCAATCAGGGCGTCAATGTCGCGCTCGACGGCAGGCTGCGGCGCCGGGGTGAAGTCCTCCAGAGCATCACGGACAGCTTCGAACTCGGCACCGCCTGCGGGACCGATGGCCCGACGGTCTATCGCGTCGCGCTCAATGCGGGACACAGCCGCGCGAACGGCGGGAGGGATGCTGGGCGCGGGGCTTGCCGCAAGAGCGCGAGAGCCTGCGTCAATCTCTGACGCGAGGGCGCGGACGGCCGGGGAAGGATTGCCTTGCGCACGACGGACGCCTGCGCCGATGGCGTCGCCACCGAGGGAAAAACCGCCAGCCAGGCCGCCAGCCAGCAGGGTCTGCTCGGGCCGGTAGGCGTCCTGAATGTCATCCTGCACCCGGTCTTGTTGCAGCACGACATCTGCGCCGGCGGCGACTGCTGCGCCGGTCGCGGCGCGAGCAAGGATCGTCCGTCCAGGGGAGATCAGGTTTTCGGGCGAAACAATGGAGCCGCCCGCTTGACCGGCGAAGAAGGCGGCCGCGTCGCCGGGGTTCTTGATCGGGTCCAGCAAGGCGCGGGCGTCGTAGGTCTCCTGGCGCGCGCGCTCACGCCGGGCGGCTGGCGCGGCGCCAGGGTCGGAGGTGCGCCAATAGGAGCGATCGTCGCCGAACAGCGCATCCAACAGGCGGTCGGCGGGCTTGCCCTCGATGATCGCAGGCGTGCGAAGCAGGTCGGAGAGGTGGAATCCGTCAAGCTCCGGATCCGAGTCCCGCTCCATCATCCCGGCCATAGAGTTGGCGTATGCGTCCGAGACGTTTTCCCGCAGACGGACCCACATCGATCGGTTAAGCGGTGAGGTTTCTTGGGCCTGGCGAGCGACGCGGGCCAGCATCTGCTGGCGCGTTTCGACGTTTCGCATCGCGTCGGGGAACTCGCGGCGAAGCTCATCCAGTCGCGCCTCATATTGCGCATCGGTCAGCGCGCCCTTGCCGTCACCGTCGCGCTGACCTGTCAGGCTCATTGAGACGGGGATAGGCCGGCCAAGCGCGCGCTCGGCTGCTCTGTGGCGCTCCCATCGCGCAGATTGCTCCAGCGCCTCGACCCGCAAGGCCTCGCGCTCACGCGGCGCTTCCGTTTCGCGGTTGAGGATCCGATCAACCAGCGGGCGCGGGGCGGTGATCGGCTTGACAACTTCACCACGACGAGACGCGGGACGGTCGATTGATCCGGCTGCAAAGGGGCCGCTCTGCTGGGGCATCAGTCAGGCCTCACGGCGCCCGTCCCAAGACGGGTTCGGATCAGGTCGCGATATTGGTCAAGGTCGACCTCGAAAGGTTGGCGGTTGCGGCCGTAAGCCACGCGCCCCCGCTGATCGAGGAGGCGATAGTTTCCGTTTGGCTGCAGCGCCGGGCGAAGACGCGAGACAGAGGCGGCCGGCATCGGCTGGCCGTTGTCATAAATCGGGCGCTCCGGCAGCAGCGCCAGGGCGTCGTCGAAATACTCGCCATTCAGCCAGCGCGGGACGACGACGGTTGCGCTGTTCACTTCGGCCGCACCGCCGTATCTGTTCCGACCCCAGGTGGTCCGACCGAGGGCGGCTTGCACATAGTAGTCAGCCGGTCGGTCGAAACCCGACACGCTATCGGCCAGAGCCGCAGCCTGAGCTGTGTTTGCAACGGCCGCCAGAAGAGACGGCGAGCCCGCAACGGCCGAACGCCAGCGGCGCATCTCCGCGTCAATCTCGTTCTTCCGCTCGGTGTCCAGCGTTTGCCCCTGTTGCTTAAGGGCGATGCCTTGCGCTGCTGCGTCGGCAAACCGGACGTCGCCGCCGGCGGCACCAAGGTCTGCAATGTGGATCGCTGTAGAGGCGCCGCTGTTCTGGCCCACTTCGGCCAGAAGATCGCGAGCGCCGCGCCCGCCTAGTGCGGCGGTGGCCTGCCTTGCCAGGGTGACGGCGGCGGCTGGGTCGCGCTCGATCCGGTCACGATAGGCCGCCGCCTCGCCGTTGGTGAGGTAGCGTTGCGGAACCCCGTGCTGGGCCGCCAGTTGCCCGCCAAGATTGGCCCGGCCTCGGATCGACTGTGCCCATTGCGCCGCAAGATCGCCGCCGGCGAACACAGCATCGACGTTGAGTTGCGGCAAGGCCGCTACGCGGTGCGTGCTGGCGAAGTTGAGCGGATCGGATGCGAAGCCCTGCTGCGCATTGGTGACGATCGTTTCGGCCTGGGTCCGGCGCCACTCAGCGGTGTTCCGCCCGCCGCCCAGCGCGGACGCGACCTTGCGCGGATACGCGGCAGAGCGCGGATTGCCGGGGGCGATGCTGTCCAGCCAGGCGTTAGTTGACAGGTCGCCCGCTCGCGGGTCGCCGCGCCCCCTTGCCGAGACCGTGCGATTGCCCAGACGCACGCCGGTAACGACGCCTTCCGGCTTCAGCCACGCATCCACCAGCCCGGGGCCCGCATGGTAGGCGGTGACGGCAAGCAGTTGGTCGCCGTCGTACTTGTCCAGCAGTTGCGTGAGGTAGCGCTTGCCAAGCCGCTCGTTATAGGCCGGGTCGTTCAGCAGGCGGTTCTCGTCATACGGCACGCCTTCAAGCTGTGCCATTTGACGCGCCGTTTCCGGCAAGAGCTGCATCGCGCCGATAGCGCCGGCCTCGCTTTTCCTTGCCGGATCGTTGGCCGTCTCGATCATCCGCACGGCCGCCGCCAGGGCGTCCAGATCAGCCGGCGTCTTTATGGGCTTGGACAGATCGGCGACAGTCGGCGTGTCGCCGCCCAGCGCGGCTTCGGCGCGGCGCACGGCCTCGTCGCGGGGCACACCGATAAGCGAGCCGGTCAGACGGTTACGTTGGCTGGCCTCTGCCTGTTTGCGGCGCCACTCAGCGACGCCCGAGGGGCCCATAACCGCCAGCACTTCGGCTTCGGTCAGGCCCGTGTCTGGCGCGCCGATTTCGATCGCCGCCGCGTCATCGTCGATACGGCGTTTGATTTCGGCCTCGGCCTGGGTCCGGTTGCGGGCGGCGATGTTGGCGCGGTCCGTCGCCAAGTCAATCTCTTGGTTGACCGCTGCACGCGCTGATTCAAAGGCGGCCTGACGCTCGGTCGGGTCGGCGATGGACGGGTCTTTCAGGATGGCCTGCAGGGAGCCGATAGCCGCGTCCGCGCCCTCGTTCCGCAGCACTTCGATGGCATGGTGAGTATAGATTGCAGCCTTGGCTGCGACCGCAAACTCCTGATCGTCTTTCGCCGCCTCCGCGGGACTGTAAACGATGGCGGGGTTATCCAGACGGGAGCGCACAAGTTGGTCGCGCTCGTCGTTCAGGATCTCATATTCGATCGTGTTACCCTTGCCCTCGCGAAGCATCCGGATGAGCTTCGACGTGAGCGTGCCTTGGCGTGTGCCAATCTCGACGTTGGCCTCTTGCAGGCGGACCCGCTCAACGGCGTCAGAAATGGCGGCCACTCCAGCCGTGGTCCGGCGCGCGGCATACTGCTCGATGGCGACAGCAAACTCGGGCGGCGCGCCTTGGATGAAGCCACTCCGAACGGCAGCCATCTTTTCCTCATAGGCGCGCGGGTCATGCCCAAACTCGCGACGTACCTCATCCTCTTGCGCGTCAAAGTCCGTGCTGACGCCGGCGACATATGATTGTTCGAACGCCGCGCGCCTGGCGTCTGCCACGTCGCCAAAGAAGAGCGGACCGCGCTCGGGGGCCTCAATCTCCCCGGCAGCCAGCGCTCGGCCTTCTTCGGCCCCAAGTTCGCGAGCCTTGCGGACCTGGCCCTCTTTGACGACCTCGCCCACCTGATCGGCGAGGCGGCCGACGGAGGCCCACATCTGGCTCTCGCCGGTGTCCAAGTTCACAGTTGGCGCAACGGCAGAGGTCTCGATGCCTCGGCGCGGCTGGGCGCTCTGTCCGGTCGCCATCTACTTCTTACCCCCGGCCGTGACAGTCTTCGTCGGCGTTTTCCGCAAGGCCAATGCGTCGCCGGCCCCGTCGATCAGCGTGCCGCCTGCACTCACGTAGCCCATGATGTTGGCGTAGGATCCACCGCGACGCTTGGCCGCCGCGCTCATGCGCAGCGCGCCTGCCTGATTGGTGAAGCCGACGCGGTCCACGTTCTCGTCGCGAACGGACTGCTTGCGCAGCTCGTTCTCGATCGCCACGGCCGACGGGCTGTCCAGGGACACGCCACGCGCCGCACGGCTGGCGGTCAGCGCGGCTAGGGTGGCGTTCAGTTCCTCGCGGCGTCGCTCACTGGATTGCAGAGCCTGCAGGTCGACGCCCTTGGCCTGCGCCTCCAGCATGACACCTTCGGTCTTCAAGGTCTTGGCCTCGGCGCGGCCGCCCATGATTTGGGTAAGAGCCTTGAAGCCAGGGGTGTAATCGCTGGCCATCAGTGCGCGCTCGCTGTGGGGGTGGCGGCGAAGACGATTGCGCGGCGGGCCGCCAGGGCCTCGCGAAGCAGCTTCGCCGCAAGGTCAGCACTCAGGCACTCAAGCCTCCTGGTGCGCTCGTCGGCGCCTTCGTGGACGTGTTGCGCCTGCATCGCAGAGCAGGTGCGCGCCATTTCTTCCAGCACGTCGCTCGGGGCGCCGGCATAGGCGATCAGGCATGGTAGGAAGAGCGTCAGCGCGCGCGCTTCAATCTCTGCAACCGAGATGGGGTGAGCGTCCGTTGATGTCGTGGCGGCTTTGGTCATACCCCGACTATAGGGAGCAACCCGGCTTTGCTTGACGCACGGCAGAGATCGGAAATCTGAAGCTCCAGCACTTCAGATGATCAGTATCCCTCGCCGACATTCACATGTTGCTGCGCCAAGCTTTTACGACGGCGATCTGACTGCTGCCACGAGCCTTGCACGAGGGGCGCCCCTTTATTCGAGTGCGAATCGGCATCACAGGTTGCGCTGGCAAGGAGGCCGAGCGATGCGCATCAAGGTTTTGATCCCGAACGCTGACGGAACGCCAGGCGGTCGCGCTGACCCTGCAGGAGATTGACCAGGAGCCGAAGGTCGGCGACATCCTGCTTTACGAACACGGCAGCGCCGTCTTGCTCACCTTCGTCACCCAGGCAGGGGACGATCCTAACGGGGCCGACTTCGTTTGCCGAGCGGCCGATGGGACCGGTACCGTGATCCGCGGTCGTAACGTCGATTTCGGCGCCTGATCTCAAATGACCGATGAGCTGCTGTTGGTTTTCCGACTGTAGCGTTTACTTCCTTTCGTGTTGAACGCCGCTTGCGATCACGGGGATTCCCTCAATCCACGGATAAATTCCGTTTGGTCGAAGGCTGAGCAGAGCAGGCATATTGGCCTTCACATGTTCATCGTCCTTGTTAGAAACGTACCAATCGACTGCGCCATTTTTTATGGAAGAGCAGAAGTCTGACAGGTCAAACATAGCAGCAGAGTCAGACGAGGCCCCGTCAATAATGGTGAAGCCGTGAACAGCTCCTCCACTCTTCGGGGTTGTGAACACTACGTGACTTGCTCCGAAGAACGGATGTCCTGATGCGTTGCCTCTATGGACGACGCCGCCGCGCAAACGATAGCACGATAGGCCGTCCATCCCCAGACTCTGGCAATACTTGTCGATGAACTCCGAGTAGTGTTTTTCCTTTACAAAAACGTCAGACGGGAGTGCTAACGCTATACAGACTTCTGGCAAGGTGAGGGCGATTAGAAGTGCTGGATAGTAAAGGCCCGCCTTCAGGCAAGCGTCCATATCAAGGATGATCTGGCCGAGCTGGTGGGGAAGTTGAACTTTCTTTTCCATAGCGATGGCCCATCCCTTGCGCCCAATCCAGAACATCCCGGAAATCGATGTCGACGCAAGCAAAGCCCCCTTCGTTGTACGCTCTAACGAGAAGGCGTCCCGTGTCACCATCGCGGTAGAGTTGCACAGGGCAGCCGCTATCGCCACCACGAACGCCTTGCATGTCGCAAATCTTCGAGGCTTCCTCCTCGCGTTTTAGTTGCTGGACCGTAGCCAATCCTTTCATCACTCACTCACACGCCTCGCCGGTGTGGAACTGGATCAGGCGGCTGACCTGGTCGAATAGGTCCCACGGCTGTTGATTAGGGCTGTAGCGCCAGCCTAGGCCGGACTCCCACAGCTGGCCGAGCCCGTACTCAGCACTTCGAAAACGAGTGCGTTTCGGGGCCGACATCTCAGGACGGATCCGCGCTGGAAAGTGCGCCGCGCTCGATGGCCAGCAGCGCATCGACGTCCAGCGCCTGGGTCGGCGTAGGCGGCATCGGCATAATCAGTTCGTCGGCAGAGGCCTGATCCTCGCGGTTCGGCATGTTTGCTTGCGCCTCGGTCTCGGCGGCGCGGATCTGGTTCAGGAGGGCGGCGGTCATGCGGCATTGTCCAGCGTGCCACCCAGGTTGATGTCCCCGCCCGCCTGGCCGAAGTTGATGGCGCGAAGCCGCGAATAGGTGTTGTTCGCCTCCGCAGGGGTTCCGTCGATCCGGCCCCATTGGGTGCCGTTGGGCGTGACGCCATAGGTGTCGGGCGTGTTCGTCTCGCCGTCCTGGTTGATGCCGCCGCCATACAGGATGTCCCGCATCTTCAGGTTCCGCGTGATCCCGCCCAGGAAATGGCCGGCCGTCGTTGGATCGCCGCCCGTGGCGTTGGCCGCTGCACAGTTGTAGCCGGCAAGGCGCTCGTTGCGGATCGACCCGCCGTCCACGCCCGTCAGCAGGCCGACGCCGGACAGATGGGCGCGGAAGGTGTTGCCCTCCATCTGCAGATTGCGGATCGAATACAGGCCGTTGTCGCCCAGGATTTCCAAGGCACGGCGGCCGATCAGCTGGCCGTTGAAAGTGCATTTGCTGATCATCAGCGTATGCGGGCAGGGGGCGGCCGCGTCCTGACGCCAGGCGTAGACGGCGCTCTCGTTACTCTCGTCGGCGTCGTGGCCTTCCATGGCGATGTTGGCGATGAAGCCGCCGATCACGGGCGTGATGCCGACGTTCGAATGCGCCATCCCGCCCGAGAAGCCGCCCCGGATCTTCGGATTTTCGCAGCTCTCGATCAGCACGCCGAAGTAGGGGCCGAGGCGGCGCGTCACCATCACGGTCTGCGCGCCGATGACGACGGGGCGACGGCCGCTGACGTTGCCGCCGACGATCAGAGGATTGTCCACGGTGTGGCAGGTGCCGTGGCCATGCACCGCCGAACGGGTCAGGCGAACGACTGAAACCGCCTCCTGCAAGGCGACGAAGTCCGGGTCGTACATGCCGCCATAGCTGGCCACATTGACCACGCAATCGTTGCCGCCGAACACGCTGACCAAATGCCGCGCGCCATAGCCGCCGACCCGGATGCGTGCGCTCTGTGCGCCGTGCACCTCGATGTGGCTTTCCTCGCCCGTCAACAGGTCGGGCAGTGGCGTCCCTTCGGCGTGGTCGCCATACCAGCCCAGTCGTCCCGCATGAACGAACCAGGCGCCCTCGACGACCGACGACCCGGCGCCAGCGCCCGCCACGGTTCCAACGATCATGGTCGATGCGCCGGCTAGCGCGGCGTCGCGGAAGATCGGGACGGCCTGCCCGCCGCCCTGGAAAACGAGCTTAGTGTTTGAGACAGGCAGACGCAGCGAAGTCTTGCAGTTCAGATACCCGACCTCGGGGTTCATCTGCACGCCGCGTCCAGCCGCTGCTACTGCCGCATTGAATGCCACGGAGTCGTCGCCGTTGTAGCCAGACTGATCACGGGCGCGGCGAACCTCGTATGAGATGTCGACTAGACCTTCGCCCACCCAGGCACGATTGGGGCGCGTGAGGCCACGGGCTGTGATCGGAGTATTACCAACCTCAAACTCCAATCCCTCGTCTAGCGAGTATCTCAGATCTTGCTGAGTAGCGGTCAGTCGATTGATAGCTTGGTCCACGGAGCCGACGGGCACGGTTCCGGATGGCGCGAAGTTTGTCGCACGCGCCGGCCGAACATATCGCCAGATCCGCACCGAGCCGGTCGCGGCAGTGTTCAAGGTTACAGTGCCGCCACTGTATCCGCCTCCGTCTAGAAGGGGCCCGGAGAAAGTGAAGTCAGATTGATTCAACTCCACGCCATCAATCGAGACGCGCAGGTCCGCTTTGCCGGACAGGAGCGCGAACGAGATCGGGAAGACGGTCTGCGCCGTCGCCGTGAACGTCGCAAAGGTCTGTTGGTCGGGGATCGTGAGGCGGGCCATGCCGCAAAGTGCGGGACGCGTGCCTAGCTACAACGCACGCGTCTAGTGGCGATGGAGCGTCCAGCCCTGCACCTGGAGTGCACCCAGGACGCCTTGCGCCATCCTGCAGTATAGCAGTCGAATGCCGTCGATCGATTCAGGATCCGCTCGTCGGAAAGCCTCGCCCAGGCCGTAATCCTCGGCCAGTGTTTCCGCTAATGCGGCCACCGCTTCGACGTCTTGGGCGGTATGATCCAGGATAGCCATGCGGGAATGAGAGCCGCCTCCTAAGATCCGCAACAACGCACGACGAACCTCGTGCGTTGTTGCGGCGAAGTGTCAGTGCAATCTCGCCCGGCCTTCCGGCATGTCCGTCGGCGGCGTTGCCTGGGCCTGCCATATCTCCGCGACGCCGCCGACGACACTCCCTGACATTCTCACCCGGCCCCGACAGTTTGACGCGGTCAAAAAATAGCGCCCCCGAGGTCTGGGGCTGAAAAAATGCGAGCGGGTCAGGGGTTGGAGAGACGGCGCGCCGGATTTTTCCCCCTGGTGTAGGGGGCGGGTCGCTGCGGGATTGCTCCCTATTGGCGTTCGGACGGGTCGATCAACCTGGCGCCAGCGCGCGGCGGCGGAAGAACCGCGACGCCATGCCGGGCGAAGGTCTCGATGAGAGACTGAGCAGTCGCAGCGCGGCATGGTCTCCCATTTTCGATCGCGTTGATGGTGGCCACGCCCACCGCGCTCTGTTCGGCTAGGTGGCGCATAGACCAATGCAGGATCGCGCGAGCCGCGCGCATGGCTTCAGGTGTCAGTGTCATGCGACAAGCATAGCGATAACAGGGTGATTGACAACCCAAGTGAGGCGATTACGGTGTTATCGTTAGCCAGCCGGCTGACAGCATCGAGCGCCGCCCTCGGCCGTTGGAAGCTACGAGGACGACGCTCTCACCACAGGGAGCAAGCCCAATGGCTATCGATCAAGCTACGCCGCGCAGCCAAGCGCCGCAATCCGAGCACGCCTTCACCGCGATCATCGATGCGCTGAAGCTGTCTTGCGATGTGATGAACCTTGCTGCGGATGCAGCCGACGAAGCGCAGCAGCGTTTTCAGGCCCAGCACGTCAAGCTGTTTGATGACCTGGATCGAGCCGAAGAAGAACGTAAGCTGATGGTCGACGCCGTCCGCTCGCTACCAGCCGCGACGGTCAAGCAAGCCTTGACCAAGCTCGCCGCACTCAACGCGGCGACCGATGCGCACCTCTCGACGCAGGCTTTGTCACGGAACCACGCACTCTTCGTCGCGGACGTGTCCCGCCTGATCGAGGCAGGCCAATGAGCGCGCACCTGAACCCCGCCCCAGATATGTCGCCGGCCATGACAGAGGCCGTCGCCGTAGTCATGGCCGAGCTGATCTCGCAGGCCAAGCCGAAAGCCCTGGCCCGCGCCAAAACGGCGCTGATGGACCGCGCGGACATGCTGGAGACCTGGGGCGGTTGCCGCCTACCTGCCGGCGTCGTCTCGATCTACGAATGGCGCCAAGCCCGCGCTTCGGTGGAGCAGCGCCGCGAGCGGGCCGAGCTGGCGGCGGCGATCCGTTCGGTTCTAGCCAGCATCTAGCCCGCCAGCCTCGATCAAACGTCAAAGCCCTCGGAGCGATCCGGGGGCCTTTTTCTGTCGGTGTGTGCCCCGATTGCTCCCCAGGGGTCGAAACTGGCGAACGGGGAGGGTGGCTCTCACCCGGTTTCACTGGTTTTGAGCGGCGTCTGAGAGGAGCGCCGCACCTGTGTTCTAGTCAGATGCGGCTTAGATTCGGGCGAGATTTCTTTGTTGGCCCGACACCTCCTAATGCCGAAGGCGTTCTCATGACGCCATGATCGGGGCGCGAACGGCGTCGCCACACCCCGAAGGTTTTCGGGGTCACGTCGATTTCAGCAGGATGTCAGCGCAATGCCGCCGATCAGCACTCTTCAGATCGTCAACACAGCTATCCCAGCAATCAGCAGCTTACTAGGCGTCCTGGTTGGGGGGGGCTTGCAATGGTGGCTAGCCGAGAGCACCGCCAAGCGTCAGATGGCCGAAGCCCGGCGCAAAGACAACGCCACAGCTAAAGCGGCTATCGCCGAGCTTCAGCGCCGTAAGGTTCTGGCCGCCTACCCACTCGCCTTGCATATGGAAGCCTTCGCGAAGGCTTGCGCCGAGGCTGTGTCGTTCAACACCGACCCGCGCGAAACCGAGTCCCATCGATTGCCGGTGTTGCCTAGCTACCCAGACACCAACTGGGGCGCGCTCGATCCCGAATGGCACGTCAGGCTTACAGATTTCGCGTCCGCTCTGAACCTTCGCCGGAACTACATCCAGGGCACGTTGGAAGAAGCAGACGACAAGCGCGAGGTGCGCGAGATCAACGCTAGAGCTTCAGCCGTCGTCGGGCTCGACGCGTGGAGCTTTGCAGAAGCTCTTCGCAGAGAAGCCAGCATCGCGCCTTTCGAGTTTCATCCGGAAGGATGGGACTATGTCGAGACGATGCAGAATCACCTGGATTGATACCGGCGCTAGGCCTGCTTGAAACACACGTCTCCTATCCCGATCTCGTAGACCTCAATCGTCAAAGGAGGGGACTCAATGCCCGTGTTGGATATTGGCGGCGCTCGCGTCGTAGAGACTGGCTCAGTGGTCATGCCTACGGGCGTCCGCAAGGCCACGCTCGGCATCGCTAAATGCACATTGGAAGTGAACTTTGCTCCGGGCACGAGCGCTATGGCGACGTTCGCTCAGGGGGCTGGTCCGGACGATTTTATTGTGACGTTGCCCGAGCCGGACGCTGAAAACTCGGGGGGGTGGTCCGGCACACTGCGAGATGAGACCAACGTCTACAAGATCACTATCCTGTATCGCGCCATTCAAGGCGGCACGACCCACATGGTTGGTTTCGACTACAGCATCACTTTGTAGGCGCGCCGGACGACATCTGATGTCGTCTAATGGCGTTTAAGGCCTCTAATGACGCCCTCGGGGCCGGTTCAGGCGCGCTTGGATCGGCCCCGCTGGTCTAGAGAGCGCTGGTCGAGGCCACGCTTTGGCTCATCCTCTATCCACAACCTGCTCAATGTTCTTGTTGTGTTCTGCTTCGTGCGGAGTCATGGGAGCTGCCTCTGGGTCGGTTGGCGCTGCCGGAGATCGAGATGCCAAAGCAACAGTCTGCTGCCGAGCCTGATGACCTAGCTGCGAGGCTCACCCATCCCAGCCTGCCGACGACGCCGGGGCCGGGATCGAACGTCGCCTATGTGGCGAAGGAAGAGAACGGCCGCCTTGTCAGCGCCACTCTGGCGCTCGGCATGGGCCAGTTCGCCAGGATGACGGCGGACGAAACCCATCGGTTTGCGGCCCGTCTCTCGCGCCGATGATCCGTGGGCTACAAGAAGCCGGAGAACCGAGGCCTCGGCCATCACCTCAGCATGGCGCCGCACATGACGGTTTCGCAGTTGCGCCGCGATCGCTGGACGATCTCGACCCGGTGCCCGCGTTGTCATCTGGACTGCTGGGTGGACCTGTCGGTTATCATTCGGCTGTCGGGGCCGCAGGTGAAGCTCTGGAACCGCTGGGCGCGCTGTCGGCGCTACGGATGCCCCGGCCGAATGGTCTTTCTATTCACGCCACCGGGCGAGATGCAGGGCGTCTTCTGGCCC
>NZ_JAELUF010000732.1 GCF_016429195.1 Brevundimonas sp. ASV9
CCCCCCCCCCCCCCCCCCCCCCCCCCCCCCCCCCCCCCCCCCCCCCCCCCCCCCCCCCCCCCCCCCCCCCCTCATTTAATTATACCTCGACCAACGAGATCTACACTGTGATGTATTCGTCGGCAGCGTCAGATGTGTATAAGAGACAGCTTCTAATTTCTTTGACTTTTTTACTCCCCCCGTTGCCTACTATTCTACACCAAACCTAGCAAGACAATCTACAACACAAGCTGCAGTTGGGATCTCCTAACCTGTCTCTTATACACATCTCCGAGCCCACGAGACCAGCAATCGTATCGCGTATGCCGTCTACTGCTTGAAAATGAGGGGGGGGGGGGGGGGGGGGGGGGGGGGGGGGGGGGGGGGGGGGGGGGGGGGGGGGGGGGGGGGGGGGGGGGGG
>NZ_JAELUF010000733.1 GCF_016429195.1 Brevundimonas sp. ASV9
GTATCACCATTCTGTCCGCAACGGGTAACCTGCACACCGTCACTGGCGGCCCATTCAGTCAGGGTCCAATCGTGGTGCCCGCCAAAACAAACTGGAGGCTCTTCCCCAGCCGCGGCACGCTCAAGATGTCCCGCGACATGTTCCATTCGGTCGTCCCAGGCATTGGGGCCGTGGAATTCGGTGGCGCAGTTTACAGCAGGGCAAAGCATGAATGTCGGCAAGGCGCAACGGATGCGTGCGGCACGGCTTTGGAGCTCGCGCAAACGGTCTTCATAGTCGGCCGGGAGATGTTTCTTGCCGCCTGGTGAGCCGCCGTCGGTGGGCAGGTGCATGCGTCGAATGTGTTGCGTGTAAAGGTCTTTGCGGTTGAAGATGGAGCCAAAGGACGGCAGAGTAGACG
>NZ_JAELUF010000734.1 GCF_016429195.1 Brevundimonas sp. ASV9
GCCCTTTCTCTGCGAGTAATTGATGACATTGCCGCAGTTGAGGCTGAGTAACGAAGATGAGGTGAATGGCCAGATGTCAAATAATGGCGGCAGCCCAAATAAGAGGTAATATGGCTGCGTTGCGCGGCGGCTCGGGTCAGCGTGGCGGTGGTGTACCTCCAATCCATCTGGTTCTTTGCCCTTTGAACGATACCAGTACTGCCAGACGTTGGTCTGCCAGTCTGGCACCGCATTGAACCATTCAACTGGTTGTAGTGACATTACCTGACTTTTCATCATGTTTGCAAAAACATTTTTCGAGACTCGGTCGACCTGTGTAAGGGTATGCACAAAGCAAGTTTCTCGAGCCTTGTGCGGCTGAAATGGTTGTCCGGTGGTGCTTACAGATACACTCCAAACG
>NZ_JAELUF010000735.1 GCF_016429195.1 Brevundimonas sp. ASV9
GGGTAGCGCGACGGATGTAGTAGGCAATGGACTTGAAGGAGAACTGGAGAGCGTGGAGGAGGAGGCTATATTGGTGAAGAAAGGATAGATTGCAACAGTTAGCCGGATGTGATTCAAATTGCTGGGCGAGGAGAAGCTTTCAAACAGCTCGCAGCCAGCGCAGCACAAGAGGGGGGCCCCAACTCACGTAAAATCACCAGTTGCCTCCTTGTGCTTGGACTGCTCCTCGTTGAGGAAGCGGGTAAGCGTGACAATGTGGGTGTTGATCTTTTCGGTGTCTTGACCGTTTTGTGCTGTCGCCATGGTGGGTGGTAGTGCGAGGAGACGTAGCTGTTACAAACGGGTTTCAATGAGAAAGCTCGGAGCTTGCAGTTCACGATGAAATGCGACAGGTTAGTTG
>NZ_JAELUF010000736.1 GCF_016429195.1 Brevundimonas sp. ASV9
GTAGCTGCGTCTTTCGGAGATGCTGTAATTCGAAGGTGATTTTCCCATCAAGAAACAAAAAAGAGACAACAGAGACAATGAAAGCATTACGAGCGGGTATGCAATGTTGACATAGGTCACAGCGTCGACCTTCCGCTCAACCAACATGCTACCCTCCATATCGAAGGCCATTCACCAATATTCGGCGCAAACAGCCAGTAGTTTCAACTTTCAGCAACGATGCAGAAAATATAACACTTTTTGCAATTGAAGAGGAGGACAAAGAGCGATAGCTTCCCACAAGAACAGGGGGAAGTTGAATTTATCTGCCCACGACGGCAACTCCGGCCATGCGCGTCCCGACTTGCCTCAAAATCAACTGCCGACAAGGTAGTAAGACGAAACGAACAAATCAGAAAC
>NZ_JAELUF010000737.1 GCF_016429195.1 Brevundimonas sp. ASV9
TCGCCCCCACCGAGATCTACACTGAGATGTATTCGTCGGCAGCGTCAGATGTGTATAAGAGACAGTCCCACCAAGGATGAAGTTGACGCGTAAGTGCTTGTCTTGCTCGCCGTTATACCACGCAGCCGCTAAATCAATTCAGAGATGTTGTCAACGCTGGCAAAGAGACTGTCACCATGGTTCCTGGCGCATCATGCTTTGATTCTGCAGAGTCTTTCGGTATGATTAGAGGCGGCCACGTCGACGTTTCCATTCTCGGAGTATGTGTATACATAAACCTCTTTGATAAAACACTTTCACTAACCCAGATCAAAGGCTCTTCAAGTCAGTGCTGCCGGTGATCTGGCCAACTACATGATTCCCGGCAAGGTCTTCAAGGGCATGGGCGGAGCCATGGAC
>NZ_JAELUF010000738.1 GCF_016429195.1 Brevundimonas sp. ASV9
CCCCCCCCCTTTTTTCATGATACGTCTACCACCGAGATCTACACTGTGATGTATTCGTCGGCAGCGTCAGATGTGTATAAGAGACAGGTAAAAGGTCAACGAGGCACTCCACTGTTCTTTCATTCCTTCCAACGCCGACCGAAACCCTCCAGTAACCAGGATGGAGCACTTGATATTTATCCGGTTCAACTCTTTTCCATTGCCGTGCTTCTATGTTTCCAATATAGATGGTCTCACGCCCTGTATTGAATAAGGTGCAAGAATCGTTAGCCGGGTGATAAACAATATCACACATGAGAGCGAGCAGTCCCCGTTGTTTAGAATTCGGCGTGGCCACACGATCATGAAACGGAACCGTGCTGTCTCTTATACACATCTGACGCTGCCGACGAATACATC
>NZ_JAELUF010000739.1 GCF_016429195.1 Brevundimonas sp. ASV9
GTCCGCCATAGATTTGACAAAAGTTTTGTATCCAAGGTTTTCCCTTCTTGTACGACACCACACCCACTCGACATTGGATTGGAAAAAAGAGAGAAATAAAATCAAACCGCAGCAGAATACTGCAGCGTGGACAGAAGATGGATTAAAATGACTCGGCCAAGACTCCAGAAACACCTGCCACTGGCTTTCGCGCCATGCCGGGACAAGTACGAAAAAAAAAATATAGAAAAGAAAATAATATGCAACGGGTGACGTATTCGGATTCTTTGGATGGGCTGACAGAGACAGGAAATCTTCTGTCTCGTATACACTCCTCCGATCCCACGAGACCAGCAGTCGTATCTAGTATGCCGTCTTCTGCTGGAAAAACGGGGGGGGGGGGGGGGGGGGGGGGGGGGG
>NZ_JAELUF010000740.1 GCF_016429195.1 Brevundimonas sp. ASV9
CCCCCCCCCCCCCCCCCCCCCCCCCCCCCCCCCCCCCCCCCCCCTTTTTTCTAGCAGCAGACGGCATACGCGATACGATTGCTGGTCTCGTGGGCTCGGAGATGTGTATCAGAGACAGGCCCGACGATCACCCCCGCCGACTATCCCGACATCGACATGGTGCTGCACGCCGGTGGATTCGGTCAAGGAGGGTCTGGCCTATGTGTGGAAGACCAAGATCGTGCTGGGCGCCATATCACTGGATCTGGTGGTGGTGCTGGGGTCTCTTATACACATCTGACGCTGCCGACGAATACATCACAGTGTAGATCTGGGTGGTGGCGGGGTGATTAGAGGGGGGGGGGGGGGGGGGGGGGGGGGGGGGGGGGGGGGGGGGGGGGGGGGGGGGGGGGGGGGGGG
>NZ_JAELUF010000077.1 GCF_016429195.1 Brevundimonas sp. ASV9
CTGGCGAAGTCCGACCAGGCGCGGCAGAAGCCAGGTCGCGCCGCCGTCCGGCGTCAGGCCGATCGCGCCATAGGCCATGGCGAACTTCGCCGACCTGGCCGCCAGGGCGACATCGCCAAGGATGGCCAATCCGAAACCGGCTCCGGCCGCTGCCCCGTTGATCGCGGTCACCAGGGGCTTGTCCATGCGGCCCAGCCGCGCGATCGCCGTATGCAAGGACGCCGTGAGGGTCTCCACGAGCGCAGACGCTGCGGCGCCCGCTGCGGCGAAGGCTTTGACGTCGCCCCCGACGCAGAACGCGCGTCCCTGTCCCGTTAGCAATAGCGCCCGCACCGCATCATCCGCCGCGCAGGCTAGAACGGCGCGGCGGAGGCTGTCCGCCATATCCAGATCGATGGCGTTGCCGCTTTCGGGACGCGAGAGGGTCAGGACCGCAACGCGACCCAGAACCTCCACGTGAACGGCTTCGGTCATCGCTTCAGGACGATGGACGCGCCATTGGCCCCCAAGCCCAGGACGGCCGACATCGCGATGCGGGCGCCCTCGACCTGGCGCTCGCCGGCCCGGCCCTGCAGCTGCCACGCCAGCTCGCAAACCTGCATCAAGGCCTGGGCCGTCGTCGCCTCGCCGAACGACAGGAAGCCCCCGCTGGGATTGACCGGCAGGCTCCCTCCCAGGCTCATATCGCCAGACAGCAATCGCGCATCGGCCTCCCCCGGTTCGAAGAAGCCGAGCAGTTCGGGCCAGGCCAAAATGTGCCAGGCGGTGTTGTCGGCGATCTCGACCAGGTCGATGTCGCCGGCGCCGATCCCCGACCGTTCCCACGCCTTGTGGACGGCCGAGACGACCTCGCTGGTGTGCGCCACGCCAGGGCGCGGGGTCGAACTGACAGTGGGGATGCGCGCGGCGGGGTCGCCGAAGCGGCCGGTGGCGATGGCGCTGGCGGCGACCTCGATCATCGGCCCTCCTGTGCGGCGCGCCTGATCCTCCGACCCCAGGATGACTGCGGCTGCGCCGTCACTGACCGCGCAGATTTCGAGCAGGTGCAAGGGATCGCTGACCATCGGGGAACTCAGGACGTCATCGACGGTCGAGGGCGTCCGGAACCGGGCGTAGGGGTTCAAGGCCCCATGGCGGCGCATGACGACCGCGGCGGCGGCGTAGGTTTCAGCGGTTGTGCCGTGATCGTGCATGCGGCGCCGGGCTTCCATCGCCCAATAGGCGGGATTCGTGGCCCCCATGGTTTTCCAGCGCAGGAAGTCATGATCCGCCGGATCGTCCGCAGAACCGGGTGGACGCGGGATAAACCCTCTGGGCATCCGTTCCGCCCCCATGGCCGCCACGGTGTCGTACTGGCCGCTGGCGATCAGCATATGGGCGGTGTGGAATGCGACGCCCCCTGCGGCGCAGGCGCCGCCGACATTGATGCAGGCCAGACCGTGCTCGGAGACGGCCTGCGTCAGTTCATTGGCGTGCAGTCCCCACCCCATTCCGCCCTCGAACCGCGAACTGGCGGCGACCAGCCCCTGCAGATCGCGCCACGCCAGCGACGCCTCGCGGAGCGCCGCTTTCAGGGCATGAATGGCCAGTTCGACCTGACTCGTCTCCGGCCATTTGCCCCAGGGGTGAGCGCCGACGCCCAGCACATAGACCGGCCTCACGCGCCGGCTCCGTCGTCGACGACGAAGCCATGGGTGACCACCGCGCTCCCGGCGCCGTCGTTCATCACCAGGGTCGAGAGACGAAGCGGCATGCCGACCTGAATATTCTCCTGCGACGCAGCGACCACGCCCATGATCCGCAGGCCGTCCTCGACATCCACCAGCCCCAGCGCATAGGGCCGCCAGGGCTCCATCGGAAACAGGGCGGGCGGCCTGTAGCGCTGGATCGTGAAGCTGTAGAGCCGTCCGCGTCCGGCAATTCGCGTCGGGACGACATGTTTGCCATCGCACGCGGGGTTCCGGCAGCTTGCCACGCGCGGATAGTAAAGCGTCCCGCAATCTGTGCAGCGGGAGCCCAGCAAAGCCGGCAGGGCCTGGTCCAGCGCCAAGGCCCCGGCGACGACAGCGGTGATGGCGGGGTCCGTCATGAGCAGCCCGTCACAGCGAGAGGATGTCACGGGTTTCACGGAAGTAGAGGAGACCGCTGCTGACGTCGGTGACCTCGACCGCGTGGCGCACATAACGCCGCCCCCGTTTCTCGAACTTCTCAATCGCCCGGGTCGTAATCCGGACGGTGGCGCCGACCGGGATGGGCTCCAGGATCTCGGAGTCATGATAGGTGTGGATCGAGCCGATCGAGAACGGCCGCGTGGCGTCGAATTGAACCGACAGCACGAAGTGCGAGACCAGCAAGGGCGGAACGATGGCGCCGCCGAAAGGCGATTGACCCTCGATGTGCCAGCTGTTCATTCGCCAGCCCTCGTACCAGGGATTGAAGTCTTCGACGCCGTCCAGATAGAGGATCACCAGCTCGGCCGAGAGGTGAAGATCGCGCGACAGTTCATCTCCGATCTCGACCATATCCCAATAGGGTCGCGCTTCCGACGCCAGGCCGTCGATGAACGCGCGGGTCTGTCGCGCCTGAAGGGGGCTCATAGGCTTGAGCGCATCGGTGGCCGGGCGGTGAGATGGGTTTTGGGGCGTCATGGCTTCATTCCCTTGCACGAGGCGCGATCAGACGCCGACATCGACTTCGACCCAGCCAGCCGTCTTCTTCTCGCCCGCTTCGTTCTCGGCCCAGACATCGACGATGAAGCGGAAGCCGCCGCCCTTGGGCTGCTTCTCGCGAACGATGCCGTGGGTTGAGATGATCTCGTCGGCGAAGGTTGAGGCGACATATTTGAGGACGACGCGCGAGCCCCGGAAGAAGGCCGCTCCGAAATGATTGACGCACATTTCGGCGATGTAGGCCGATGACATCTCACCAGTCTGGATCGGCGCCTTCAGACCCGTTTCTGCGGCGTAGACCGGGTCCCAATGGTTCGGATTGAACCGGCCCCAAAGACGCGAACCCATCAACTGAATCGCGGCCTTCTTGCGCAGGCTCTGCAGTTGATAGCCGACCGGCGTGGTCGGCGAAATCTCCAGATCCTGCGGTAGCGATGCCCCAGCGCCATCCATGGCTTACTCCTAGCCCCATCTCCACGACAGGCACGGCCGTCGCGGGGGCGACGGTCGCAATGCGCGACCGTCTGCAGCCCCTTGACCCCACTATCAACGCGTCCGTTGATTTCTGTCAACACTGGTATTGACAGATCGTTGGCCAGCGGTCTTCCTGAGTGGGTCGCAAGGTCTCGCATAAGACGAGCGGATGGCGGCAGGGATTGGAAAGTCAGGGGAGAGCCATGGCTGCATCTACGAAATCGCTGCTGATGGCGGGTGGCGCCGCAGCCTTGCTGCTGGTCGCGTCGAGACCGGCGTTTGCGCAATCAGCCGAGACACAAAGCGCCGCGGCGGCGCAGAACGAGGCGACGGCAGTCGACGACATCGTCGTCACCGCCCGGCGCCGCTCAGAGACGCTGATCAGCGTTCCGGTTGTCGTAAACGTGGTGACGGCCGAGACCTTGGAGCGGAACCGCGCGGACGACCTGTCTCGTATCGGCGAGCTGACGCCCACTGTCGTGGTCGGCGCCTATAAGTCCAACGGCGGCGGATCGATCGCCATTCGCGGCATCAGCTCCCCGGCCAATCAGACCGGCTTTGAACAGGCCGTGTCGGTCGCGATCGACGGCGTCCAGACCAGTGACGGCCGGATCACTCAGATGGGGTTCTTCGACCTCCAGCAGGTCGAGGTCTTGAAAGGACCCCAAGCGCTGTTCTTCGGAAAGAACAGTCCGGCAGGCGTCATCTCCATCAAATCCGCCGATCCGACCGACCAGTTCGAGGCGGGCTTGCGCGCCGGTTACGAGTTTGAGGGCGACGAGACCACGATCGACGGCTTCGTCTCCGGCCCTCTGGCGGAAGGCCTCAACGCCCGTCTTGCCCTTCGCTATCGCAACCTTGACGGCTGGCTGACCAACACGGCCCAGCCGATTGCAAATCCGTTCTACACCGCCGCGTCCGGCGCTCCGCCCGGCGCCGCGACGCTGCCGGGCGTCTCGGACAGCCGTCCCGGCGACGAGGAGGTTCTCGGCCGCTTGACCCTGACGGCCGAAATCGCTCCGACCATCACCGGCCGACTGAAACTGTTCATGGGCCACAATGAGGATGCGGGGCCCGGCGTCGCCACCCAGAACATTGGATCCTGCACCGGCGGCTCCAATCCGAGGGTGTATGGCGTCGCCGACCCCTTTGCGGACTGCGTTGCGGACAATCGCACGACCAGCGGCGACCTGCCCGATGCGATCGCGCGCACCATGCGGGGGTATCGCGGCGACAACAAAGCCTACGGCGAGCTGGACGTCTTCACCGGCGTTGTGGACTTCGACTGGGCCTTGACCGACGCGCTGAACCTGTCGTCGACGACCGGCTACAACTCGACGCAATACGAGTTTCTGTCGGGCCTGGACCAGACGACGTATTCGCAGCTCGCCTTCTACAATCGACAGACCAACCAGGAGATCAGCCAGGAGTTCCGGCTGACCAGCGACTATGCCGGACCTCTGAACTTCATGCTGGGGGCGTTCTTCCAGGTCACCGATCTGTTCACGACGAACGACACCAAGCTGCGCGACAGCAACTATCAGGCCGCGTCCGGCCGGTTCTCGACCTATGAGGACTACGCCAAGCAGAGCGGCGAAACCCAGTCGGTCTTCGGCCAGCTGGTCTATGATCTGACGGACACGATCGAGATCGCGGGCGGCGTACGGTGGACCCGCGAGCAGAAGGACTTCGCCAAGCGCAACCTCTACGGCATCGGCACCTTCGCCACCCAGAACACGACCTATGCCGGCTCCTCGACCATCGGTGAAATCCAGGGCCGTTTCGAGGACGAGAACATCTCGCCGGAGGCGACGATCACCTGGCGTCCGGACAGCAACCACACCGTCTTCCTCGCCTACAAGACGGGCTACAAATCCGGAGGGTTCGGGCTGACCAGCCCGTTCCAGACGACCACCGTGATCGGCGACATCGACTTCAGTCCGGAGTCGGCCAGCGGCTTCGAGGCCGGAGCCAAGGGACTCTTCGCCGATGGGCGCATCCGGGCCAATGTCGCGGCCTTCGCCTACAGGTTCGAAGACCTTCAGGTGAACACCTACGATCCGTCGCGCATCGCCTACACGATCAACAACGCCGGGGAGGTTCAACAGCGCGGGGTCGAGGCCGACGGAACATGGCAGGCGACGGACGGCCTGCAACTGCGGGGCGCGATCGCCTATGTCGATGCGCAGTTCAAGGACTTCGTGGGCCAGTGCTATTCCTACGCCTTCCCGACCGGGACGGTTCGGGCGACAGCCGTGGCGCCGGCGAACTGTTCGTTCGTCAATGCGACGGCCCTTACGCTGCAGCAGGACTTCGAAGGCCGAGCGCCTGCGCGCGCACCGCAGTGGTCGGGCAGCGCCGGCTTCACCTATGAGACCCAGATTGCGGGCTTCGGCGTGGCGGTGACCGGCGACGGCTTCTACAGCGACAGCTACTACGCCTCGGAGACCATGGCCCCGGCGACGCTCCAGGAGGCCTTCTGGCGCTACAATGCCGGTGTCACCGTGACCTCGCCGGACGGCCGCTATTCGGCCCAACTGATCGGCCGCAACCTGTCCGACGAGAACTGTATTCTTTACGCGGCGGACCGAACCGGCGGGAACAGCGTGCCCGGCGCAATCGGGGAACAGCGCGGCGTTGTCGCGCGGGGCCGCGAGGTGGCCTTGCAGTTCGCGGCCAAGTTCTGATGGCGGACACCGCCCAGGCCGCCGGATCGAAGGATCCGGCGGCGTCCTCTTCGAGAATTCCGCCCGCGTCCGGCTACGCCTGGTATACGGTCGCCGTTCTGACCGTTTGCTACACCCTGTCCTTCATCGACCGACAAATCCTCAGCCTGCTCGTCGGCCCGATAAAGGCCGAGTTCGCGGTGTCGGACACCCAGATCGGCCTACTGGGCGGATTGGCCTTCTCCTTATTCTATACGATCGTCAGCTTGCCGGCGGGACGCCTGGTCGACCGGCTGAACCGCCGCAACATCATCGCCGCTGGGGTATTCTTCTGGAGTCTGATGACCGCAGCCTGTTCCGTGGCCATGGGCTATCCGGGGCTGTTCCTCGCCCGCATGGGCGTGGGTGTCGGCGAAGCGACCCTGGCGCCTGCCGCAGTCTCCATGATCTCCGACACCTTCCCAAACGAAAAACTGGGCGCCGCGCTGAGTCTGTATGGCGTCGGCATCTATCTGGGGTCCGGGTTGGCTCTTCTGGTCGGCGGGCTTGTGGTCCAGCTGGTCACCCAGACCGCGACCCTGACGCTGCCGGTCTTCGGCGAGGTCGCCTCATGGCGCGCCACCTTTTTGGTCACCGGCATCCCCGGCCTATTGGTCGCCCTTTGGGTCTTGACCCTGCGCGAGCCGGCCCGTCGCAAGACCCTTGTGGCCGCCGACGGAGCGGTCGCGCGTCTCACGGTTCGCGAGACCGTCGCGGAAATCGCAAAGCGCCGCGTTGCGGTGGCCTCGATCGCCCTGGGCCTTATGTTCCAGGCCGTCGCCCTCTACGCCTTCATGCTGTGGTCGCCAGGCGTGCTGCAACGGTCCTTCGACTGGACGCCGCAGCAGACCGGCCTGGTCATGGGCTTGGTCGTACTCCTAGGCGGAAGCTTCGGTATGCTCATGGGAGGACGCCTCAGCGACAGCGGCCTGGTGGCCGGTCGTCGCGACGCCGCGCTCCGCATCGCAACCTTCAGCTCCATCCTTGGCGCCCTCGCCTTCGCCGTCTTGATCTGGGCCCAGGGCGCTTCGGACGCCGCCACGGTCGGGGTCTTCGCGGTCGGGGTCGTCCTTCTCGCTATGCCGGCAGGCAGCTGCTACGCAGCCTCGCAGATGGTCTTGCCTAACCAGGTTCGCGGTCAGGCCCTGGCGCTGATCCTGTTCGTCGCCAACCTGGGCGGGTTGACCATGGGTCCCCTCCTGCCCGGACTGCTCAATGACTACGTCTTTCAGTCCGAGACGGCCCTAGGGCTCTCACTGGGCATAACCCTGTCGGCTTCGACGCTGCTGGCCGCCCTCGCCTTTGCCTGGGGCCGGCGCGACTATCGCAAACACCATGAGCTGCTGAACCCCTGACCCTGGCTTTAGAGCGTCCAAGAACCCGATCATGGCTGCCAGCTTGCCCCCTCTCTCCGTCGCCGAACGTCAGGCCGCCACGGCGCAGGCCTTCGATCCGTGGCGACCGCGCACCCTGTACGACATGCTCGTCCATGCGGCGGAGCGGCATCCCGATCGTCCCTATCTGATCACCGACGCTCAGACCTGGTCCTACCGTCAGATGGCCGACTGGGCCGCGTCGGTCGCCGGCGGTCTGGTCGCCGCCGGGGTTCGGCCGGGCGACCATGTCGGCCTGGTCATGGCCAACTATCCCGCCTTCGCCGCCCTCAAGTTCGCAATCGCAGCCGTCGGCGCCGTCGCCGTCCCGGTGAATATCCTGAACCGCCGGGACGAACTGGCCTATGTGTTGCGTCAGTCTCGCGCCGTCATGGTGGTTGCCATGGATCGCTTCCGCGACCTCGACTACCTCGGCATGCTGGATGAGATCGCGCCCGGGTGGGAAACACGCGGGGGCGGCGCGGCCCTGCCCGATCTGCGCACGGTCGTCGTCTTCAAAGCCGAGGGCGACGGGCGCGCCGGAGCGACCACGTTCGGCGCCCTCGAGGGCGACGCCGGCGCGTTGCCCCGGGTCGACCCGACCGCCCCTGCAGACATCATCTACACCTCGGGAACGACCGGCGCGCCCAAGGGCGTTGTCCTGACCCATGACATGCTGCTGCGCGCCGCCTTCGGCAGCGCTTATGCCCGGGCCTTCGAGGACGGGCGCCGCATCCACTTCAGCCTGCCGATGAACCACGTCTACGGCTATGTGGAAGGGCTTCTGGCGGTCCTGTTCGCAGGCGGCGCGATCGTCCCAGATTTGAAATTCGATCCGCGCGCGACGCTGCGGGCGGTCGAGCATCACAAGGCCACCGATCTCCTGCTGATCCCAACGATGACCCTGGCCGTGCTCGACGCCCTCGCCGACACGCCGGTCGATACGACATCTCTGAGGGGCATGCTCTCGTCCGGGGGCCGCACGCCGCCGGGATTGTGGGACCGTATTCTTGCGACCTTCCACGGCATCGAGATCACGACCGGCTACGGCATGAGCGAATGTACGGCTTCTACGACCGTGACGCGGCCGGACGATCCGACCGACCGGCTCCGTACGACCAATGGCCGCCTGCGCGACGTCGGGCCGGCGGGCGATCCGGCCATCGGACATCGCCTTGTCGATTACCGTGTCGTCGATCCGCGGACAGGCGCCGTTCTGTCGCCCGGCGAAGTCGGGGAGCTGATGGCCAAGGGTCCCGGCGTAACCGCCGGCTATTATGACAAGCCCGAAGCCACGGCCGAGGCGTTCGATGCCGACGGCTGGCTGCACACCGGCGATCTGGGCCGCGTCGATGCTGAGGGCTATCTGAGCCTGGTCGGACGCGTGAAGGAAAGCTATCGCTGCGGCGGTGAGCAGGTCACGCCCTCTGAAATCGAAGACGTCCTCATGATCCATCCGTCGGTGCTTCAGGCCCACGTCGCGCCGGCGCCGGACGACCGGATGGGCGAGATCGGCGTAGCCTTCGTCGTCGTCCGGCCCGGGCATGCGCTGGACCCTCAGGCGTTGATCGAATGGTGCGCGGCGCGTCTGGCGCGCTTCAAGGTTCCCCGCCACATCCTGCCCATCGACGCGGCGGACGTCCCGCTCACGGCTTCGGGGCGACCTCGCAAATTCCTCCTGTCGCGCATGGCGATGGAACGCCTGGACCTGTCATGACCCAAGCTGCACGCGTCGCCCTAGTCACCGGAGCCGCGCGCGGAATCGGCGCCGCGATCGCGGAACGCCTGGCCGCGGACGGTTGCGATATCGCGGTGATGGATCTGGACCCGGTGGCGTGCGCGAGCACTGTCGCGCGTATCGAGGCGCTGGGGCGTCGGGCCGTCGCGGTGGCCGTCGACGTCGCCGACGAGGCTTCGGTCCAGACCGCCGTCATGGCGGTGGAAGCCGCGCTGGGGCCGCCCGCCGTGCTCATCAACAATGCGGGCGTCCTGCGTGAGAAGACCCTGCCCAAGATGACGCTCGACGATTGGCAGGTGGTTCAGGACGTGAACCTGAGAGGGGCCTTTCTGATGTGCCGCGCGGTCCAACCGGCGATGCGTCGCCTTGGACATGGCCGCATCGTCAACCTGGCCAGCATCGCTGCGCTGGGCGCCTATGGGCAGGCCAACTACGCCGCGGCCAAGGCGGGGCTGATCGGCCTGACCAAGACCCTGGCCCTTGAGATGGGCAAGTCGGGCATCACCGCCAATG
Source organism: Brevundimonas sp. ASV9 (assembly GCF_016429195.1). Classification (GTDB taxonomy): domain Bacteria; phylum Pseudomonadota; class Alphaproteobacteria; order Caulobacterales; family Caulobacteraceae; genus Brevundimonas. The sequence goes on from NZ_JAELUF010000077.1 coordinate 9,473, forward strand.
TCGTCGCACCAGGCTTCGTCGTAACCCCGATGACCGCCGACGTCGCCGAGCGGCTCGGCGTGACCTTCGAGGCGATGATCGCAGATGTCGTGCGCGATATCCCAGCGGGCCGTCCGGGTCAGCCCGAGGACATCGCCAACGCCGTCGCCTTCTTCGCCGACGCCCGATCGGGCTTCATATCGGGTCAGGTTCTGTTCGTGGCCGGCGGACCGCGCGGCTGATTGAGTCTCTTGGTCTTTGGCCGCTCGCTCGCTAATCAGGTGCCAGAATGAGCCCCACCAGCGACAAGACCAGCGGCATCGGCAAACGCCGCAAGGCGGCGAAGGAAGAGAGTTCCGGCGCCTACAGACGACGTCGGCGCGAGATCGCGGAGGCGGCCGTCCGTGTGTTCGACCGTCTTGGTCTGCAAGGGGCCAGCATCAGCGCAGTCGCGACCGAACTCGGCATCGACCGCGCCTCGGTCTATTATTATATCTCATCCAAGGAGGAGCTGTTCGACGAACTCCTGCGCGCCGTCGCCGAACGCAACTCTCAGATCGCCACCGACATCGCCGCCAGCGCCCTGCCCGCGCCCGAGAAGCTGTGGAACCTGATCGTGTCGATCATGGAATCCTACGGGGAGCACTATCCGCTCCTCTTCATCTACATCCGCGAGAACCTCGGTCGTGTGTCCGACGCCCGTTCGAAATGGTCATCGGACATGCGGCAGGTGAACCGGGTCATCGAGAACGCCTTTATTTCGATCATCGAGGAAGGCTATGCCGACGGCACGCTGCGCGACGTCGGGCCGTCGCGCGTGGTGGCCTATGGCATGCTGGGGGTCGTGGGCTGGACCCATCGCTGGTTCCGTCCCGACACTTCGCCTCAGAGCGCGCGCGAGATCGGCGAGACTTATGCCAATATGATGATTTCCGGCATGCGATCCTGATCCGCTGCAGGCCTTCGAAGAGGCGTGACGCAGGTATCGAAAGCGTTCACCATCTGGCGGTTAGTTTCATAATCGCGTGGTCCGCCAGGCTTCATCGCTATGGCGCTAAAGGTGACCTTCGGCGCGTTTGGAATGCGCCGAAAGCGAGCAGCCACCCTGCATTGGTGGTTTGAGCAGCGTCCCCAGAGATGTCGGCATTGCGCCAGAAGCGGTCATTCGCCGGTGGTCAGGCAGCTGACCTTCATCGGTGAACCTGCGCTACATCAACTAACTGTAACACAGGTACGCGGCGCGCTTGCGGGTTAGATTCAGGAGCATCATCCCTTCTCCATTGTGTGACCGCATAAAAGCCGCCCTCCGTAGGCATCGTCACCGAGACCGCTAGCCTGCGGGTCCGCCACCTACGCCCTCGGACGTTGGAAACCGCCGCATGGCACGACCCAAAAAGAAATGCTCGCGTGCGTACTAGTTTGGGGGTCATGAAACGTATGGTAGTTCGTGGCCGTATGATCACGGGCAAATCAAAGACGCTTTCTGACCGACTCCAGCATTTGGCAGGATTGTCGGCAGTGCGCCTCGAACACATCGCTGCTCGCCTTCGTGGCTACGCGTCACCAGCCAGACCGGCTTCACAGTTCGTTGACCTCGCTCCTACCGACGCGGCCGATCCGGACGGGATCTACGCGCGTGCATTAGAGGAAGCGACGTCCAATCCAAATGTTTCGAATATCGCGCTCACCGGACCCTATGGTTCTGGCAAGAGCAGCATCATCAGGAGTTTTCTCAAACGCCATCCTCGTTCGGCCTTGCACATATCACTTGCCGCGTTCCTGCCCGAAGCCGACGACCCAAAGCGCAAGGTCTCCAAGCAGGAGATCGAACGCAGCATCCTTCAGCAACTTCTATACGGTGCGGATGCTGACAAGCTTCCGTTGTCGAGATTCAAGCGCATCAAGTCCCCGGGTTACTGGTCGTCGAACTTTCGGTCGCTCTATATCCTCCTCGGACTGGTGGCCCTTTGGTATGTATTCTCGGAACGCTCCGCCGTCGTAACCGGAGCCTATTTCGCTCCGGTCGCACTATCGAACTGGTTCAATTTCCTGGCAATGGGTCTCGCCGTCGTTTTCCTCTGGACCGTCGTCCGTTACGCCTACGTCGCCAGTTTTGGGGTTTCCCTCAAGAGCATATCCCTCAAGAATGTCGAGCTTAGTCCTGCCGCAGCGGACCAAGCCTCGATACTGAATCGTCATCTCGACGAGATCGTCTACTTCTTTCAGTCGACCAAATACGAACTTGTAGTTGTCGAAGACCTCGACCGGTTCGAGGACTCAGACATCTTTGTGACATTGCGCGAGATCAACAGCTTAGTGAATGGGTATGTTGGCGTCAAAAGACGGATCAGGTTTCTCTACGCGCTTCGCGATGACATGTTTGCGAAAACCGATAGGACGAAGTTCTTCGAGTTCATCATTCCGGTTATCCCCATAATCAATGCATCGAACGCCATCGACATGGTGTTGAAGCAGGGCGAGCGACTTGCTTTAGAGGATCAGCTAGAGCCCCATTTCCTTCGTGAGGTATCTCGATATCTCAACGATCTACGGCTCATAAGAAACATATTCAACGAATACGCAATATATGTCGCAAACCTTGAAACTGACGGGGATAACTCTCTCGACCCAAATAAGCTTCTAGCGGTCTTGATATACAAGAATACCTATCCGAGGGATTTCGAGAGGCTTCATAGTGGTGAGGGCTGCCTCGCATCTATATTCGATCGGAAAGACACCCTTATCGCTAAAGCGGAGCTAGCTTATAGAAGAGAGATTGCGCAGCTCGAGCAGGATATACAATCTGCCGAACGGCAGATTCCAAGGGATATTCAAGATTTACGTCGCATATATGCGATGGCGCTCATTCAACGGCTGCCGTCGGCGCTTTCTCATGTAGGCGCGAGCAGGTCGGCCATGATTGCCATCGCTCAGCTGACCGACAACGACACATTCGACGACATAATCACCTCCGAGAGAGTTACCGCTCAATCGCCGAACTTCGGTGTGACTCAGCACGACATCAGCGATCTGCAGTCTACCGTAGATCCGACGTCGAGCTATCGCGATAGATACGCTTTAATTGAGAGGAGGTCCCAGGAGAGTCGGGAGACATCTCATAAACGAATCAGGGACCTGCGCGAGAAGATCAGGGGCGTCAGAACCAGTAAGTTCGGCGTCTTGCTGAGGAACGACAACGACCAACTGACCGAAATGCTTGCCCCATTGGGAGATGGCGGTGAACTGGCTCGTTTTCTGCTGCTGGAAGGCCACCTAGACGACAGCTATTATCAATACACTTCTCTGTTTCATTCGGGACGACTGTCACCGAACGACAACAAGTTCCTAAGGCAAATCCGTAGCTTCGCGACGCCAGAGCCCGACTTCCCGCTCGACAATGCTGAAGAAGTCATAGTGAATATGAGGGACGAGGATTTTGGTCTCAGCTACGTTCTCAACGTCAAGCTCGCCGATGCGCTACTCGGCGATCCGGGACAGCACGCCCGCACTGCAAGACTCCTCAGGTTCCTCGCAACAGAATTCTCCAAGCAGCAGGACTTCTTCAAGGCTTATTACTCCACTGGTACCCAAATTGAGAAATTGCTCGTCGGACTTTCCACGGAGTGGCCGAATTTGGTCCCTTCGATATTGGAAAGCTCCATGCGTGACACCCACCTTGCAAATTTGATCGAACACGCGCCAGCGGAGGTGCTAGGTCAGCTTGAGGGCAGTCACCCCGCCCTAGGGGAATATCTTTCTCAGGCTCTGCCGGACGTTCTGTCCCATGCCGAAGGTCTCGATCCGTCGAAGCTCAAACCTTTGGCTATCCAAGTCCACGACCTATCAGCGATTGGTGGTCGAACCGAAATAGTCCGCACCTTATTCGAGAATGGCCACTACCGACTTTCTATAGAAAACCTTGATTTTATTCTTCTGTCGGTACTTGGACATTCCGACGTCGAAGGTCTGCATCGTCACCACTTTACGAGCATTCGGGAGAGCAAAAACAGGGCGCTCCTTGATCGTGTCAGGTCGGATATCGGGACATACCTCGAGAATGTCCTTTCACAGTTGGATGCCAACGATGAAGAGGATCTGCCAGCTCTTACAGAACTGCTGTCTCGCGACGAGCTTGACGCCGAGAAGGTCGAGAGCTTCATCGCTAAGCAGAATGTGGTCTTCCCTTCGCTCCAAGGAGTTCCTAGTCGATATCAGGCCACGGTATTTCGGCGAGCGAAAATCGAGCCTAACTGGGAGAACTGCCTAGCGTTCTTGCGCGGGGGTACGTTCAACGCCGACAGTTTAATCAAGTTTCTGGCTGACGATGACGTGCGCTCCGCACTGTTGGAGATTCCGATTCCTGCCGGGGCTGACGAGTTGCCTCTACGGACGTTCATACGAGAGGCCAACGGGATGCCGGACAACGTCTACCGAGACTACGTCGCTGCCCTGCCGAATAGGGCCAAGAGCATCCCGGGGGACCTCGAAACCACGAAGCGGCGCATTATCGTAGAAGAGGGCGGGGTTACCTTCACCGATGAAAATTTCTCGTCACTCGCCGACGATTTCGATCTGCAGGTAGCTTTTGTGGCTCAGAACATAGCCGTGTATCTGGAAGATCCTTCCGTGGTAGCGCTCGACGACGACTTCCGAGAACAGCTTCTCAGGACGGACATAGAGGATCTTAATAAACGCAATTTAATCGGATTGATGGATTTAAGCCAACTAGCGGGTCGCCCAGAAAGGGCCGCTCTGGTCGGGCCGATCCTCGCCCGAACGGATGCGAACCTGGAAGCGATTACTTTCGAAACTAGCCAAGCGATCATCCTCGCCGCGGCCCCTACCCGCATGCAGATCAAACTATTCAACGAACTGCATCCGACGATGACCGTCGCGCAGATTCGTGAGACGTTGAAACTTCTACCTCGCCCTTATGACGAGATTACTATTGGCTATGGCCGTCCACAGCTGGAAAACTCAGACGAGAACCGCACTCTTGTGGAATGGCTGGATCGGCGGAATGTCATCTCATCCTTTGGCAAGGCATGGTGGAGCGACGACCTAGTGATTCACCTTTATCGCAAATAGCCGCCACCGCACGGTGATTTCGGTTTCTGATTAGAGGCACGACAGCCCCTTTGATCGCCCGAATGGGTTTGGATCAGTTTCGGAGGACTCAGGCCCGTTCACGGATCGTGTTGGCGGTAATAGGCGTCCAAGAAGCAGGCCATGCCAAGGACCGCTATGAGTCAGGAGCGGAAACGTCCGCCCCGCTCGATCTGCCAAGAGCTAGTCCACGAAGCTGGTGTGTTAAGCCATCGCCGGAAGCCGGGACAGGTGCTTATCGAGCGTGACTGGATACTCTCGCACCCTGACGCCGGTGGCGTTGTAGACCGCATTCGCGATCGCCGCACCGACGCCACACAGACCAAGTTCCCCCACACCCTTCGCCTTCATCGGCGAGGACTTGTCGTCCACCTCGTCTAGGAAGATCACATCTTGATGCGGAATGTCGGCGTGGACCGGCACTTCGTATCCGGCC
>NZ_JAELUF010000741.1 GCF_016429195.1 Brevundimonas sp. ASV9
ACTTTGTATATAGTGCAGAGTAAAGATATTGCCTTGGCACTGTGGAATTTGGTGGAAGTAAAAGGTGTAGTTGGGATACGATTGTGTAAGTATTAGTTACGGTGCCTTGGTGAAAAGTCCAGAGTGGCCGCTGGATTAGCCGCAGTTCACCCGCGATAACATAGCATACAGATCAGAGGCCCACGATTGCTGTGACTAAATCAACCAGAGACGAGTGTTTCTATTAAGTCTTTATTCAGAAATACTTGTAATGTTTGTCTTATATTGTTTGGTTTGTTATTGTTTTCAAGCCGGAGGCAGGATGGCTGTACGCTTGTTACGAGCATATACAATGGCGACACTCGCAAGTGTCAGTTCCGCAGTGACGTTACACAAAGGACCAGTCGCACGGGCTGAGTT
>NZ_JAELUF010000742.1 GCF_016429195.1 Brevundimonas sp. ASV9
TTTGTGTATAAAGCCGATTTAACCCGTAAATAACGGAGTCGAACAAGTTTCAACTACCTCCGTACATACGACTACACTCGCTCCGAATTGGCGCGCTTCGCATCCCTGACCATAGGAACGAAACCCTACACTTTTCCTCCGCCAGTAAACGGCTCCGAATATCAGCGCCATCCCATCATCGCGGCTTCGGCGACCAAGGCCCCACGATTGCCAAGCCGCTACGAGTCCTTGTCCACATACGAGTAGCAGGGGAAGCCAAACGCAAGGCAAGTAATATGTGAGAGGTAATGTAGGGCCAGGTTAATGTATGTACAGTACTCTGCAGCTCGACCGTCGTACATAGCTCATTTCATTTGCTCGCCAGCTTGGACTTGCCTGGCTGGGCACCCTCATGGAGCA
>NZ_JAELUF010000743.1 GCF_016429195.1 Brevundimonas sp. ASV9
TTAGTACATCGTTAATTAGCCAAATTGAAAGAGGGCATGCTAATCCTTCTTTAAATGTTTTGGAATTAATTGCAAAAGCATTAAATGTACCGCTGTTTACACTTTTTATTAACGAAATTGATACAGATTCGCTCATTTCTAAGAAAAAAGATCGAAAAAAAGTATATCGGGAAAACAATAATCACATTGTATATGATGTATTAACACCTGATTTTATGAAAGCACGTATTGAAATGCTAATGATGGATTTAAATAAACAAGCAAACACAACAGAAAGCCATTATTCCCATGAAGATAAGGAAGAGATTGCTGTTGTTATGAAAGGGGAAGTGTATGTGGAATTGGAGGGAAAAGAATATTTTTTAGAAGAAGGCGATGTTGTACGTATTCCACCGAATG
>NZ_JAELUF010000744.1 GCF_016429195.1 Brevundimonas sp. ASV9
GTTCTAGGAAAGCCTCAGCAAATGTTCTGCCTGTGTCGCCGATAAAGTCCCGTATTTCGTCCACGACTAAGACACCGTACTCGTTGATTTCGTGAAAAGTATCATTGAAAGCATCACCGAGCTCATGGGCAATTGAAGAAATTTCAAAGTCGCCTTTAGAAGTAAGTTTGGCGCTCGCTTCGCCTTTGATGTAGCATTTCGTGCACACGATTTGGACAGTACTCTCAAAAGAGTTATTCGAAAGCGTACTGGCAGTGGAAATTGATCAGAGAAGAAGAGAGACGTTAATGGATTCTGCATAACTTACTAGGTAAACAATGGGAAGTCTTCAATGCTGGCATCGATTGTCATAGCCTGTTCAAACACCACATCGTCGGAACGAGAAGCAAGGTGTAGGCG
>NZ_JAELUF010000745.1 GCF_016429195.1 Brevundimonas sp. ASV9
TCGCTGACTAGGTCAATATCCCCGACGTTTTCGATGGCGTAGTCGTCTACCGGTGTCTTCTGTGCGGTCTGTGCCAGACACTTTGTAAATGAGAATTCTGGCGTTAGCGAAATTATTTACACGGTTCAGTGGGGGAAGCCACTTTTGCGCAGAACAATAGACGATTTGATTTGCATGGAGTTTTACCAATGAAGGCGCTTAATTCGTTGTGGGAATCGCTGTAGACAAGACAATGTGGAACGCTGGGGACGATAACAGCCGCTGGCCAAATATTGAGGCCCGGTTTGGCGGGATGGGCTGCAGCAGTGAAATGCTCCACAACCGGCGAATTTGTTACGCCAACATTGGCATTGGCAAATTAGCTGTCCATGCTGCCATGCTTCTGGCGGTGTGGTTGCC
>NZ_JAELUF010000746.1 GCF_016429195.1 Brevundimonas sp. ASV9
CCCCCCCCCCCCCCCCCCCCCCCCCCCCCCCCCCCCCCCCCCCCCCCCCCCCCCCCCTCCCCCCCCCCCGTTTTTTAATGATCCTGCGACCACCGAGATCTACACTGTGATGTATTCGTCGGCAGCGTCAGATGTGTATAAGAGACAGTTCGACCCGCTTGAACAGGTCGCCCGTCGTGAACGGCTTTCTCAGGAACTCGTGGATGCCGGCGTCGCGCGCACCCATGCCCTTGACGATGTCCGTCAGCAGGCTGGGGGGTATACACATCTCCGAGCCCACGAGACCAGCAATCGTATCTCGTATGCCGTCGTGGGGGTGAAAGTTGGGGTGGGGGGGGGGGGGGGGGGGGGGGGGGGGGGGGGGGGGGGGGGGGGGGGGGGGGGGGGGGGGGGGGGGGG
>NZ_JAELUF010000747.1 GCF_016429195.1 Brevundimonas sp. ASV9
GCATCCGTCGGCTCCTTCCCTCATACGCCCATGTCGGGAGATTCGCCTTACGGCCGCGCTCGGCTAAGCTATGACCAGACACAGGATATAGAGCTGCTCTCGACGCATAAGCCACTTATTGGTTATAGTCCAGCAGTTGAGAGGCTGATGAGGTCCCAGGAGACTGTATGGGTGCACCATATGAGGCGAAAGGTCGCGCTGGAGTTTTGGGGCGAATACGCGCCACCGGGATTGCAGGATTGTGCTCCGCCTAGGAAGGGTTGGAATGATGGCTGGCCACCCTTTGGAAACGGGTCTGGAAGCGACCGGGGATGGTGATGGCTGATAATTGGCGTATATGGCCTAGCAAAGCTATAGTGGAGGCTTTTTAGGGAAACGAAACTTTACATATAGCTATTT
>NZ_JAELUF010000748.1 GCF_016429195.1 Brevundimonas sp. ASV9
CGTCCGACGCTGGAGCTTTGGACTCGGATACCTGTTCAAGTACTTTTGAAAAGGAAAAGCAAGAGATAAAAGAATTGGTCATTTAGATTGGTGGCGTTTTGTGAATTTGTGTTAGATTATGGCATAGACTGGACCATGGTCTCGTGTGACAACAGTCACTTGCAAATATGGGTTTTTATAGAGCATACTATTTTCTTAATTTGGCATAATATAGACAATTTCTTCAGTGAATTCGACCGGTCACTGCTGCATCGCAGTTCTCGGCGGATTAGCCTGTTGTGAGATGCTTATCACTATCTAGTGTTTGGGAATACGCGACGGGGAGTCCTCCGTTTAAATACTTTATGCTTCCTATTATTACCCGATAGCATCCTAGCTGATGCATCCTACGCTGTGGAG
>NZ_JAELUF010000749.1 GCF_016429195.1 Brevundimonas sp. ASV9
CGAGAACTACACTGTGATGTATTCGTCGGCAGCGTCAGATGTGTATAAGAGACAGGACATGAGGTTGTCAGTGACTTGTTGCGCCTCTTGCTTTTCAGACTCAACAGCCTCCAGTCGGGCCTCGAGCTTTGTCTGCCTCTCCCGCCTGTGAAATAATTCAAGCTTCAGGTCAAAGTTTTGTTTATGCAAGGTGGAAACAACCTGTTCAATTTCCTTGACACCAAGACCCTTCTTTTTGCCGGCCTCTGTACCGGCACTCGACTGAGGTCTTTGTGTGTCAGCATCAGTCGATTTAAACTGCCTATCTCCCACGCGGCCCAAATCAACGGATGCACTCATATCAAAGTTGTGGCGCTGTCTCTTATACACATCTCCGAGCCCACGAGACCAGCAATCGT
>NZ_JAELUF010000750.1 GCF_016429195.1 Brevundimonas sp. ASV9
AGATCTACACTGTGATGTATTCGTCGGCAGCGTCAGATGTGTATAAGAGACAGGCATTCAGTCGAGCCTTTGGCGCCCCTTTGCTCCTTTTTCTCCTTTTCTTTTTCTTGTTCTTCTTCTTCGTTGCGCCGGTGGTCGTCTTTGCTGCCTCTAAAGCGCATTGGTTTACAGCTTTTGTCTGCCCGTTTGCTTTCACTTGCTTCTTTGTCTTGTCCGTCTTTGCCTTCTTAGCGACTTCATTATCCTTTAACTTGGCATCCTGTGTCTTGCGCTTGCCACTCTTCGATGCTAATGGCGAAGCCAATGTGTTGTTAGCTGGGACATTGCCTTTGGTCTCTTTTTGAACAACTTTAAGTGGAGGGCTCGCTACAACAGTGGCTGTGCTTTTAGAGAAAAAT
>NZ_JAELUF010000078.1 GCF_016429195.1 Brevundimonas sp. ASV9
GCCCTAGTCTGGGCGCAGACGAAACCCATGGCCCGCCCTTCTTGAAACCCGACGCCCACGCCAGATTCGAGGACGACCCGACGCACGACGCGGCGTTGGGCGCCCCGCTGGTCGCCTTATGGCATGCCATCTGGGCGGTGGCGGTGGCCCTGACGGCGCTGGCGGCCCAGATGATGGACGGGCTGAAGGACGCGCCGCTGGCCGCCCTGCTGCTGATGGCCTTCCCCGGCGTGTTCGGCGTCGTGCTGATGGTGCGCGACAGCGTGGGGCTGAGGCTGGCGGTCATGGGCGGGTGGATTTTGGCCGCCACCGCTTCGGCCGGCCTGACCGGCGGCGTGACCGGCGCCCTGCCCGGCCTGATCCTGACGCCGCTGGCGGGGGGGATCGCCCTGGATCACGGCGTGCATCATGCCCGCGTCGGCGCCGATCGGCTGACCCGGATGGGCGCCTTTGCGGTGGCCCTGCCGCTGCTGGCGGGGCTGATCTCGACCTGGCTGAACGGGGCGGAGGCGCAAGCCCCATTGCTGGCCGCCGTCTCGGGCCTGCTGGCCATGGGCGCGATCATCGCCGCCATGCGCCTGACCTGGAGCGCGCGCCAGCGTCGCCTGGCCGAAGCGGAAGAACAGGCGGAACGCATCGCCGCCCTGCTGGAGGATCAGCCGGCCCTGACGCTGCTGCTCGATCCATCCGGCCGCGCGGTCGCGACCTGGGGCACGCCGCCGCCCGCCTTGTCGGTGCTGGCCCTGACCGAGCAGGGCCTGATCTCGGCCGCCCATGCGCCGGATCGACCAGCCGTGTCCGCGGCCCTGGCCCGCGCCCTGTCGGGCCAGTCGGTCGAGGTCCAGTTCACGCCGCGCATCGCCCTGGACCGCCGCGTCGTCATGATCCTGGGCCCGTTCCAGCACGAGACGGACCGCCCGCGCCTGATCGCCCAGGCGTTCGACGGCACGGCCCAGTTCGCCCGCGAGCTGGGGCTGGAAACCGCCCGCGTCGAGGCCGAGGCCCAGTCGGCCGGCAAGACCCGCTTCCTGGCCAATATGAGCCACGAGCTGCGCACCCCCCTGAACGCCGTGCTCGGTTTCGCCGACATCATGCGTCAAAAGCTGTTCGGCCCCCTGCCCGAACGCTACGCCGGCTACGCCGACGCCATTCACCAGGCCGGCGGCCATCTGCTGGACCTGATCAACGACGTCCTGGACCTGTCCAAGATCGAGGCCGAGCGCTACCAGCTGGCGATGGAGACGTTCGACGCCCGCGACGCCGTGTCCGCCGCCGTCGCCCTGGTCCGGCTCCAGGCCGACGACAAGGGGGTCGAGCTGGCCGCCGTCCTGCCGTCCGAGCCGATCACGGTCCGCGCCGACGCCCGCGCCCTGAAGCAGATGGCGCTGAACCTGCTGTCCAATGCCGTCAAGTTCACCCCGGCCGGTGGCTCGGTCACCATCACCCTGGACGCCGACGGGCCGGACCTGGATCTGGCCGTCTCCGACACCGGAGTCGGCATCGCGCCCCAGGATTTGCAACGCCTGGGCCGCCCCTTCGAACAGGCCGGCGGCGCCGATCAGAAGGCGCAAGGCACCGGCCTGGGCCTGTCCCTGGTCCGCAGCCTGACCGAACTGCACGGCGGCCGCATGACCATCGACAGCACCCTGGGCGAAGGCGCGGCGGTGATGATCCGGTTGCCGGTGATGGTGGCGGCGGGGTCGCTGAATCCGCAGCCGAGCGAAGCGCCGCCTGCGACGGTTGAGGCTTGAAGCACCGACATGACCGCCTAGGGTGATTGCCGATGACTGAGGATAGCCTCGTGAGGACCTGGCTCTGGATAATAGGCACATCGCTGCTGATCGGCGCCTGCGGTAGTGACCCAGGCTCTACGAACAAGTCCGTCCTTTGCCCGCTTTCAAATCCTGACAACGCGTCCCCCGTCTACATCGCCACTGATCTGGACGAAGAAGACCTGTCGCCCTGCAATCCATCTGGCCGACGTTTTCAGGTTCTCGTCATTTCGAACGACAGGTCATCAGGCGTGATCGGAAGCCGTGCAGACGGCGTCTCGACCGCTCTGCGAATGCCGATTCCAACGGATCAACTCAGTGCTGCGGAACGGTATGCGACGGCGGCGATGCAGACCGACTGGCGCCCGCTGTCTACCAGCAACCCTGCTTTTGAGAGCTGCGATCTGACCTGCACAATGGCGTTTGCCTACGGCGAGAACATCGTCCGTGTCAGCTACGACGCAGGCGGCAAATTCGATCCATCCCATGCAGCCAACATCGTGCGGAACGCTACCTTATTGCTTTCTGAAAACAGTCGTCCCGGCAGGTAGGCGCCGGATCGACGGAGGTTTGCCAGAGTCGAACACCCCCTAAACCTGCCCCATCGCCAGGAAGGCCCTAGCCGCCGCGAAGTCGCCGGCTTCGAAGGTGGAGCGGGCGATGCTGCCGTCGCGGAACAGGAACTCGACGGTGAAAACCTCGCGCGGGTCCAGGGCCGACAGGGCGTCGGCGGCGGCGGCGGGGAACAGCCAGGCCTGACCGGCCGGGCGACCTTCGGGCAGCAACATCGGTTCGGCGCTGGTCACGCCGGCGGCCCAGAAGGCGCGGCGCTGCGCGGCGGGCGGCAGGTCTTGCAACAGCCACGGACGCGGCGCCACCGTGTGGTCGCGCATCACCACCCGCACCCCGGTCGGCCGCGAGCGCCCCTGCCAGGACACCACGGCGGTCAGTTGATCGGGCCGGCCCATGCCGCCCACCACGCCGAACCGCACGGGCGAGGCGCCGGTCACGGTCGCCTGCATCAACCGCCAGGTCGGGCGCGCATAGGCGGCGCGATCCGCGCTCCACTTTCGGCGATCGCCGGGAAACTCCATCCGCGTCGTGCGCGACCAGCCGGAAAAGGCGGTCTGGACCCGGCCCTGAACCGTCTTCAGATCGGTCGAGCCGCACGGCGTCGTGTTCGCCCGCGCCCGCGCCCGCTGGGCCGTCTCGGCCAGCTGCCGGTCGCTGGATCCCGCGCGCAGGGCCGCGCCGCGCGCCTGCCAGGCCGCGGCCGTCAGGGCGGCGGTAAGTTGCGGCTCGAACAGGCCGCAGCGGTCGTTGGCGGCCAGCACGAAGCTGCGCTCATAGAAGCGGTCCTGCGGCGCGGCGAAGGCGGCGACGGGCGTCGCGGCGATCAGCACGGCCGACAGGAAACCTCTGGCTTGCCGGGGGGAAAGGCCTATCCTCATGCCCCGACCCTAGCGCGCCAGGGTTGGGGTTCCGTGTTCGAGCAGGGTTAGCGAATTGCTTCTTTCCAGCGACCTGTGGGTCAGCGCCCTGATCCGCCGCGCCCAGATCGAGGGTGCCTATGCGACCGTGGTCAAGAAAGGCGACGCCCGCGCCGGCTCGGTCATCGTCAAGGCCTACGACACCTCCACCCGCACCGCCCGCCTGTTCACCGAAGCCTTCGGCACCGACGGCGACCGCCTGTGGATCCAGCCCGTCACCTCCGACAGCGAAAGCGAACTGGACGCCTATATCGCCCGTCAGCGCGGGTATGATCCGGATTTATGGGTCGTCGAGATCGAGGACCGGCAAGGCCGGCACTTCATCACGGAGACGGTGCAGGGATAGGTCGGCTCAAGAAGCCGCCACGCCGTCTCGCTCTAACCTAGGGCCGCATCGCGCTCCGCCCTTGCCTTGATGATGCTGAGCACATTGTCATGGATGTCGCCCATCATCAGTTCGCCCCAAGTTCTCGCGTACGCATTCACATGCGTTTTGGCGACATAGCGAGTCGTGAGGGTCAACTCGGTCTGATGGGGCGAAATGCGGCGCAGCACATAGTCTCCGGATTTGATCGTCAGAAACTCACCGTCCGGCGAGATGTGCTTGTCGGTGTAGTCCTGAACCGAACTATTGGTGAAGTTGAAGTCCCAGCCCAGTTTACGGCCCGGCGCCCAGGCGACGATCCGCTCCTCGAAGTTGACGTGATCGCCCCAGTAGGCCGTTCTGACCGCGCCGATGCCGGAGCCGACAACGCGGGACTCCGTCGGGCGTGGAATGCCGATCACGTCGTGGCTGATGGTCCAGCGTCCCTCGTCTGCTCGAATGTCATGGCTCGCGACGGCGTAGGGCCAGATGTCCTCAGGCGCGGCGCGCACGATAACCGTGCGACTGACGGCGACAGCCTCATGAGGCGTCGGAAGCTGCGCCTCCACCATGGCCGCCGCCAAGGGAATGATCAGAAAGCTGGATTGCAGCGTCTTGCCCTTACGATGGCGTTGAGAGCGCATGATGAAGGCCCCCGCCCAGCCGCTGACGAGCCAGACGGGCGACAGCATGACGATGCAGATGACGCCCTCTTGCAGGACGAAATAGGAAGCCAGACAAACGATGATCCCCAACACGAAAGGCACAAGCCAGTAAAAGGCTGTCGTCCGTGTGCGATCTGGATCGCCGATGTAACAGATCAGTGCGCACAGGACGGCGGGAAGCAAGGCCAAGAACCAGATACTGGCGAACCAGATAGAGCCTGACTTCGATGCTGACAAAAGGAGGAAGGCGCTTAGCGCGATCGCCAAGGCCAGACCGAACCCAGACAGCAGGCGTCTGCGCAGGCGTGAACGCCTCTGCGAACTTACCACTTCATGGTCAGCCATAACGACCTCCGTCGTTTATTTCTGTAAAAAGAGAAATTAGAGGCCAAATGGATCAGGCGCCGCGATCTCTTGGCCCCACAAACTTCAAGAGGCTGACGACCTTCGCCCCCATCCGGATCAAACGCATCAGCGTCTCGGGAGGCACGCCCAACATCTGCTGATACCAGCCATCGACTGTGTTCACGAAACTCTGCAGGCGCTCCAGCCGCGCACGCACCTCGGCACTTATACCGGCGCCTTGGCCGTCGACGCTGGCCACGGCGTCGTTGATCGCCGCGACCATCGGATCGATCTCGCGGGCTTTGCGCCCCTGCGCCACCTTGGTAGCCATCTGCCAGAGATCGGTTTCGGCCTCGTAGTGATCGCGGCGGTCACCCAAAACCGGAACACGGTGGATGAGCTTCCACGTCAGAAGTTCTTTGAGGCTGTTGGACACATTCGACCGCGCCAAACCCAGGGTCGTGGCGATGTCTTCGGCAGTGAGCGGCTTCTCGCTAAGGTACAGAAGCGCCTGGATCTGAGCCACGGAACGGTTCACCCCCCACTGACCGCCAAGGTCGCCCCAGCGCAGCACGATCTGTTCAACGGCAAGCGGCAACGATCGGTCATTCGTTTCTGTCATGACAGAAATAAACGACGAATGGCGTTTTGGGTCAACCGTCGAATCCCTTGCTCTACCGCTTTCGCCCGTCGAAGTCCGCGCGCGCCGCCTCGATGCGGTCGATGTTTTTCTCGGCCCACATCCAGACGCCGCAGAAGGCTTCGGCCAGGGTGAAGCCCAGGTCGGTCAGGCGGTATTCGACCTTGGGCGGGATGACGGGGTGGACGGTGCGGGTCACCAGGCCGTCGCGCTCCATCTGGCGCAGGGTCTGGGTCAGCATCTTCTGGCTGATGCCCCCAACCAGTTCGCCGACGCGGGTGAAACGGGTCTCGCCGTGCTCGGCCAGAACCTCCAGGATCAGCATGGTCCATTTGTCGGCGACGCGGCCGATCACGTCATTGACCAAGGCCTCCACGCGCGGATCGGCGACCTCGCCGGTCTCGGGATGAGCAATTCTTGCGGGCGGAAGCTCCGTCATAGCCATTTCTTTCTGGACGGTAAGTAGGGCAGTTCCGAGTGCCTACTTTCGATTAGAGAGTGATCGCCATACCTCGCTTTCATCGCTGACGCATCCCGAGGAGACGATCATGAACATCACCGGCAACACCATACTGATCACCGGCGGCGGCACGGGCATCGGCCGCGCCCTCGCCGAGGCGCTGCACGCGCGCGGCAATCAGATCATCATCACCGGCCGTCGCGAAGGCGTGCTGAAAAAGACGGCGGCCGCCAATCCCGGCATGGCCTGGGCGACTCTGGACATGGAGGACGCCGCGGCCGTCGCCGACTTCGGCGCCCAAGTCGTCAAGGACCACCCCTCCCTGAATGTCGTCATTCTGAACGCCGGCATCATGAAGGCAGAGGACTTGAAGGCCCAGCCGTTTGACCTAGCCGCCGTGGAGACGATCATCGCCACCAATCTGTTGGGGCCGATCCGCCTGACAGCCGCTCTGCTGCCGCATCTGACGGCCCAGCCAAAGGCGACGGTGATGACGGTGACGTCGGGCCTGGCTTTCGTCCCGCTGACGGCGACGCCGACCTACAATGCGACCAAGGCGGCGTTGCATTCGTGGAGCCAATCCCTGCGGCATCAACTGGCGGACACCGCGGTCGAGGTGCTGGAACTGGCCCCGCCCGGCGTCGCCACCGACATAATGCCAGGCCATGCGGAAAACCCCTCCTCCATGCCGCTGGCCGACTATACGGACGAAGTGATCGGCCTGATCGAACGCGGCGAGACCCCGCGCGGCGAAATCCTGGTCGAACGGGTCAAGCCGCTGCGGTTCGCGGAAGCGAATGGTTACGACAAGGTGTTCGAGCAGTTGAACGGGGCGCACTGAGGCGGCGCACCAAGACCTCTCCCTTCCCCCGGCGGGGACGGAGAGGTCCAGCGCGGGATCAATCCTCGTCCATCTTCAGCGCGGCGATGAAGGCTTCCTGCGGGATTTCGACCTTGCCGAACTGGCGCATGCGCTTCTTGCCGGCCTTCTGCTTTTCCAGCAGCTTCTTCTTGCGGGTGGCGTCGCCGCCGTAGCATTTCGAGGTCACGTCCTTGCGCAGGGCGCGCACGGTCTCGCGGGCGATGATCTTGCCGCCGATGGCCGCCTGGATCGGGATCTGGAACAGGTGGGGCGGGATCAGTTCCTTCATCTTCTCGACCATACCCCGGCCCCGCGTCTCGGCGCGGGCGCGGTGGACCAGCATCGACAGGGCGTCGACCGGCTCGGCGTTGACCAGGATGGACATCTTCACCAGGTCGCCGACCTTGTATTCGGTGATCTCGTAGTCGAACGAGGCGTAACCCTTCGAGATCGACTTCAGCCGGTCGTAGAAGTCGAACACCACCTCGTTCAGCGGCAGCTCATAGACCACCATGGCGCGGTTGCCGACGTAGGACAGTTCGATCTGCTGGCCGCGACGGTCCTGGCACAGCTTGATGACGCCGCCCAGGTATTCGTCGGGGGTCAGGATGGTGGCCTTGATCCAGGGCTCGGCGATCGTCTCGATCTGCATCACGTCGGGCAAGTCGGCCGGGTTGTGCAGGTCCATTTCGGAGCCGTCGCGCAGGCCGATCTTGTAGACGACGGACGGCGCCGTGGCGATCAGGTCGAGGTTGAACTCGCGGCTCAGGCGCTCCTGAATGATCTCAAGGTGCAGCAAACCCAGGAAGCCGCAGCGGAAGCCGAAGCCCAGCGCCGCCGAGCTTTCCATCTCATAGGTGAAGGAGGCGTCGTTCAGGCGCAGCTTGCCGATCGCGGCGCGCAGGTCCTCGAAGTCGGCGGCGTCCACCGGGAACAGGCCGCAGAAGACCACCGACTGGACCTCCTTGAACCCCTTCAGCGGTTCGGCGGTCGGCTTCTTCTCGTCGGTGATGGTGTCGCCGACGGCGGCATGGGCGACTTCCTTGATCTGGGCGGTGATGAAGCCGACCTCGCCGGGGCCGAGCTGATCGACCGGGGTGTTCTTGGGCAGGAAGACGCCGACGCGGTCGATCAGGTGGGTCGAGCCATTGCGCATCATCTTGACCCGCATGCCGGTCTTCAGCACGCCGTCGAACACGCGCACCAGCACGACGACGCCGAGGTAAGGGTCGTACCAGGCGTCGACCAGCATGGCCTTCAGCGGGGCGTTCACATCCCCCTTGGGCGCCGGAAGCTTGGTGACGATGGCCTCCAGCACCTCCTCGATGCCGATGCCGGACTTGGCGCTGGCCAGGACGGCTTCGGAGGCGTCGATGCCGATCACGTCCTCGATCTGGGCGCGCACGCGGTCCGGCTCGGCCGCCGGCAGATCGACCTTGTTCAGGACCGGGACGATCTCGTGGTTGTTGTCGATGGCCTGATAGACATTGGCCAGGGTCTGGGCCTCGACCCCTTGCGAGGCGTCCACGACCAGCAGCGAGCCTTCGCAGGCGGCCAGCGAGCGGCTGACCTCATAGGCGAAGTCCACGTGGCCCGGCGTGTCCATCAGGTTCAGGATGTACTCCTCGCCGTCCCTGGCCTTGTAGGTCAGGCGCACGGTCTGGGCCTTGATGGTGATGCCCCGTTCCTTCTCGATCTCCATATTGTCGAGCACCTGCTCGGACATCTCGCGCGCGGTCAGGCCGCCGGTGTGCTGGATCAGGCGGTCGGACAGGGTCGACTTGCCGTGGTCGATGTGGGCGACCACGCTGAAGTTGCGAATGTTCGAGATCGGGGGAGTCGTCATCCGCGCGCCCCTATCACGCGCGGGCGCCGGGGACCAGACGCGGCGCGATCCGGCCCCGATCAACGGGCGTATTACAGCTTTGCAATGATGGCGTTTGTCTTTGAGCGCGGCTCTGTGACGCGATAAGGAGACAGCCATCGCCTGATCGCTCTCCAAGGACGTTTTTCCGTGCTCCAGACGACCCGACCCACTCTCTTGGCCGGCGCGGCCGTTCTCGCCGTCCTGCTGCTGGCCGGCTGCGGCGGCGGAGACGACAAGAAGGCCCACGGCAAGGAAGCGGCCGGCGCGCGCCAGACCGTGACCGCCGCGACCGTGACCCAGATCAATCTGGCCCGCACGGTCAGCGCCTCGGGCTCCGTCTCCGCCTGGGAAGAGGTGCCGGTGGCGGCCGAGACCGGCGGCCTGACCGCCGTCGCCGTCTATGTCGACGAAGGCTCCTACGTGCGTCAGGGCCAGCCGCTGGTGCAGATGAACGACGTCCTGCTGCGCGCCCAGCTGCGCCAGCAGCAGGCCCAGGTGCAGCTGGCCGAGGCCAATGTGGCGCGCGACAACGCCGCGCTTGATCGCGCGCAGCAGCTGAAGGAACGCGGCTTCCTCAGCCAGGCGTCGCTGGATACGGCCCTGGCCAACCAGCGCAGCTCGAACGCCAATCTGGCCGCCGCCCGCGCGGCCCTCAGCCAGACCCAGACCCAGTTGTCGCAGGCGACCATCCGCGCGCCCGTCAGCGGCCTGATCATCAGCCGCAGCGTCACCAAGGGTCAGATCATCGCCGCCGGGACCGAGCTGTTCCGCATGGTGCGCGACGGCCGGCTTGAGCTGGACGCTCAGGTGCCGGAAACCGAACTGTCGCTGGTCCGCGCCGGTCAGTCCGCGATCGTGACCTCCAGCGAGGCGGGTCAGACTACCGGCTCGGTCCGCATCGTCACGCCCGAGGTCAATGCGCAGACCCGCCTGGGCCTGGCCCGCATCTCCCTGGCGCCCGGCGCCCAGCTGCGGCCCGGCATGTTCGCCCGCGCCGAGATCGCCGTCGGCGATCAGCCTGCCCTGGTCGTGCCGGCCTCGGCGGTCGTCTATCGCGAGGCCAAGGCCGGGGTCTATGTCGTTGGTCAGGGCGATGTCGTCCGCTTCGTCCCGGTCACGACCGGGGTTCGCAGCGGCGACCGCGTCGCGGTCACGGGCGTCCAGGCCGGTCAGCGCGTCGTCGTGCAGGGCGCAGGCTTCCTGGGCGAAGGTGACCATGTGACGGTGGCCCCGGCGACCGCGGCGCCCCAGCCGGCGACGCCCGCCGCGCCTGCCGCCGCGCCTGCCGCCGCGCGCTAAGGAACCGGACCGATGGGCTTTCAGAACATCTCGTCCTGGTCGATCAGGAACCCGATCCCCATCGTCCTGCTGTTCGTCGTCCTGACGATCGCGGGGACGATGAGCTATTTCAAGCTCAGGACAAACAACTTCCCCGACGTGGACCTGCCGGTCGTCGCCGTGACGGTGGTTCAGGCCGGCGCCGCCCCGACCGAGATGGAGACCCAGGTCACCCGTCTGGTTGAGGATGCGGTGGCGGGCCTGGGCTCGGTCAAGCACATCACCTCGGTCGTCAACGAGGGCGTGTCCACCACCTCGATCGAGTTCCAGTTGGGCGTGAACCTGGAGAAGGTCACCAACGACGTGCGCAACGCCGTCAGCGGCATCCGCCAGAACCTGCCCGCCGACGTGCAGGAACCGATCGTCCAGCGCATCGAGTTCACCGCCATCCCCTTCGCCAACTATGTGGTGCGGGCGCCGGGCATGAGCCCCGAGGAGTTGAGCTGGTTCGTCGACAACACCGTGGCCAAACGCCTGTTGTCGGTGCGCGGCGTCAGCCAGATCAGCCGTGACGGCGGCGTCAGCCGCGAAATCCGCATCAAGCTGGACCCCGCGCGGCTGGCCGCGTCGGGCGTGACGGCGGCCCAGGTGTCGAACCAGCTGCGCGCCTCCAACATCAACCTGCCGGGCGGCCGCGGCGAGATCGCGGGCGAGGAACAGGCCATTCGCACCGTCGGTTCGGCCAAGTCAGTCGAACAGCTGCGTGAGACCCTGATCCCCATCGGCAGCCGCAATGTGCGTCTGGGCGACCTGGGCCAGATCACCGACGAATGGTCCGAGCCGCGCGGCCGCGCCCGCTTTAACGGTCAGGAAGTCGTCGGCTTCGGCGTCTCGCGCGCCATCGGCTCATCCGAGGTGGACGTCTATGACCGGGTCAAGGCCGAGATCGACAAGCTGGATCAGGAGCGCGGCGACCTGACCATCGAGGAGGTGGCCAACACCACGGAAGACGTCGTCAACAACTTCCACGCCTCGGTCGAGACCCTGGTGCTGGGCGCCCTGCTGGCGATCGCGGTCGTCTTCATCTTCCTGCGGGACTGGCGCGCGACCCTGATCGCGGCGGTGGCCATGCCGCTGTCGCTGATACCGACCTTCTGGGTGATGGACCTGACGAACCAGTCGCTGAACGTGGTGACGCTGCTGGCCCTGTCGTTGACCATCGGCATCCTGGTGGACGACGCCATCGTGGAGATCGAGAACATCGTCCGACACATCCGCGACGGCAAGGCCCCCTACCCCGCCGCCATCGAGGCGGCCGACGAGATTGGCTTGGCGGTCATGGCGACCACGGCGACCCTGGTGGCGGTGTTCGCCCCCACCGGCTTCATGCCCGGCGTCGTGGGCCAGTTCTTCAAGAGCTTCGCCATCGCCACCTGCGTCAGCGTTCTGTTCTCGCTGCTCGTGGCGCGAACCCTGACGCCTCTGATGGGGGCCTATCTGCTGAAGCGCGACCAGGGCAAGGAGCACAAAGAGCCCTTCTGGATGGGCCCTTATCTGAAGGCCCTGAACTGGGCGCTGGGCGACGACTGGCGCAAGCGCCGGGCCGACCACCATCCGCGCGCCAGCTGGTTCCGCCGCAAGGTCGCGGACCGGATGTTCGATCACCGGCTGTGGGTGCTGGGGATGGGGATCCTGTTCTTCTTCCTGTCGATCTTCATGGCGACCAAGCTGCCGGGCGAGTTCATCCCGGTTGAGGACATCTCCCGCTCCACCGTGACGGTTCAGTTGCCGCCGGGCGCGACGTTGGCCGAGACGGATTCGGCCGTGCAGCGCATCAACCGCGAACTGATGAAGCGTCCGGAGGTCGAGTCGGTCTATTCGTCCGTCGGTTCGGCGACAACCAGCTTCGGCCCCGGTGGAGGCGGTTCGGCCGGCGAGGTGCGCAGCGCCAATCTGACCGTCAATCTGGTCGGGCGTTGGGACCGCAAGCTGAGCCAGCAGGAATTTGAACGCGACATGGGGCCGGTGTTGCGCCAGATCCCAGGCGCGCGGATCCAGTTCGGCGCCTCGGGCGGCGGCGGCGGGTCCAGCCTTCTGACCATCGCCCTGGTCGGCGACGATCCTAATGTGCTTGAGCCGGCGGCCGCCAAGGTCGAGCGCGAGATGCGCAGCATTCCCGGCCTGTCCAATGTGGTGTCCTCGGCCTCGCTCGTGCGGCCGGAAATCCTGGTCACGCCGCGCGCCGACGTCGCCGCCCTGCAGGGGGTGTCGACCCAGGACATCAGCCAAGTGGCGCGCGTCGCCACCCTGGGCGACGCCGATCAGCTGTTGCCTAAGTTCAATCTGGGCGATCGTCAGGTGCCGATCCGGGTCATGCTGACGGAACAGGCGCGCTCGGATTTGGGCGTGTTGGAGAACCTTCAGGTGCCGACGGCGTCGGGCGCGACCGTGCCCCTGTCGGCGGTGGCGGACATCAGCTTTGGCGCAGGCCCCAACCAGATCAATCGTCTGGATCGACTGCGTGTGGCCAACATCACCGCCGAACTAAGCGGCCTGACCCTGAGCCAGGGCACGCAGGCGGTGAACGCCCTGCCCGCCATCAAGTCCCTGCCGCAAGGCGTCAGCCAGAAGCCGTCGGGCGACGCCGAAAGCTTCCAGGAGCTGGGCATGGGTTTCGCCTTCGCCATCATCACCGGCATTCTGCTGATGTATGTCGTGCTGGTCCTGCTGTTTAAAAGCTTCTTCCACCCGATCACCATCCTGGCGGCCCTTCCCGTGTCGTTCGGCGGAGCCTTCTTCCTGCTGCTGGTGACGGGCAAGTCGCTGTCCATGCCGGCCCTGATCGGCATCATCATGCTGACCGGGATCGCGGCGAAGAACTCCATCCTGCTGGTCGACTACGCCATCATGGCGATGGAGAAGGGGATGAGCCGCCACGACGCCCTGATGGACGCGGCCCACAAGCGGGCTCGGCCGATCATCATGACGACCATGGCGATGGGCCTGGGGATGCTGCCCATCGCGGCGGCGTTCGGCGAGGGCACCGCCTTCCGTTCGCCCATGGCCATCGCGGTCATCGGCGGGCTGATCACCTCGACCGCCCTTTCGCTGCTGTTCGTGCCGGTGGTGTTCAGCCTGATCGACGGGGTCAAGCGCCGCCTGGAAGGCCGACTGGACAAGATGTTCCACGGCCAGCACGGGCACGAAGAGCCGGCGACGACGGAAGATCGTCCGGCCTGATCCGCCCAAGACTGAAACGACCAAGGCCCGGCGGAGCGATCCGACCGGGCCTTTCTCTTGGCGGTGCGACGTGGGTCGGCGCTAAAGCGCGACGGGCGCGCTGGGCCAGGACAGGCGGGCCATCGCGCCGGGCGATGAGGGCTGCAGGGACCATTCTCCGCCCAGCTGGCGGGCCAGGGCGGTGATGATCCGCAGGCCCAGGCTGGTCGGTTCGGCGGCCGTATCCTCGGCGACGCCCACGCCGTCGTCGGCGACGGTCAGGGTGCGCACAGCGCCGTCGTCGCACAGGTCGATCGTGATCCGGCCGGGCCGATCGGGAAAGCCATGCTCCAGCGCGCTGTTGACGCATTCCAGCATGACGAGGACCACGGGCGTGGCCTCTTCGGCCGACAGGACCACATCGCCGCCGGAGATGGAGACGACCACGTCATCGCGCGCGGCCGCCGTCAGCGCATCGTCGACGATCGATCGCGCCACATCGTGGAAGGCCGTCTTCTTCTGATCGGCGTCGGCCAGACTGCGCTGGATGCGGGCGACCAGACCGGTTCGGGCCGAGGCGTCGGTCAAGGCCTTTTTCGCGCCCGGATCGACGGTCGTGCGCGCCTCCAGCTTAAGCAAGGCGCTGACCATCTGGATGTTGTTCGACACCCGGTGCTGCACTTCCCGGAGCAGGATGTCGCGGCTTTCCGCCAGGGCGGTGCTGCGCTCGACCTCGCGCGCCAGCTTGGCCGACGCCTTATCCATGCCGACGATGAAGAAGATGTCGACGGCGACGACGAAGGCGTAAAAGCCGATGGCGACGAAGGTCGCGACGCCCAGGTCGAAGCCCGGCGGGCCGATCCAGAACCACCAGGCCGACAGGCCCGACAAGGTCGCTGTCAGGATGGCAGGCCGCAGACCGGCATAGAAGGCGACCAGGACGACGGCCGGAAAGAAAGTCAGATAGGGAAAGCCCGGCGGAAACCAGTGCGCCAGGCCATAGCGCAGGCCAAACGCGACCAGAAAGGCGACGACGGCCAAGGCGTATCCGCGCCAGGCTGGATTTCGAAACTTCTGGTGACGCATTCGCTTCCTCAGTGGACGCAGGGCGTCGATAAAATCGTGTATCGGGCAGTCTAACGTCCGCGTCTAGAACAGTTCGGCGCCCGAAACCCGTTGATCGACCAAAACTTAGGCCGGCTCCCCGTCTCGACAGCGCCGGGTCGCGCCCGCTGTCAGGCCTGATTGCAAAAGAAAAAGGGCCGGCCAGTCGCCCGGTCGGCCCTTCGTCGGTTAGCTTTGCGGCTAAGCGATCAGTATTTGACCTTCAGCGTCACGCCGTAGGTGCGCGGGGCGCCGAGGTAGGCGTTGTAGGTCGCCGTGTCGGTAGCCTGGTTGTAGTAGGTGCCGTTCGCTTGCGGCGTTGTGGTGTTGGTGAAGGCC
>NZ_JAELUF010000751.1 GCF_016429195.1 Brevundimonas sp. ASV9
CTACACTGTGATGTATTCGTCGGCAGCGTCAGATGTGTATAAGAGACAGGTGGGATGGTTGTTCCCGTTGTTAGAAAGAAGAAGAGCAAGAGGGGGAATCGTAGTGACGACGATGATAATGAAAGCAGTGGAGAGGATTGAGAGAGAGAGAGAGAGAGAGAGCTTACGTTGGAAGGTTATGCAAGATTCTTGGAGTTTGGCGTAGTTGACTCTTTTTGGCGTTTTGGAGATACCAACGGCATGCTACATACATGTTCTCAATCACATAGCAACGAGTATTCGGTCAACTGTTTTTGGTTGAAGTCTTTTTGGTCCCATTCTCCCAAGTTTAATATGTATATACAGCCTGTCTCTTATACACATCTGACGCTGCCGACGAATACATCACAGTGTAGATC
>NZ_JAELUF010000752.1 GCF_016429195.1 Brevundimonas sp. ASV9
GTTGTCAAGAGCCGACTCCAACTCTCTCTCGACTCTTCTTCTGCCTCCCCACCCCTTGTTCTAGCCCCTCCAAACACCACACGCGCCGCCCGCCATGGATAACAACGCCGTCAGGGGGCTTTTGGCCGCCAGCTTGACTCCCGATGCTGATAACAGACGTCGTGCCGAGTTGCAGCTGAAGCAGGTATGTACTTGAATGGACTTCACGCGAAATAAATAAGACTTGCGTTTTGAACTTGACGCGACACGAGGGGGGAAGGAAATAGTCCCCTCGATTTTCCCCTCCACCGCTCCCCGCGATCATTTCTGCCCTCGAATGCCGACAAAGCCCCCTGCGATTGACCAAATTTGGCTTGCTTTGTACTGACTTTGTCGTGTTTCTCACTAGATTGAGGAGC
>NZ_JAELUF010000753.1 GCF_016429195.1 Brevundimonas sp. ASV9
CCCCCCCCCCCCCCCCCCCCCCCCCCCCCCCCCCCCCCCCCCCCCCCCCCCCCCCCCCCCCCCCCCCCCCCCCTCACTCACACGCCCACCACCGACATCTACACTGTGATGTATTCGTCGGCAGCGTCAGATGTGTATAAGAGACAGGTTGCCATCACCGGGGTGGTTCCCGTTGCCATTGTTGTCATCGCCGGGGGGGGGACGAGGGATGCAAGCACCGCCGTTGGAAGAGGTAGGCACAGCCATGGAAGCTGTCTCTTATACACATCTCCGAGCCCACGAGACCAGCAATCGTATCTCGTATGCCGTCTTCTGGTGGAAAGGGGGGGGGGGGGGGGGGGGGGGGGGGGGGGGGGGGGGGGGGGGGGGGGGGGGGGGGGGGGGGGGGGGGGGGGGGG
>NZ_JAELUF010000754.1 GCF_016429195.1 Brevundimonas sp. ASV9
GCTCTGCACATATCGGCGCTTCTTTCGGCAGGGCGGCTGCTGCCAGGGTTCAATTTTAGCGCCTGTGGCTGGACCCGACAGACTGTTACCGGTCGGTACGCCACCAACAAAACGAGTACAGTGCATGCGGGTACACTGAATCTGGTACCACCCGTGATTTATCTGCCCCTCAACTCAATGACAAATAACGGGCACGTCACCCGGTATCTCGAATCGTAGGACTGCAAAGGAGAAATGCAGAAATGCCTCTGAATAGCCTTTCAGTGGCGCTTGTTCCTTTATTCTACCGTTCTGTCAATGAATGGCGCATCGACCTCCAATACCACCTGACAACCTTTTTGTTAATGGTAGGTACCCTGTCGCAAATTACGGGGCATGACGAGCGCCATGCCTGGGAG
>NZ_JAELUF010000755.1 GCF_016429195.1 Brevundimonas sp. ASV9
GGCATGTCGCGGCTATCCTGGAAGCGCAAATGTCCTGTGCTGAATTTCCCACCTGCAGCACACTGTTCAACTTCTTCTCTAAGTTTTGCCATGGCTGCCGGGGTCCTGACCAAATAGTACATAATTGCCGCCAGGCTAATAGCGATGGTATCTGAACCTGCGATAATGTTGGACAGGCCCATCATGAAAACATGGTAAGCCGTGACTTTTGTAGGATCCTCTTCATTTTGCACTAGGAGCTTATCGACGAAATCTTGCGGCACACTCTCATCTGCTTTGAAAACCGGCTTCTCGGCGTCTTGCTTCCTCTCCATCCGTCGCTGGCTCAGTCTCTCGTCGACAAACTTCATCAGATACGCCCTGCCCGCCGCTCCGCCCACAGAGAACCAGCTCATGAT
>NZ_JAELUF010000756.1 GCF_016429195.1 Brevundimonas sp. ASV9
TGCTCTACCGATGCGTTGAATGCGCGACAATGCGCCCGTCGCGACGCCCCCTACTGGCTTACCGTTGTCCCGCGCCATCCGCCGCCAAATTAAAGAAGCCAACTATACCCAACCTTTGCGACGCGTTTCCGAGCGCCCCGACGTGATCGCAGCTCTTACCAATGTTGCCGAGCCAACTAGCAGACGAATTATTGCCTTGGAAGCTTTGCGCGCGCAATTTCAACGACGTCTTTGATGGTTTTTTGGTGGCGCGGTGCCGCGATGGGAAAGAGCCCGCGTGCGGGGCTTCGTAACGGGCTTCAACGGTGTTGGCGGACGCCTCGCGCAGAATTTTCGCACAAACGGCTTCATTGCTGCCTAAACCCGCAACATACTAACTAGCCTTATTGCAGTTCCCC
>NZ_JAELUF010000757.1 GCF_016429195.1 Brevundimonas sp. ASV9
GGTCGGCAGTGGGGCTGAGTATTTCCAGCCTTTCGTGCTGTCATCGCAACAGTCCACAGATGCTTTGCTTTATGCTTATATATAAAGTCTAGCCGCGATTGCGACGGAAAGTCTAAAGTATCACTACACACTCAGTGAAATTGTTTGCAGCATTGGAGCCTGCGCAAAATGGCCGAGCTAGACTACGCCAGATATCTCGCCTCTGTGTATCCAGACACGACCTGGGAGGTGGACAGATGCCCCCATGGCTCGACAAACACTACCCTGCGCGCTGTTAAGATGTCTGGTGAGGCTGGACCGTCATCTGTCATCTTGAAACATGCGCTGCCATACTTTGACGATGATGGCCATCTTCAACCTTTCTCCATAAAACGACAGGTGAGCATGCAGCTCTGTCC
>NZ_JAELUF010000758.1 GCF_016429195.1 Brevundimonas sp. ASV9
CCCCCCCCCCCCCCCCCCCCCCCCCCCCCCCCCCCCCCCCCCCCCCCCCCCCCCCCCCCCCCCCCCCCCTTCTTCACGATCCGGCGACCACCGAGCTCTACCCTGTGATGTATTCGTCGGCAGCGTCAGATGTGTATAAGAGACAGGGTCTGCGCGCGCCAGCTGGGCCGTGCGCGCCGCCAGCCGGTCGTTGTCGCCGTAACGAATTTCCTCGGTCGCCACCGTGTCGTTCTCATTGACGATGGGGATCCTGTCTCTTATACACATCTCCGAGCCCACGAGACCAGCAATCGTATCGCGTATGCCGTCTTCTGCGTGAGAAAGGGGGGGGGGGGGGGGGGGGGGGGGGGGGGGGGGGGGGGGGGGGGGGGGGGGGGGGGGGGGGGGGGGGGGGGGG
>NZ_JAELUF010000759.1 GCF_016429195.1 Brevundimonas sp. ASV9
CCCCCCCCCCCCCCCCCCCCCCCCCCCCCCCCCCCCCCCCCCCCCCCCCCCCCCCCCCCCCCACCCAACCCGCCCCCACCCACATCCACACTGTGATGTATTCGTCGGCAGCGTCAGATGTGTATAAGAGACAGTGGTCAATGCGCTGCTGGCCCATTGCGGCGACAGCCTGTCGGGCATCGGCGGCGTCGCCCGTCCCGGCATCGTCCTGACCGGCGGTTCCGCCAAAGCTCAGCCCCTGACTCATATACACATCTCCGAGCCCACGAGACCAGCAATCGTCTCACGTATGACGTCATCTGCATGAACACGGGGGGGGGGGGGGGGGGGGGGGGGGTGGGGGGGGGGGGGGGGGGGGGGGGGGGGGGGGGGGGGGGGGTGGGGG
>NZ_JAELUF010000079.1 GCF_016429195.1 Brevundimonas sp. ASV9
GCGCCGCTCGCGCGCCAGGGCGCCGATGATCAGTTCGCCGCCCTGCGTCAGGGCCTCCGCCTGGGTCAGCAGCATCAGCGGCTGGGCGTCGTCGCCGACGCGAAGCACCTGGATCGCGGCCCAATCCAGCGGGCTGTGATCCGGCGTGAACTGATCGGCGGCGGCGTCGAACATGATCCGCCCCTGGTTGCGGGCCTCGTCATGCCCCGCAATGGCGGCTAGGGCCGACAGGCCAGCGCCGCACAGAGCGAGGGCGCGGGCGCGGGTCAGGGGGCGATGGTCAGGGGATGCGGCCTCGACCAGGGCGCCCAGGTCGCGGCCGGCCTGATCCAGAAGATGCACGTCGCGCTGCACCACGCCCATTTCCAGCGACAGGGCCGCGCGATCCATACGCAGATCCATGTCCTCGGCGTCGTCTCTGCGCACCGCCTCATCCATCAAGACAGCCGCCTGATGAAGGCGGGCGATGTCGCCGCTCAGCCGGGCGGTGCGGACCGTGAGCCGGGCGTGAAGCGCGGCCATGCCGACCGCGATGCGTCGGCTGCGCGGCTGCCCGACCGCCGCAAGGGTCGTCGCCGCGCGGTCCAGACGGCCGGGGTCGCCGCACAGATCAAAGCGCAGCATCAGCACCGCCGCCTTGGCCATGGCGGCCCGCGCGATCTGATCCTCGCCCACGGCTGAACGCGCCAGGCTGTCGGCGCAGCGTTCGGCCCGGTCCAGACTGTCGGCGGCGCCGGTGCGCCGGGCGTGTTCGCGCCACAGGGCGCAGGCGCGGTTCTCGGTCTCGAAGGGACGAGCGCAGGAGACGCGTCCGGCGTCCGTGGCCTCGCGTCGCGCCTCGGCGCGCAGCAGATCCGCGCCGATCAATTCGACCCAGCCCAGGTCTTCGCTCTCTCGCGCCTGGGCGAAGAGTTTTCGAAGATCACGGCCGAATTCGAACATGCTGGACCTCGGTTATCCCGCTTCGGGACGCAGACTGCGTCACCTGCGGCGTCCAATGCAAACGCAGCGCCGGGAATGCGGTTCGGCTTGGCCTTAAGCCGGCGACCTAGTCGAGTTTCGGCGTCTTCTGCTGGCAGCGTTGCAGGTTGGCGCGCGCCTCGGGCGCCTCAGCGTTGAGCTGACGCACCGCGGCGATGCGCGCACGGGTTTGATCGGCCTCTGCGGCCGGCGCCGTCTTGCCCGCCGCCGTCGCGGCCTGCATGGCCGCCAGGGACCAGTAGAGCGCGGCGTCATAGAGCCGACGCCCCTGGACGCTCTCGCCGCCTTCAAGCTCCGACGCGGCCTGGGTCAGGCCCGCACAACGCACCGCCTCCTCATACGAAACCAGCCCCACGGAAGGGGCGGCCTGCAGCATAAAGACGGTGCTGGCTAGGGCGAGAAGCGTCGACATGACCTCAGAATGGCTCAGCTACGTGACCAAAGGAAGTCGTTAGCGGCGCCCGGCCTTAGCCGCGCTCCTTCGTCTTGGTGAAGGCGATCTTGGGGAAGCGTTCGCCGACATAGCCGGTCTCCCAGCTCGACTTGGCCAGGAAGACCGGGGCCTGGTCAATGTCGCGCGCCATCTGGGGACGGTATTTGCCGCTGAAGTCCTCGACGTCCGCGTCGGAGCCCTCCGAGCCTGGAGCGATCCAGCGCGCCTCGGCGTAGGGGGACGGTTCGAAGACGACGTCCAGGCCGTACTCCTCGCCCAGACGGTCGGCCATGACCTCGAACTGCAGCTGGCCCACGGCGCCGACGATGAAGTCCGAGCCGATTTCGGGACGGAACAGCTGGGTCACGCCTTCCTCGGCCAGACCTTCCAGCGCCTTTTTCAGGTGTTTGGCCTTCAGCGGATCCTTCACGCGAACCCGTTGCAGGATTTCCGGCGCGAAGTTGGGCAGGCCCGCGAAACGGACCACGCCGCTCTCCGACAGACTGTCGCCGACGCGTAAGATCCCGTGGTTCGGAATGCCGATCACGTCGCCGGCGAAGGCGTCGTCGGCCAGTTCGCGGTCCGAGGCGAAGAACATGATCGGCGCATTGACCGACAGGGACTTGCCGGTGTTCTGCACCTTCAGCTTCATGCCGCGCTTGAAGGCGCCCGACGCCATGCGGAACATGGCGATCCGGTCGCGGTGGTTGGGGTCCATGTTCGCCTGGACCTTGAACACGAAGCCGGTGACTTCGTTCGATCCCGGTTCGACCTCGGTCTCGACGGGGGCGGGGGCGTTGCGGGTCTCGGGCGGCGATTCCTTCTTCGCCTTCATCACCTTGGGCGCCGGGGCCCAGTCGCCGATGGCCTTCAGCAGTTCGTCGATGCCGAAGTGGCGAAGCGCCGAGCCCCACAGCACCGGCGTCATGTGACCCTCAAGGAAGGCCTGGCGGTCGAATGCCGGATAGCCGCCCTCGACCAGTTCGACGGCCTCGGCGAGATTGTCCTGCTCGCCCGCCTCGAAATACTGCGCCGCCTGGTCGAGCGGCAGGGCGGGGGGGTGTTCGGGATCCTCGGCCGAACCTGCGGCCTTGCGGGTATAGGGCTGGAACCGGCCGGTTCCGACCTCGACCATGCCGCGCAGGCGATTGCCGCTCTCGGCCGGCCACCAGATCGGGGCCGGGTCCAGCTGAAGGCGCGACGCGATGTCGTCCAAGAGGGCCATCGGGTCCTGGGCCTCGCGGTCCAGCTTGTTGATGAAGGTGATGATCGGAATGTCGCGCAGGCGGCAGACCTCGAACAGCTTCAGCGTCTGCGGCTCGATCCCCTTGGCGGCGTCCAGCACCATGATGGCGCAGTCGGCGGCGGTCAGGGTGCGATAGGTGTCTTCGGAAAAGTCCTCGTGCCCGGGCGTATCGAGCAGGTTGAACATCTTGCCGTCGTGCTCGAACGTCATGACCGAGGCCGAGACCGAGATGCCCCGCTCCTTTTCGATCTTCATCCAGTCCGAACGGGTGCGCCGGTTCTCACCGCGCGCCCGCACGGCGCCCGCCGCACGAATGGCGCCGCCGGCCAGAAGGATATGCTCGGTCAGGGTCGTCTTGCCCGCATCCGGGTGGGCGATGATGGCGAAGGTGCGCCGGCGCGCCGCTTCTTCAGGCAGGGTCAAGGAGGACATGGCGCGCGACTAGCGCGCCGCGCGCCGAAAGTCACTCGCTGGCGGGAGATGGGGCGGATTCAGACGGTGTTTGCGGAGAGGTTTCCGGCTCCGGCTCGCTGATTTGAGGCGCTTCGGCGTCTTGCGTGATTTCCGGCAAGGCCTGGCCCTTTTCGATGGCGGCGATCATGCCGCTTGCGAAGATGGAAGCGGCGCCGCCGTGGGGATTGTTGGCCACCGGTTTCAGCACCGCGATCGCCTCTTCCGGCTTGCCGGTTTTTACCAGGGCGTCCGCATAGGGGAAGCGCACCGCCGCCAGTTGAGGGGCGCGATCCAGCGCCAAGCCCAGGGTCAGCAGATCGTTTTCGTTGGGATAGCCGGGCTGGGTCCGGCGAAGTTCGGACAGCAGCATCAGGGTGCGGTAGTCGTTCTGACCGGCTGCATAGGCGCGAGAGAGATAACCGCGCGCCTGGACGCGCAATGCCTGAGCCTGGTCGTCGTCTTCGGCCTCGCGCGCTTGTTTGAGCCTCTCCTGCGCCAGGAACTGCAACGCTTCAACATGGTCCGGATTGATGTCCAGCAGACGTTGGAGCGCACGTTCGCCGGCGGGGCGATCGCCGAAATGGAGACCGGCATGGCCGGCGGCGAGCAAGGCCAGAGGATCATCGCCATGCCTGGCCGCCAGCCTGGCGACCTCTTGGCCCAAGGCCTGGCGATCTTCGTCGGGGACGCCGATCTTGAGCCGTTGGTTGATGAGCAGAAGATCGTCGGCGGCGGGCGACAGTCGCGTGACGACGATGTCGGCCGTTGGAAACTGGCCGCTGAGCGTCCTGCCCACCAGGCGACCACGGGTGTAGCGTCGAAGCGCGACCTGAAGGTCACGCAACGACATTCCGGTTGCGGCCTCCATTGCAGGCACAGAATCCTCGCCGCCCGAAACGCGCTTCAGATAGTCTTCCAACTGCTCCAGGCGCGCAGGATCGCTGATGAACCAGTGGGTCAGCAGCCAGGCGATCGGATAGTAGGTCGCTTTTTGACTCTCGGATCGAACTTCACCCGGACGCTTGGTCAGCAGGACATCAAGCGGGATCCAGGTCTCCGCCATGATCCAGTAGGCGCGGTTCTGGTTGAACTGGCCGAGTTGAACTTTCCGATCTCGGACGTCGATGTCCGCGGTCATATAGTATTCGGCAAAGCCTTCGACGAACCACGCCGGGTAGGACCCGGGGAAGTTGCCCAGCATGAAATGGTGGGCGTATTCGTGCATCAGGATGTCGTCGCCTGACATCCCGCCGTCGCCGTCGCCCCTGATGGCGACCGCAAAGATATCCTCTTCTGTCGGGAAGTAGGTACCCATCGTGTTTTCACCGCTCTGCGGGTGCACACGCGTCAGACCTCGGCGACCGCCGACGAGATAGATCGGCATCTTACGCTGCGGCTCATCCGACATCGAGCCGCCGTGTCGGACCTGCATGACACGATCGAAAATCTCGAGTTTCTGAACGTAATCGCGCAGGGCGCGCTCGCCGCCGTCGCTATAGACGATGAAGCGTTCGCTTTCAGCCCGCAGCCAGTCCGCCCGCGCCGGCTGGGCCGTTGCGGCCAAAACGAAAGACCCCAGCGCCGCAATGGCGCTGGTTACAACACTCGAACGCATACAATCAGTCCCGAACATCTCTTGGGCGCAAGGGTGCAACTTCCACGCGCCGCCGTCCAGCCGATTGGTCCACGTAAAATAACCCCTCGCCACGAAGGGCTATCGGAGTCATGCTCGGTTCTGGAGGAGACGATCGGGCCGTCAGAGTCCGACGCTCCCCTCTCGGATCGATCCGGGATCATAGGGAAAGGACAAGGACGATGGCTGTCATCCATCCGCAAGACCGTATCGCCCATGCGCCGCGTGAGCGGGCGCCGCTGCATCCGGCGGTAGGACTGGTCGTCGGCTTCGGCTTCATCGTAGCCGTGGCGACGCTGGTCCATGTGGTGTTCAACGCCGTCCTTTGACGGCGTTTCAGGTCGCGATCAGGCGGCCAGGCGGTTCCAGACGGCGCGGTCGGCAGAGACGGCGTCGAGGCGACGGCCCTTGGCCTGAAGCTGGCGCATCACCTGTTCGGGCAGGGTGCAGAAGCGCGGCTCGACCAGGTCCGGATTGCAGGCGGCGGCGGGCGCCGCGAACAGGGCGGCGTTCACGTCCGGACTGCGATCGGCGATCAGCCAGGCCAGGCGACGGGCGCGCTCGGGATCGTTGCGGTGAAGCAGCGGGTCCTCGGCGAACAGTTCGCAGCCCAGTTCCAGCAGATAGTCCAGACCCAGCTTCTCGAACCGGCGCGCGTCGGCGGGCGTGACCGGGCAGGCCTCGTCCAGGTCGAACACGACGTCGTTCAGAAGAAACAGCATGGGCGAGACGCTCGACTGACCGGACGCGAGTTCGTCCGTAAGCTCACAATAGGCGCCGTCGCTTGCGGTCCCGTTCACGGACGCGGTTAAGCGTTTGTGACCAGCTGGCTGTCGCGCTGGACGAAAAGCGACGGCGATGACGCGACGTGACCCTTGCGCCGGTGTCCGGCCTCGGCTTACCTGATCACGCATTGTTACAGGCCGGCGTCGCGCCGGAGAGAGGCCGTCATGACGACCCATGAAGATCGCGCCGGGCTGAAGGTCGCGGGCGAACTGATCGCCCTGATCGAGCAGGACGTGCTGCCGGGGCTGGGGCTTGATGCGGGGGCCTTCTGGAACGGGGCGGCGGCGATCTTCGAGCGGTTTGCGCCCGACAACCGGGCGCTGCTGGAACGACGCGACGCCTTGCAGACGCAGATTGACGACTGGAATCGGGCGCGGCGGGGCCAGCCCTATGACGTGGCGGCGTCGCAGGCGTTTCTGAGAGAGATCGGCTATCTGGTCGAGGAGCCGGCGCCGTTCATGATCGGGACTGAAGGCGTGGACGCCGAGATCGCGCGCATGGCCGGGCCGCAGTTGGTCGTGCCGGTGCTGAACGCCCGCTTTCTGCTGAACGCCGCCAATGCACGGTGGGGCAGCCTGTATGACGCGCTTTACGGCACGGATGCGCTGGGCGACCTGCCGGCCGGCGGCGGCTATGACGCGGCGCGCGGCGCGCGGGTGGTGGCGCGGGCCAAGGCCTTCCTGGACGAGGCGGCGCCGCTGGCGGAGGGATCGCATACGGATGTCGCCGGCTGGTCGGTGATCGACGGCGCGTTGTCGCCTGCCCTGAAGGATGCGGGACAGTTCGTCGGCTTTACGGGCGAGGCCAGCGCGCCCGCCTCGATCCTGCTGGTCAACAACGGTCTGCACATTGAACTGGTGATCGACCGCAGCCATTCGGTGGGGCGCACCGATGCGGCGGGTCTGGCGGACGTGGTGCTGGAATCGGCCCTGTCGACCATCGTCGATCTGGAGGATTCCGTCGCCGCCGTCGATGCGGCCGACAAGGCCGAGGCCTATCGCAACTGGCTGGGTCTGATGCGCGGCGACCTGTCCGCGACGTTCAAGAAGGGCGGCGAGACCCTGACCCGCGCTCTGGAGACGGATCGCCAGTGGACCGCGCCGGACGGGTCGTCGGTGATCCTGAAGGGGCGCAGCCTGCTGTTCGTGCGCAACGTCGGGCATCTGATGACGACCCCGGCCATTCGTCTGCCGGACGGGTCTGAGGCGCCGGAAGGGATCATGGATGCGATCATGACCAGCCTGATCGCCCTTTACGACATCAAAGGTCTGGGCGGGTTCGGCAACAGCGCGACGGGCTCGGTCTATATCGTCAAACCGAAGATGCACGGGCCCGACGAGGCGGCCGTCACCGACCGGCTGTTCGATGCGGTCGAGGACTTGCTGGCCCTGCCGCGCCACGCGATCAAGGTTGGGGTGATGGACGAGGAACGGCGGACCTCAGCCAATCTGGCGGCCTGCATTCAGGCGGTGAGGGACCGGATCGTCTTCATCAACACCGGCTTCCTGGACCGCACAGGCGACGAGATTCACACGGCCATCCAGGCCGGGCCGGTGGTGCGAAAGGCCGACATCAAGTCCAGCGCCTGGATCGCGGCCTATGAGGCGAGAAACGTCGCCATCGGCCTGAAATGCGGCCTGTCCGGCAAGGCCCAGATCGGCAAGGGGATGTGGGCGGCGCCGGACCGGATGGCGGACATGCTGGAGCAGAAGATCGGCCATCCGAAGACCGGCGCGAACACCGCCTGGACCCCCTCGCCGACGGCCGCGACCCTGCATGCGCTGCATTATCACGCGGTCGATGTGTTCGCGGTCCAGAAGGAGGTGGCCGGGCGCGAAACGCCGGGACTGGAGGCCTTGCTTACCCCGCCGCTGGCGAACGGCGTCAACTGGTCCGAGGACGAGGTGGCGGCCGAGCTGGACAACAACGCCCAGGGCATACTGGGCTATGTCGTGCGCTGGATCGATCAGGGGGTGGGGTGTTCCAAGGTGCCGGACATCCACGACATCGGCCTGATGGAGGACCGGGCGACGCTGCGGATCAGTTCGCAGCATATCGCCAACTGGCTGCTGCACGGGATCTGTACGGCCGATCAGGTCGAGGCGGCATTCCAGCGCATGGCGGCCAAGGTCGATGCTCAGAATGCGGGCGATCCGGTGTATCGGCCGATGGCGGCGGACCTAGATAACAGTCTGGCCTATCAGGCGGCGCGGGCGCTGGTGTTCGAAGGCGTCGAACAGCCGAACGGCTATACCGAGCCGTTGCTGCATGCCTGGCGGTTGAAGGCCAAGGCGGCTCAGTTCGTCTGACGGGCCTTGGGCGGAGCGGGCGGTTCCGGAATCTCCGCTTCATCGTCGGCCATGACGTCGTCGGCGGCGTCGTTGGCGGTTCGGGCGGTGCTTTGCGGGCCGGTCGGTCGCGGCGGTGAGCCGACGCCGTAGCCGAGGCGCTTCAAGGCCTCCTCGCCATCCAGGCCGAAGGCGGTGCGCAGGCGAAGATCGGTCTGGGGAACCGGCACCTCGACGCCCGCCGCGTCCAGGGCGTCGGCGATCAGCCAGGTGTAGGCGGCGTGCATGGCCGCTGGGCGTTTGACGGCGTCACGCGTCGGCCAGACCACCAGCTCGAACGACAGTCCCCGATCGCCAAAGGCCACCAGCCAGACTTGGCTCTTGCGAGCCTCCGTCTCCGGCAGGGTGAAGGGGCTGGCGCGGGCAGCGGCCAAAACGGCGTCGCGCACCTTTCCCCGGTCCGAGCCATAGGCGACGGTGAAGGGCACATGGATGCGACGGGTGTCGCCCTTCATCGTCCAGTTGGTGACGGGCTGTTCGATGAAGCGCGAGTTGGGCACCAGGACATTGACGTTGTCATTGGTGCGGACACGGGTGGCGCGCGGGCCGATCTCCATGATGGCGCCGCGGATGCCGATGTCCTCGATCTCGATATAGTCGCCGACCGACACCATCCGGTCGAAGATCAGGAACAGGCCGGAGACGAACTCCTTGACCACCCCCTGCAGCCCGAGACCCACCCCGATACCGAGCGCGCCGGCGAAGACGGTCAGGGACGACAGGTTCAGCCCGGCTGCCGACAGGGCTGACATAATCCCCACGACGATGATGCCGTAGCCGGCCAGACGCTCCAGCAGATAGATCGCCTGACGGCTGCGGTCCGAGCGCTCGCGCACCCGGCGCAGCGACCGCGTCACCAGCCAATGGGCGGCGAAGGCGATCAGCAGGATCACCCCCGCGCTGACCAGACCGCCCAGCGTCAGATTGATCCCGGCGATGCGGGCGATCTGCGACTGCTCGATGGTGTCGAGGCCCAGCTTCTGGATCGGATTGGTCATCAGTTCCTAGAGCGTCCGGCGAACGGTCAAGGTTCCGAACCTAGATGGCGAAGTCCTCGGTCGAGAAACGCCCATCCAGCCAGGCGACGATGCGCTCGGCGGCGTCCTCGGGCGACATGGTTGTGGTGTCCACGACGATTTCGGGGCTTTCGGGGGGTTCGTAAGGGCTGTCGATGCCGGTGAAGTTCTTGAGCTCTCCCGCGCGGGCCTTCTTGTACAGGCCCTTGACGTCGCGGGCTTCGGCGACCGCCAGCGGCGTGTCGACGTGAACCTCGACGAACTCGCCCGCGCCCAGCAGGTCGCGGGCCAGACGGCGTTCGGCGCGGAAGGGCGAGATGAAGCTGACAAGGACGATCAGCCCGGCGTCCACCATCAGTTTCGACACCTCGGCGACGCGGCGGATGTTCTCGACCCGGTCCTCTTCGGTGAAGCCGAGGTCACGGTTCAGGCCGTGGCGGACATTGTCGCCGTCGAGCAGATAGGTGTGGCGACCGTCGGCGTGCAGCCGCTTTTCCACCAGATCGGCGATGGTCGACTTGCCCGCGCCCGACAGGCCGGTCAGCCAGACGACGCGGCCTGTCTGGTTCTTGATCGTGGCGCGCGCCGCCTTGTCGACCGAAAGCGCCTGCCAGTGGATGTTGTGGGCGCGGCGCAGGGCGAAGTGCAGCAAACCCGCCCCGACCGTGCGGTTCGAGATCCGGTCGATCAGGATGAAGCCGCCCAGATCCTTGTTTTGGACATAGGGGGCGAAGGCGACGGGGGCGTCCAGCGACAGGTTGCAGACGCCGATTTCGTTCAGCTCCAGCCGTTTGGCCGGCTGCTGTTCCAGGGTGTTGACGTTCACCTTGTGCTTGGGCTCGGTGATGGTGGCGCCCACCAGCTTGGCGCCGATCTTGAGCAGGTAAGGCCGGCCCGGCAGCAGGGGCTCGTCGTCCATCCAGACCACGGTGGCCTCGAACTGGTCGGCGGCCTCGGGCGGGGCGTCGGCGGAGGCCAGGACGTCGCCGCGCGAGACATCGATCTCGTCGGCCAGGGTCAGGCTGATCGATTGGCCGGCGACGGCCAAGCTCAAGTCGCCGTCGGCGGTGACGATGCGGGCGACGGTCGAGATCTTGCCGGACGGCAGGACGCGCACCGAATCGCCGGGGCGCACGATCCCGGCGGCGATCTGGCCGGAGAAGCCGCGGAAGTCGAGGTTGGGCCGGTTGACCCACTGCACCGGCAGGCGGAAGGGGTCAGCCTGAAGAGCGTCGCCGACCTCCAGCGCTTCCAGCAGGCTCATCAGCGGCGGGCCGGCGTACCACGGCGAATGAGCGCTGGGTTCGGTGATGTTGTCGCCGCGCAGGGCCGACATCGGAATGGCGTCGAACGTCTTCAGCCCGATCTGACCGGCGAAGGCGCGGAAGTCGGCGACGATGGCGTCGAACACATCTTGGGACCAGCCCATCAGGTCCATCTTGTTGACCGCCAGGATGACGTGGCGGATGCCCAGCAGGCTGACCAGATAGGCGTGGCGGCGCGTCTGGGTCAGCACCCCGCGCCGGGCGTCGATCAGGATGACGGCGGCGTCGGCGGTCGAGGCGCCGGTGACCATGTTTCGCGTGTACTGCTCGTGGCCGGGCGTATCGGCGACGATGAATTTGCGCTTCTCAGTCGAGAAGAAGCGATAGGCCACATCAATGGTGATGCCCTGTTCCCGCTCGGCGGCCAAGCCGTCGACCAGCAGGGCGAAGTCAATGTCGCCGCCCTGGGTGCCGACGCGGCGACTGTCCGCTTCCAGCGCCGCCATCTGATCCTCGAAGATCATCTTGGAGTCGTAGAGCAGGCGGCCGATCAGGGTGGACTTGCCGTCGTCCACGCTGCCGCAGGTGATGAAGCGCAGCAGGCTTTTATGATGGTGGGCGTCCAGATAGGCGTCGATGTCGCGGGCGATCAGGTCGGACTGGTGAGCCATCAGAAATAGCCCTCCTGCTTCTTCTTCTCCATCGAGGCGGACTGGTCGTGGTCGATCATCCGGCCCTGGCGCTCGGATGTGGTGGTTAGAAGCATTTCCTGAATGACCTCGGGCAAGGTCGCGGCCGTACTCTCGACCGCCCCGGTCAGGGGGTAGCAGCCCAGGGTGCGGAACCGGACGGACTTCATCTGCGGCGTCTCGCCGGGACGCAGGCGGAACCGGTCGTCATCGACCATGATCAGGGCGCCGTCCCGCTCCACCACCGGCCTTTTAGCGGCCAGATACAGCGGCACGATGGGGATCCGCTCCAGGTGGATGTATTGCCAGACGTCGAGCTCGGTCCAGTTGGAGATCGGGAAGACGCGGATACTCTCACCGGGCTTTTTGCGCGTGTTGTAGAGCCGCCAGAGTTCGGGGCGCTGGTTCTTCGGGTCCCAACGGTGTTCGGCGGTGCGGAAGGAGAATATCCGCTCCTTGGCGCGCGACTTCTCCTCGTCGCGACGGGCGCCGCCGAAGGCCGCGTCGAAGCCGTAATGGTTCAGGGCCTGTTTCAGACCTTCGGTCTTCCACAGGTCCGTATGCAGGGCCGAGCCGTGATCGAAGGGGTTGATGCCGCGTGCGAGGGCGTCGGGGTTCTGGTGGACCAGCAGTTCGACGCCCAGATCGGCGGCGGCTTGTTCCCGCATCGCGTACATGGCGCGAAACTTCCACGTCGTGTCGACGTGCAGAAGCGGGAAGGGCGGCCTGGACGGATAGAAGGCCTTTTTCGCCAGATGCAGCATGACGGCTGAATCCTTGCCGATCGAATACAGCATGACCGCGCGCTCGGCTTCGGCCGCCACCTCGCGCAGGATGTGGATGCTCTCGGCCTCCAGGCGCTGAAGGTGTGTCAGGCGCGGCGCGGACAGGGTTGGGTTCGCAGTCAGAATGGCAGTATCCACCGAGAGTCTCCGTCGAGCGGAGGTGACAACGCCAATGTGCGACGTAAGACAAGCGATTGATACTGCCACGTCCTGTGAGATTTCCGACCTGACGGGCAAGAGGTCCAAGAACGGCGTTGTGACGTAGAGGAACCAGGGTCGCCGAAAGCGGCTTATGGCATCAAAACGGAAACGCCCATGTCCAGCCTGAAATCCTTCGCCGCATCCGCCGCCGCCGCGATCGCGCTGGCGGGATGCGTCACCGCACCGTCGCCTTCTGAATATCGCGCGCCACAGCCGGCCAAGCCGGTGGATGTGCAGCGTCTGTGGTCCGGGCGCTGGCACGAGATCGCGCGCCTGCCGGATCGCCTGACCGACGGCTGCGTCGCCGGCGCGTCGATCTACACGCCGGTCGAGGGCACGCGTGTCGATGTGCGCGACACCTGCCAGGTCGGCACGCCGGACGGCAAGGAAAAGGCCATCGGCGGACGGGGTGAAATCCTCGATCCGGGCACCAATGCCAAGCTGAGGGTTAAGTATCTGGCCGGGTTCGTGACCTGGGACTATTGGGTGCTGGACCGGGCGGATGACTACAGCTGGTTCATCTCGGCCGATCCGACCTTCAATCGCCTGTTCATCTACACGCGCGACCTGCCTAGCGAGCAGCAGGTGCGCGCCTTGACCGAACGGGCGCGGGCCCTTGGGTATGATGTCAGTCGTCTGGAGTTCCCGGCCCAACCGGCGCGTTAAGGATCAAAGGCCATGCGCTCGACACGGACGGTCTTGTTCGCCTCGACACTGCTCGCGACGGTGATCGGTCTGGGGGCCTGCGCGGGCGGGACAGCTTTGCCCGTCGCGGCGGGGTTTGGTCCGGACCCGCAACTGCCGGCGCCGCGTCGGGGCTTGCTGCCGACCGTCAACATCGCCCCGGCGTCGAGCTGGCCCGAAGGCGCGACGCCGGTCGCGGCGGCGGGATTGCGCGTACAGGCGTTCGCGACAGGCCTGGATCACCCGCGCTGGCTCTATCGCCTGCCCAACGGCGATATTTTGGTCGCGGAGTCGAATGCACCGCCCAAGCCCGAAGACAAGAAGGGCGGTCTGCGTGGCTGGGTGATGGGCAAGGTCATGGCCAAGGCCGGCGCCGGCGTCCCGAGCCCCAACAAGATCGTCCTGCTGCGGGATGCGGACGGCGACGGCGCAGCGGAGATCAGGAGCGATTTCCTGACCGGCCTGAACTCGCCCTTCGGCATGGCTCTGGTCGGCGATCGGCTCTACGTCGCCAATGCCGATGCGGTGGTGGCCTTCCCGTATCGGAGCGGCCAGACGCGCATCGACGCTGCGGCGACAAAGATCATAGACCTGCCCGCCGGCCGCAATCACCACTGGACCAAGAGCCTGGTCGCCAGCCCGGACGGCCAGCGGCTTTATGTCGGGGTCGGCTCCAACTCGAACGTCGGCGAAAACGGCCTGGATGAGGAAGTCGATCGCGCCGCCATCCTGGAGATCGATCCGGCCACGGGGGCGCGGCAGGTCTATGCCTCGGGCCTGCGCAATCCGGTCGGCATGGACTGGAACCCGCAGACCGGCCAGCTGTGGGTGGCGGTCAACGAGCGTGATGAAATCGGCGACGATCTGGTGCCCGACTATATGACTTCGGTCACGCCGGGCGCCTTTTACGGCTGGCCGTGGAGCTATTACGGTCAGACGGTCGATACGCGTCCGCCCGCCAATCCGGCGATGGTCGCGCGCGCGATCCGGCCGGATTACGCCCTGGGCGCGCACACGGCGTCGCTGGGGCTGACGTTCGGACAAGGCGCGAGCCTTTTGCCGCCAGCCTTGCGCTCAGGCGTTTTCGTCGGCCAGCATGGATCGTGGAACCGCAGCGCGCGCAGCGGCTACAAGGTGATCTTCGTGCCGTTCGTCGATGGGCGTCCCGCCGGGCCGCCGCAGGATGTTCTGACCGGATTTCTGAACGCTCAGGGCCAGGCTCAGGGCCGCCCTGTCGGGGTGCAGGTTGATCGGCAAGGCGCGCTGCTGGTCGCCGACGACGTGG
Organism: Brevundimonas sp. ASV9; assembly: GCF_016429195.1. GTDB lineage: Bacteria > Pseudomonadota > Alphaproteobacteria > Caulobacterales > Caulobacteraceae > Brevundimonas. The sequence continues at coordinate 13,806 of NZ_JAELUF010000079.1, forward strand.
GCAATGTCATCTGGCGCGTCAGCGGCGCCTGAACCTCGATCATAGGAAAAAGCCCCGACCGAGGCCGGGGCTTTCCATTAGTCTGCTGAAATCAGTTTAGCGGCTGGACCGTAATCGCCGGAGCGGCGGGCGTGGTGACGACCGGAGCCGGGGTCGAGGCCGCAGGCGCGGCGTTCAACCGGCTGGTGCTCGACGTCGAGGCGGCCGGCGCGGTGTAGGGTCTGTCTCTTATACACATCTCCGAGCCCACGAGACCAGCAAAAAAGGGGGGGGGGGGGGGGGGGGGGGGGGGGGGGGGGGGGGGGGGGGGGGGGGGGG
>NZ_JAELUF010000007.1 GCF_016429195.1 Brevundimonas sp. ASV9
GAAACCGATCGGCTGAAGCCGCTGGGCTCGGAGCCGCCGACGCGTATCCAGCGGATGTTCGCCGAATGGCAGTTGGGCGACCCGACGTCGTCCAGCGACGCCTGGCGGCCTTGGAAGCGTCTGAACCGTTCGCAACGCACGCGACCAGCGTCCGAGGGCGGTCACGCGCCGGGTTGAACGACCTCGAAATCGACGATCAGCGGCAGGTGGTCCGAGGCGACGCGGGCCAGGGGCGAGAAGGCGGATCGCACCGCGCGGATGCGGATATGCGGGCTGACGAAACAGTGGTCGATGCGGATGGCGGGGAAGGCCGACGGGAAGGTCTTCACGCTGGGTTTCTGGCCCAACTGACGCTGGCAGTCCTGCAGGCTGCGGCACAGGGTCTGATAGGGGCGGGTGATCGAAGTGGCGTTGAAATCTCCGGCCAGCAGGATCGGTCCCTCGCATCCGCCGATCCAGCCGGATCCGGCCAGAGCCGCGGCCTGAAGCCGCTGCTCGCGCGGAACCAGACCCAGGTGGGTGTTCATGACGTTGACGGCCGTGCCGTCGATCTCGATTTCCGACCAGATCGCGCCGCGCGGTTCAAGACCCGGAATGCCGCTCACGGTCGGCAAGGCGCCGGCGCGGATCAGCCGTTCGGGATGCGGGGTCAGGATGGCGTCGCCGTACTGTTCCGCCTCGACCCGCATCGCTGGATGGAAACGCGAGGTCATGGCCAGACCGTCGGCGATCGCCTCGGCCTGATCGACGCCGCCCGTCCGTGCGCGGCCGACATCCAGTTCCTGCAGGCAGACGATGTCCGGCTCGAATTCGGCGATCACGGCGACGACCCGGCCGACATCCAGACGGCGATCCGTGCCGACGCAGCGGTGAACATTGTAGGTAAGGAGGCGAGGCATGAGCTGGCGGCTGTTTGAACGTTGACCGTGGGCTAGGCCTTCTGACCCGCGAATGCGACCCCGATGCGACGATCAGAGTAGGATCAGATGATCGGGCAACTCGTTGCGATTGTCGGCGCGTGGCGGAAAATGGCGGGCCAGAACCTCGCCGCACAGACCGATGGCGGCGGCAAAGCCATCGACGGGGCGGTCGGCGCGCAGTTCGCGGGTGAGGACGGCGACGGCCTGAGCCCAGGCGTCCTCATCGACCTTGGCGTAGATGCCTTCATCGGCGATCAGTTCGACCTGATGTTCATCCATGGCCGCGAAGATCAGCACGCCCGTGCGCTCGCGCGTGATATGGACGCCTTGGGCCATGAACTGCTGCAAGGCCGCCTCCCTGACGCGGCCGCGCCTGACGCCGGCGGGCGTCACGAGACGGCGCACGGCTGGGATACGGGTCAGCAGAAAGACAGCAACGAAGACGACGGCCTGCGACAGGGCATAAAGGCCCAGAGCCTGAGCCGTCGTGGCGTCCTGCGCGGCCTGGTGGGCCGCCTCCCAGCCATCGCTGGGCCAGCGAAGATTTAGCACGAACGGAACGAAGACGATTGGGGCCAAAAGCGCCATCGCCGCCGCCCAAGCCAGGCTGACGTCCACATAGGTCGAGACACGACGCGCGACGACGCAGAAGATTTCACCCGACGTCTGACGCTCGGCCGCCGCTATGGCTTCGGCAATGCGGGTGCGGTCGTTGTCCGTGATCTGCATCACCATCCCCCCGAGGCGCCGCCGCCGCCGAAACTGCCGCCGCCGCCGCCGCCGAACCCGCCCCCGCCGAAGCCACCGCCGCCGCCCCAACCGCCGCCGCCTCTGCCGGAGTTCCGCAGCGCCTCTGACGCGGCCCACAACAGGACTGAGCTGGCATTGCTGCGTCGTCCGCGCCCGGACCGCATGGCGATCAAGAAGATGAACAGGAAAAGCCCGGCGATGATGACCAGCGGAATGACGGATTCGCTCTTGGTGTCGGCTTGCTCGGCTGCGGCGGCCTGGGCGCGCGCCTGCGCCTCCGCCGGGTCGAGCGACAACTGAGCAATAAGGGCATCCACGCCCTTGATCACGCCCGCCTGGTAATCGCCGTCTCGAAACGACGGCAGAATGTCGTTGCGGATGACCTGGGACGAGAAGGCGTCGGTCAGAATGGGCTCCAGCCCATAGCCGACCTCCACGCGGACCTTGCGTTCATTCGGTGCGACGATCAGCAAGGCGCCGTTATCGTTCTCCTTCTGACCGATGCCCCAGGCGCGACCGAGCTGATAGCCGTAGTCCTCGATCTCCTGATCCTGGAGGCTGTTGACCGTCACGACGACCAACTGGTCGGTGGAACTGGCCTCCAGCGCCGCCAGCTTCTCTGTCAGGGCCTGTTCCGTCGCCGTATCGAGCAGATTGGCCTGATCGACCACGCGGCCGGTCAGGGGCGGGAAGTCAATCTTGCTCTGCGCCGCCGCCGGCAGGACCAGCAGCAAGGCGATGACAAGGCTGAAAAGGAGGGCGGCGACTCCCGGCGAACGCCGCGCCGCCGCTTGGATGGTCGTCACTGGGCGGGCGGGATCGCGCCCGGCGCCACGGCCGGTGCGCCGCCGCCGGGCGCCGAGGCGTTGGCGGGCGGGGCGTTCAGGTTGAAGTTGACTTGCGGCGCCGACTGGGCGGCGGCGGTGGCGGTGAACAACTGCATCGGCTGCGACCCGCCGTGCAGGGTCTTGGCCCAGATCACCTGCGGGAAGGTGCGCAAGGTCGTGTTGTAGTCGCGCACGGCCTCATTGTAGTCGCGGCGCGCGATCTGAATGCGGTTCTCGGTGCCTTCCAGTTGGGACTGCAGGGTCAGGAAGTTCTGGTTGGCCTGAAGTTGCGGATAGGCTTCGACCGTCACCAGCAGGCGCGACAGGGCGCCGGACAGCTGGCCCTGTGCTTCCTGATACTGCTGGAAGGCCTGCGGATTATCGAGGTCGTCGGCCGAGACGTTGACCGAGGTGGCGCGAGCGCGGGCGTTGATCACGTCGGTCAGAGTGGTGCGTTCCTGGATCGCGGCGCCTTGAACGGTCGCGACCAGGTTTGGAATCAGGTCGGCGCGGCGCTGATACTGGCTCTGCACATCGGCCCAGGCCGCCTCCGCGCGTTCCTGCTTGGTCGGAATGGTGTTGTAGCCGCAGCCCGCCACGGCGGGGACGATCATTAGAGCGCCGGTCAGAGCGACGGCGCGAGCGTTGAAGCGGACCATGACATCTCCCGTTCGGCGATAGCGCCGTTGAGCGGGACTATTCACCGGCCCAATGAATGCATCAAGCGTCCAATGGCTCCGGTTCGATAATGTTGAGGCGGCAGGCGGCCGAATAGGTGTTGGCCAGCAGACAGGCGATGGTCATGGGCCCCACGCCGCCCGGCACCGGCGTGATGCGGCCCGCGACCTCGACCGCCTCCTTGAAAGCGACATCGCCGACGACGCGGGTCTTGCCCTCGGCGGCCTTGACGGGATCGGCCGAGGGGACGCGGTTGATGCCCACGTCGATGACGGTCGCGCCCGGCTTGATCCAGTCGCCCTTGATCATCTCGGGCCGACCGACGGCGGCGACCAGAATGTCGGCGCGACGGCAAACGTCGGGCAAATCCCGCGTGCGCGAGTGGGCGATGGTGACCGTGCAGCTTTCGGCCAGCAGCAGTTGCGCCATCGGTTTGCCGACGATGTTCGAGCGGCCGACGATGACGGCGTTCAGGCCCGACAGATCGCCGAGCTGATCCTTTAGCAGCATCAGACAGCCCAGGGGGGTACAGGGGACCAGACCCGGCAGGCCGACGGCCAGACGACCGGCGTTGACGACATGAAAGCCGTCCACATCCTTGTCCGGCGAAATCGCGTCCAGAACCACCGTCGCGTCGATGTGGGTGGGCAGGGGCAGTTGGACCAGGATGCCGTGGATGCCCGCATCCGCATTCAGCTGAGCGATCAGGGCCAGCAGTTCGTCCTGGCCTGTCGATTCGGCCAGGCGGTGGGTGTCGGAGCGCATGCCGGCGCGCAGCGTCGTCTCACCCTTGTTGCGGACGTAAATCTGGCTGGCCGGATCCTCGCCGACGATGACGACGGCCAGGCCGGGTTTGACGCCGTGCGCGGCGACCAGCCGGGCGACGGCCGCGCCGACGCGTTCCACCAAGTCGGCCGAGAAGGCCTTGCCGTCGATCAGGGTCGCAGGCGTGGATTGGGCCGACATGGCAGCTCCGTCTGGCGGGAAATCAGGATGGCGGCGATTTACAGCCGTCACGGTTCGGCGTCTATGATCCGCAGCCTATGCTGGAGGAATTCATGAACCGTCCGTCGCTCGTCGCCGCTGTCAGCACCCTGGCCCTCTTGTGGGCGGTCGCGCCGGCCGCGGCCCAGGACGCGCAGCCGTTGCGCATCGGGGCCGATGTCAACGGCGCCCTGACGGACGGCGACGCGAAGGCGGCGGATGACGAATATCGCTATGACGACTATCGGTTCGAGGCGCGGGCGGGACAGCGGCTGGAAGCCACGCTGAGATCGGACGCTTTTGACGCCTATCTGGAAGTCTACGCCGACGGCGCAGCGGGCGAGCCGCTGGCGTCCGACGACGACGGATTGGGCGACGGCACCAATGCGCGGCTGCGCTTCACGCCGGAACAGGCGGGGACCTATGTTCTGAGGGCCAGGACGCTGAGTGGACTGGACGGCGGCGACTATCGTCTATCGTTGCAGGAACGCCCGGCGCCGCCGCGCGCGCCGCGACCCGGCGGCATTCGTGTCGGGGCGACCCAAAGCGGCGAACTGACGGCGCGCGATCCTGAGCAGGAAGACGGCGGCCGCTATGACGCCTACGCCTTCCGCGCCAACGCCGGCGATCGGTTTGTCGTGACGCTGGACTCCGAGGCCTTCGATCCCTTGGTGCGGGTGGGGCGGATGAACGGTCCCGATTTCGTCGAGATCAGTTCGAACGACGACGCGCCCGGCGGCGGGCTGAATTCGCGGCTGACCTTCACGGCCCCGACGGCCGGCGAATATGTGATCCGGGCCGCGTCGCTGGAAGACGGGCTGGGTCGCTACGAACTGGGCCTGGCCGAGGCGCCGCCCGCGTCGCCGTCGAAGCCCATCGCGATCGGTGACGAGATTAAGGGTGAACTGGGCTCGGACAGCGCCACGAACGACGGTGGCCAGCGCGCGGAAACCTATCGCTTCACCGGGACGAACGGCCAGCGCGTCGCCATCGAGATGAAGTCGAGCGACTTCGACGCCTATCTGACGCTTCGCCGCGCTTCGGATGATACGGTTTTGGCGGAGGACGACGACGGCGCCGGCTCGGGCACCGACGCCCGCATTGCGCGCACCTTGGACGCCGACGGCGACTACATCATCGAGGCGCGCGGGTTCAGCGACGAGGCCGAGGGCGACTATACGCTGAAGCTGACCGAAACCGCGCCGCCGCCGCCGCCGACCACGGCGACCCTGGGTCAAACCGTGGAAGGCGAGATCACCGACGAGGACCCGCAGGCCGACGACGGCAAACGCTATGACGCCTATGTCTTTGCTGGAACGGAAGGTCAGCGTGTCCAGGCGATCCTGCGGTCCGGCGACTTCGACGCCTATCTGGAGATCGGCAAGGCCGACGGTGAGTTCGAGGCCCTTGCCAGCGATGACGACGGCCTGGCCGAAGGCACCGATTCAAGGCTGAACTTCACCCTGCCTTCGGACGGGAACTATGTGGTCCGCGCCATGCCGCTGGATGCGGAAGGCAAGGGTCTGTATTCGCTGGAGATGCTGGATCGCGGGCCAGAGCCCAAGCCCGGCAGCCTGCTGATCGGGTCGACCGTGCGCGGAACCCTGTCGAACAGCGCTGCGCTCAGCGACGAAGGCGCCTTTTTCGACGCTTACCGCTTCCAGGCCAAGAAGGACGAGAAGCTGCGTCTGACGATGGTGTCGAACGCCTTCGACTCCTTCATCGACCTGGGCAAGGAAGACGAAGACGGCGATTTCACCAGCTTGGCGACCGACGACGACAGCCTGTCCGACGCGCATGCCAAGCTGGATTGGACCGCGCCGGACGACGGCTGGTACGTCGTGCGCGCCCGCGCCTATGGACCCAATCAGATGGGCGCCTATGCCCTGACGGTCGAGCGCCAACCGGCCGGCGCATCGACCTCGGCCCGCGATGATGCGCCCGTCGTCATGGCGCCCAAGTCCGGCGGCTGATCGACCTGTGAGGTTGCCAAGCGCGGGAACCGGCGTGTAGAGAGCCGCCTCCTGTTGGGGAGTAGCTTCCGGCGTTCGTCGTCGGGATCGCGTCAACATACTCGCGCTTTGGCGCGTGGCGCGATCAGCGGAACCACCGCCTAGCGAGACCAGCGTGTCCTGACGCCGCGACCGGCCGGTGCAGGACCGCTGTCACGCGTCCGGTCGAGTGCTGTTTCATGACCCCAGGCGCCATCGCCATTCTTTCGCTCAGCATGTCCACGGACGCCTTTGCGGCCGCCGTCGGACGCGGGGCGTCGCATCGACCTGTCGTCAAGGACGCGGTAAAGGCCGGCCTGGTCTTCGGCGTGATCGAGGCGATCACGCCCCTGATCGGCTGGGGACTGGGCATCATCGCCGCCGGGCTGGTCGAAAAGGTCGATCACTGGATCGCCTTCACCCTGCTGCTGATCGTCGGCGGCAAGATGATCTGGGAAGGCGTTCAACCTCGCGGCGCGGACGAAGATGAGGCGCCGCGCCGGTCCGGCCCCTGGGCGCTCGTGGCGACGGCGGTCGGCACCAGCATCGACGCTGCGGCCGTCGGCGTGGGGCTGGCCTTCATCGGAGCCAATATCTGGGTGATCGCCGCCTCGATCGGCTTCACCACCTTCGTGTTGACCACCATCGGCATGCTGATCGGCAAGGCTGTTGGCACGCGCTTCGGCAAGACGGCCGAGATCATCGGCGGCGTGGCCCTGATCGGTCTGGGCACGGCCATCCTGCTCGAACACCTGGGCGTTCTCGGCGGCTGAGCCGGATCAGGCCGAGGGCAGCAGGTCTGCCGCGAAGGTTCGGTAACGACCGGCGCGCACGGCGTCGGTCGCTCGGGCGATGTCCGGGGCGAAATAGTGGTCGCTGGCATAGGGGGCGGCGGCCTCGCGGACGATGGCGAAGACCTGTTCCAGCGCCGGCGAGCTGGTGAGCGGCCGATGGAATTCCAGTCCCTGCGCCGCCGCCAGAAGTTCGATGCCGACCACCGTCGCCGTGTTCTCGGCCATGTCCAGCAGGCGGCGGGCGCCGTGGGTGGCCATGCTGACGTGATCTTCCTGATTGGCGCTGGTCGGCACGGTGTCGACGCTGCACGGATGAGCGACCATGCGGTTTTCGGCGATCAGGGCGGCCGCCGTCACCTGGGCGATCATGAAGCCGGAGTTCAGGCCGCTTTCCTTGACCAGGAAGGCCGGCAGTTCGCTCATCTTGGGATCGACCAGGATCGAGGTGCGGCGTTCGGAGATATTGCCGATCTCGCACAGAGCCATGGCGATCTGATCGGCAGCGAAAGCAACGGGTTCGGCGTGGAAGTTTCCGCCCGAGATGACGTCGCCATCCTCGATGAAGACCAGCGGATTGTCGGTCACGGCGTTGGCCTCGCGCGCCAGCGTGGCGGCGGCGCTGGTCAGCACGTCGAGGACTGCGCCCATCACCTGGGGCTGGCAGCGCAGGGAGTAGGGGTCCTGGACCTTGGAGCAGTCGTCGCGGTGGCTGTCGCGGATGGCGGAGCCCGCCATCAACTCGCGCAGGCGGGCGGCGACGGCGATCTGGCCCGGTTGGCCGCGCAGGGCGTGAATGCGATGATCGAACGGGGCGTCGGACCCCTTTAAAGCATCGACTGACAAGGCGCCGGCAGCGATGCCTGCCGCGAACGTCGCCTCGGCCGCGAACAGACCGGCCAGGGCCAGGGCCGTCGAACACTGAGTGCCGTTCAGCAGCGCCAGGCCTTCTTTCGGGCCCAGCGTCAGAGGCGTCAGGCCGACCTTCGCCAGAGCCGCTTCGGCCTCGAAGGTCTCGCCGTTCAGCCGCGCCTCGCCCACGCCGATAAGGACGCAGGACATATGGGCCAGCGGCGCCAGGTCGCCCGAGGCGCCGACCGATCCCTTGGATGGAATGCAGGGCAGGACGTCCGCGTTGACCAGGGCGATCAGGGCCTCCAGCGTCTCGCGCCGAATGCCCGAGGCGCCGCGCGACAGACTGGCGATCTTCAGCACCATCAAAAGACGCGTCACCGAATCCGGCAGCAGCGGCCCGACGCCACAGGCGTGGCTGAGAACCAGATTACGCTGCAGCGTCTCCAGGTCTTCAGGCGCGATGGACGTGTTGGCCAGCAGGCCGAAGCCGGTGTTGACGCCATAGACGGTGCGCCCCTCGGCGACGATGGCGGCGATGGTCGCTGCGCCCCTTTCCACATCGGCCCAGGCGGCGGGCGTCAGTGAGACGATAGCAGGGCCCTCCAGCACCGCACGAAGCTGAGTAAGCGTGAGAGGCGACTGGCCGAGAGTAATCGCGGTCATGGTTCAGGCCTTCAGGCTCGGAAGGTTCAGTTCGTGCTCGCGCGCGGCGGCGCGGGCGATCTCATAGCCGGCGTCGGCGTGACGCATGACGCCCGTGGCGGGGTCGTTCCACAGCACCCGCTCAAGCCGTTGGGCGGCCTCCGGGGTCCCGTCCGCGACGATGACGACGCCCGAGTGCTGGGAATAGCCCATACCGACGCCGCCGCCGTGGTGCAGCGACACCCAGCTGGCGCCTGAGGCCGTGTTCAGCAGGGCGTTCAGAAGAGGCCAGTCGGAGACGGCGTCCGAACCGTCCATCATGGCCTCGGTCTCGCGGTTCGGGCTGGCGACCGAACCGCTGTCCAGGTGATCGCGGCCGATGACGATGGGACCGGATAGTTCGCCCGACGCCACCATGTCGTTGAACATCAGGCCGGCGCGGTGGCGGTCACCCAATCCGATCCAGCAGATGCGGGCAGGAAGTCCTTGAAAGGCAATGCGCTCGCCCGCCATGTCGAGCCAGCGATGTAGACCCGCGTTGTCGGGGAACAGGCGCTTCATCGCCGCGTCTGTCTTTCTGATATCTTCCGGATCTCCGGTCAGGGCCGCCCAGCGGAACGGACCGATCCCCCGACAGAACAGCGGGCGGATATAGGCGGGCACGAAGCCGGGGAAGTCGAACGCGTTCGTCACCCCCGCATCGAAGGCGACCTGACGGATGTTGTTGCCGTAGTCGGTGGTCGGCACGCCCATCGCCTGGAAGTCCAGCATGGCCTTCACATGAGCGACGATGGAGGTGCGCGCGGCGGCGGCGACGCTGTTTGGATCGCTGACGCGCTTGTCTTCCCACTCCGCGACGGTCCAGCCCGAGGGGAGATAGCCGTTGATCAGATCGTGCGCGCTGGTCTGGTCGGTGACCAAATCGGGCCGGATGCCGCGTCGGACCATTTCAGGCAACAGATCGGCTGCATTGCCCAACAGGCCGATCGACAACGGTTTTTTGTCCCGGAACGATTGCTCCAGCAGCGCAAGGGCCTCGTCCAGGGTTTCGGCCATGACATCGACGTAGCGCGTCCGCAGACGGAACTCGATGCGGCTGCGTTGGCATTCGATCGTGATGCAGGATGCGCCCGCCATGGTCGCGGCCAGAGGCTGGGCCCCGCCCATGCCGCCCAGGCCCGCGGTCAGGATCCACTTGCCCGACCAGTCGCCGCCGTAGTGCTGGCGACCGGCCTCCATGAAGGTCTCATAGGTGCCCTGAACGATGCCCTGGGTGCCGATGTATATCCATGATCCAGCCGTCATCTGGCCGTACATCATCAGACCCTTGCGATCGAGTGCGTTGAAATGCTCCCAGGTCGCCCATTTCGGCACGAGGTTGGAGTTGGCGATCAGCACGCGCGGGGCGTCTGCATGGGTGCGGAAGACGCCGACCGGCTTACCGGATTGCACCAGCAGGGTTTCGTCGGCCTCAAGCGTCTGAAGGGTTTCCACGATCCTGTCGAACGCCGCCCAATCCCGCGCCGCCTTGCCGATGCCGCCATAGACGACGAGGTCCTGGGGCCGCTCGGCGACCTCGGGGTCCAGGTTGTTCATCAGCATGCGCATGGCCGCCTCGGCGGCCCAAGTCTTGGCAGTCTTTTCCGGTCCGCGCGGGCTGCGGACGATCCGGGCGTTGGGCGTGTTCATCGTTGGCTCTCGGCGAAGGCGATGCAGGCGGTCAGGACGCGGCGCAGATGACCGCGCATCGGCTCGGCGCGGTCCGGCTCATAGGGGCTGGGCCAATTTTCGCGCGACACCGGTCCGACGGGATCGAGGATGTAGCCCCGGTCCGCCAACTCCATCTGAATGGCGTGGACACCTGCGTCGGGTTGGCCGTAATGGCGGGTGGTCCATCCGCCCTTGAACCGGCCGTTGACGACCACGCTGTCGCCGCTGATCGCACAGGCTTTTTCGACAGCCTGCGTCAGCTCACCGGCGCAGGTGGCGCCGTCGTTGTCGCCGATGTTGAACTGCGGCAGTTCGCCCTCAAACAGGCGTGGCACGAAGGATCGGATGGAATGGGCGTCGTACAGCACGACCGGACCTCGGCTGCGCAGTCGATCCAACTGGCCCTGCAGGGCGGCGTGATAGGGATCGAACCAAGTCGCGCGTCGCTCGGCGATTTCGGCCGGATTGGGTTCTTGGTCTGGGCGATACAGCGGCTCCCCGTCGAAGGTCTCGGTCGGGCACAGGCCGGTCGTGGTCATACCTGGATAGAGAGAGACGCCCGACGGATCGCGATTCACGTCGATGACACTGCGCGACACGCCCGTTCGCACCAGGGTCGCGCCCATATCGATCGCGAAGTCGTACAGCCGATCCACCCACCAGTCTGCGTCCTTGCGGGACAGCCAGGATGAGGTCATCCGCGCCTCGATGGCGGGCGGAATGTCGGTCCCCGTGTGCGGCAGGCCGATCACCAGCGGCGCCGAACCTTCGTGGATGGTCAGCCAGTCCTGCATCCGTTCGGCCTCCCTCGCCAAATCGATCCACCGTGGTATGTCTAGACATATTGATCGTAACGACACGGACCTGTCCAGTGACCCTTCAGCCGCAGCCTGTGGATCGCACCCTCTGGTTCGAGGCGGCCTTGTTGCCAGACGGCTGGGGGCGCGGCGTCCGCATCGGCATCGCAGGCGGGCGGATCGTCAGTCTTGAAACAGACGTTGCGCGCAGCCCGGCGGACGAGGGGGGCGGTGTCGCCCTGCCTGGCGTCGCCAATGTCCACAGCCACGCCTTTCAGCGCGCCATGGCGGGCCTGACCGAGGCGCGCGGCCCTTCGGACGACGACTTCTGGACGTGGCGCGAACTGATGTACCGCTTCCTGGATCGGGGCGGGCCGGAAGAGATCGAGGCCATCACCGCCCTGGCCTTCATGGAAATGCTGGAGGGCGGCTTCACCCGCGTCGCCGAATTCCACTATCTGCACAATGACCCGTCGGGCGCGGCCTACTCGGACCGGGCCGAGATCGCCGCGCGGATCGTGACGGCAGCGCAGGCGACGGGCATCGCCCTGACCATGCTGCCGGTCTTCTACGCTCATGCCGGGTTTGGCGGTCAGCCGCCGGCGCATGGTCAGCGGCGCTTCATCAACGATCTGGACGGCTTCGCCGATCTGATCGCCCGATGCCGGACCCTGACTGCCGATCTGCCCGACGCCGTGGTCGGGGTCGCGCCGCACAGCCTGCGCGCCGTGAGTCCGGAAGAGTTGGCGGCCATGCCTGCGCTGGCGGGCGACGGGCCGATCCATATCCATGTCGCCGAACAGACCAAAGAGGTGGCGGACTGTCTGGCCTGGTCGGGCGCGCGGCCGGTCGAATGGCTCCTGGCCAATGCGCCCGTCGATCGGCGCTGGTGCCTGATCCACTCCACCCATGTGACCGAGACCGAGTGGCGCGGCGTCGTTGCGCGCGGCGCCGTCGTCGGCCTGTGCCCGATCACGGAGGCCAATCTGGGCGACGGCGTCTTCCCGGCGGTCGATTTCACGCGCGCCGGCGGGCGTTTCGGAATCGGGACAGATTCCAACGTGCAGATCGGCGTGGCCGACGAACTGCGGATGCTCGAATACAGTCAGCGGCTGGCGCTGCGCGGTCGCGCCGTCATGGCGGACCCTGAACGTTCGACAGGCCGTGCCTTGTTTGATCGCGCGTTGGCGGGCGGCGTCCGGGCGACGGGCGCGGCGTCGGGTCTGAGCGTCGGGGCGTCGGCGGACATCGTATCGCTGGATACGAGCGGCGTCGCCTTTGCGGGACGGTCGGGCGATGCGGTGCTCGACAGCTGGATCTTCGGCGCGCCGACGGGCTCGATCCGTTCGGTGTGGCGAGCGGGGCGGGAGGTCGTGAAAGACGGCCGCCATATCGCGCGGGACGGCATCGAGGCGCGCTATCGCAAGGCCCTGTCGGCGGTGTTGGGGTGAGCCTGCATCGCCGCATCTATGCCGATCTTGAGGGGCTTATCCTGTCCGGCGAACTATCGCCCGGCGACCGCATTCCGTTCGAGCATGAGCTGACCGAACGCTACGACTGTTCGCGCATGACGGTGTCCAAAGCTATCTCGGAACTGGCGGGGCGGGGGCTGGTGACGCGTCGGCGTCGCGCCGGCACCTTCGTCGCCCAGCCCAAGGCCCACGCCGCCGTCCTGGCTATTCCCGACTTACGGGCCGAAGTGATCGAGCGCGGGCAGGCTTACGGCTATGTCCTGCTGGAGCGGATCGAACGCAAGCCGGACGGTGCGGACGAAATCGAACTGGCATCCGGTGGTCTTTTGCTGGATCTGACCTGTCTGCACAGCGCCGACGGCGCGCCGCTGGCCTTGGAACATCGGCTCATCGCGCTCGGCGCGGCGCCTCAAGCCATAGACGTCGATTTTCATACGGTTCCGCCGGGAAGCTGGCTGCTGGACTCGGCGCCCTGGACCGAGGCTGAGAACCGCATTTCAGCGATCGCGGCCGATGCCCGCGCCGCACGCCTACTGGAACTCAAGCCCAGCGCCGCCTGCTTGTGCGTCGAACGCCGGACATGGCGGGACGGGCAGGGGGTGACGCGGGTGTGGCAGACCTTCCCCGGCGACCGCTACGATTTGGTGGCGCGCTTCTCGTCCGCTCATTCACCCATTCTGGCAAAGGAGCCTCGCCGATGAAGGCCGACCGTCTGCTGATCGATTGCCATGCCGCCACCATGGTCAAGGGACCGGTCCCTTATGGCGCGATTCAGGACGCCGCCGTGGTCGTCGCCGATGGCCGCATCGTCTGGGTGGGACCGCGCGCTGACCTGCCGGCCGTGGAAGCGGCTGAAACCGAGCGGCTGGACGGGCGATGGATCACGCCTGGTCTGATTGACTGCCACACCCATCTGGTGTTCGGCGGCGACCGTTCGGTCGAGTTTGAACAGCGGCTGGGCGGAGCGACCTATGAGGAGATCGCGCGGGCGGGCGGCGGCATCGTCTCGTCCGTGAAGGCCACGCGCGCCGCGTCGGAGGATGATCTGTTCGCGTCGGCCATGACGCGTCTGGCGGGGCTGAAGGCCACAGGGGTCACCACCGTCGAGATCAAGTCCGGCTATGGTCTCGACCTTGAGACGGAGCTCAAGATGCTGCGCGTCGCGCGCAGGATCGGGCGCGAGGGCGGGGTGCGTGTCCGTACCAGCTATCTCGGTCTGCATGCCGTGCCGCCCGAATATCGCGACGACCGGGCCGCCTATGTCGATCTGGCCATCGACCACATCCTGCCTGCCGCCCATGCCGAAGGTCTGGTCGATGCGGTCGACGCCTATTGTGAACCCATCGCCTTCTCAACCGCAGAGGTGTCGCGTCTCTTCGATAGGGCGCGGGTTCTAGGTCTTCCGGTGAAGCTGCACGCCGATCAGTTGTCGAACGGCGGCGGTGCGGCCCTGGCGGCGCGGTATCAGGCTTTGTCCGCCGATCACATCGAACATGCGAACGAGGAAGGCGTCGCCGCCATGGCCGCCGCAGGCGTGGTCGCCGTCCTGCTCCCCGGCGCCTATTTGATGCTGCGTGAGACCAAGGCCCCGCCCATCGATCTCCTGCGCCGCTACGGCGTGCGGATGGCCGTCGCCACCGACTGCAACCCCGGCACCTCGCCAGTCGCTTCCATGACCGCCGCGCTGAACCTCGCCTGCGTTCAGTTCCGTCTTACGCCGGAAGAGGCCCTGGCCGGCGCGACCCGAGAGGCTGCGCGGGCGCTGGGTATGTCGGGTGAGATCGGCACCATCGAAAATGGCAAAGCCGCTGATTTGGCGATTTGGGACATCTCGCGGCCTGCTGAACTCTCCTATTGGTTAGGCAAGCCAACCCTTCTTGGCCAAATGTAATCACCGGTTGTGGCCGCCTAAAACACACGCTAAAGACGCATTCTTGCTCTGGGGTGCGACTTATGGATGTGGACGACTTCATCAGGGTTTGGACGAACGCCTCGGCTTCAGAACGGCAGGCAGCACAGTCCTTTGTTATTCAACTCTGCAGGGTTCTTGGCGTCGCCGCTCCTAACGACGAAAAGGTCGGCGACCCCGATTACGGGTTCGAACGGATCCTAAGGTTCCGTCACGACGACCTCAGCTCCCATTGGGGGTACATCGACTGCTATCGTCGCGAATGTTTCGTGCTTGAAGCGAAACAGACAGCCAAGCGATTGGCCAACAGTCCTGACAAGCAGCAGATGAAGTTGGTCGGGCCCGACGTTGTCGAACGAAAAATGGAGAAGGCTCGGGCCCAGGCAAAGGGCTATGCGCGAGCGCTGGACGAATGGCCGCCGTTTCTCATCATGGTCGACGTGGGGCGGAGCATTGAACTCTGGTCCGACTTCAGCCGCATGGGAAAGACCTACCTCCAGTATCCCGACCGCGAAAACTACCGGATTGCGCTTTCGGATCTACGCGATCCCAAGATCAGGAAGCGCCTGGCGGCCGTATGGAGCGATCCCATGTCGCTGGACCCGGCGAGGCGTGTGGAGGAGGCGACGACAGAAGTTGCTGCGCTTCTGGGACGCCTCGTTCAGTCCTTCCGAAAACGCTTCTCGTGCGAAGCAGGGGCAGCGAACGATCCGGTTCATCGCGCAG
Organism: Brevundimonas sp. ASV9; assembly: GCF_016429195.1. Lineage (GTDB taxonomy): Bacteria > Pseudomonadota > Alphaproteobacteria > Caulobacterales > Caulobacteraceae > Brevundimonas. The sequence continues at coordinate 15,053 of NZ_JAELUF010000007.1, forward strand.
CATGGGAACGGCGCGTGGCCGTCTTTGTGATGCAGTGCGTTTTCGCCATGTTTGCTGATAGCGTTCAACTGATCCCGGATCGAGCCTTTGGCGAGTTCCTGAAAAGCTATCAGGGGGCTGCGCAGAACTTCAGCAAAGCGATCAGTCAGGTGTTCCGCACGATGGATACGGGGGGGTACTGCCCGGTCCTTCGATGCGACATGCTCTGGTACAACGGCGGCTTGTATGCCGAAGACGCAGCGATCGCGGTTTCGGAAAGCGAGCTGGATATTCTTTGTCAGGCTGCGGCCTGTGACTGGGCGAAGGTCGAGCCTGCGATCTTTGGCGCGCTGATGGAAAATGCCTTGTCCGCCGAGGAGAGGGGCGAGCTTGGGGCGCATTACACGCCAAAGGCCATGGTCGAGACGTTGGTCCAAGCAACCATCATGGATGTGCTGCAGGACGAGTGGGAAGCAACGAGCGTACAAATCGATAAGCTTGAACGGGACGGATATCTTCGCAAGGCCTGTGAGCTGGCGAAGTCTTTTCACAACGCCTTGTGCCATATCACCGTGCTTGATCCTGCCTGCGGGACGGGCAACTTCCTTTACATCGCCATGGACAGGATGAAGGGCCTTGAGGGCGAGATTGTTGAGCGGCTGGCGTCGCTGGGTGTTTCGCAGCGCGTGCTTGAGACCGATGGATTGTCGGTCGGCCCACGTCAGTTCATGGGCATCGAGAAGAACCCCCAAGCCGTCTGGATAGCCACCGTCGTCATGTGGATCGGCCATATACAATGGCATTACCGGCACTCGGGCCAGGTGCTTACGTCCAATCCAGTTTTGAAGAATTACTGCGTCATCGAGCAGGGCGATGCAATCTTGCGGACCACTGAGATCCCTTGTTCGTCATCGAAAGACGGCATACGACACATTGAACCCTTCGCGCCAACATGGCCAAAAGCCCACTTCATCATCGGAAATCCCCCCTTTATCGCGGGGAAGAATCTTCGCGACGAACTGGGCTCTGATTACGCCGAGGCGCTCTGGGCGTCTCGTGGAGAGCGGTTTCGGTCTGCCGATATCGTCACGGTTTGGTGGGATCGAGCGGCGGAAATTCTAATCGAAGATGCCGCGAACCGAGGTCCGTTCGATGACCTCTCTGGTTCGCTTGGAACTCAGTCCATGCTTGCGCCTGCATTGCAGCGTTTCGGTTTTGTGACGACGAACTCAATCACTCAAACATTCTCACGCCGCGTCATTGAGGAGAGGCTTCATGGCGACGTGCCGATCCGATTGACGTTCGCCATTGCTGATCATCCTTGGATTAAGGGTAGGGGCGCCGCAGCCGTCAGGGTGGCCATGATGGTCGCAGAAGCTGGGCCTCCCAATGGGCGTGGGAGGCTGCTGACGGTTGCGCGGGAGAGCGCGGAAGGCGTGACCTACTCAGAAGCCAAAGGCGATATCGGCAGCGATCTCACGCTTGGGCGCGGGGTCGAACGAACCGTGCGCCTGAAGGCCAACGCAATGCTGGCTTACCGTGGCGTGCAGTTGATGGGAGACGGCTTCCTGATTGCTTCGGAGAAAGCCGCTGCATTGGCGAACCAATCGATTGATCGACAGACGGCACCCCTCAGGCTCTATCGCAACGGCAAGGATTTGACGGACCGCTCGCGGGACCTTCAAGCCATCGACCTGTACGGATGGTCACAGGAAGAGGCCATGAGACAGCATCCCGGCTTCATGCAGCATTTGATGGAAACAGTGAAACCGGACCGGGACGCTAACAACAGAGCGTCTTATCGTGAAAACTGGTGGATTTTCGGCGAGCCGAGAAGAGAACTTCGTCAGGCCTTGAAAGGATTGTCGCGCTTCATTGTGACGGTAGAGACGTCCAAACATCGTTGGTTCCGGTTTTTGGACGCCTCGATATTGCCGGATAATCGGCTGGTCTGCATCGCGTCTGACGACCCTTTCGTGCTGGGCGTGCTGTCAACCAGGATCCATCGGGCGTGGGCGCTAGCCGTCGGTGGAAAGCTCGCAGATCGACCTGTCTATTCTAAGGGAATGTGTTTCGATCGCTTTCCCTTCCCAAACGCGAGTCCAATGCTGCGTGAGGAAATCGCCACCGTTGCTGAGGGCCTGGACGATCTGAGATCCCGCGTGCTGGGTCAAAATGAGGACCTGTCGATGACGGGCCTGTACAACGTGATGCAAAAGATCCTGGCGGGCGTAGCGCTTACCGACAATGATCGAACCATCCGGCAGGCAGGGTGCGTGGACCTGCTTTTGCATATTAACCAGCGTTTGGATGCGCTGGTGTTGAAAGCTTATGGATGGCCCTCTGATCTCGGTGACGAGGCCGTCATTTCACTGCTGGCGGCGCTAAATCAAAGCCGATCAGCGGAGGAAGATGCGGGCCAGATTCGTTATGTTCGACCTGACTACCAGACAGCCAGGTCTCCCAAATTCCGCAAATCACACCCATCGATGCAGAAAGAGGCGCCCACTTCTCGTCCGATCTTACCATCTGACGAAATCGCGCGGATTATGACCGTGTTGGAGGTGATGCGCGGGGAGGGGCGACCGGTGGACGTCGAACATCTCGCATCCTGTCTCGAGATTCCAAAGGGCGCGAAAGCGGTCGCCGAAAACCTACGACACACTCTGGATGTTATGACGGCCGCCGGCAGTATTTACAAAACGGACAAAGGCTGGTTCGCGCCGCGGCGGATGCCGAGTTAGGGTCAGGCCTCGGCGACGCCCATGGCCTTCATCAGGGCGTCGCGGATGGCGGCTTCGGTGAAAGGCTTCTGGATCGTGGGTTGGCCGCGCCATTCGTCGGGCAAACCGCCTTCGCCGTAGCCAGTTGAAAAGACGAACGGCACGCCGCGTTCCTTCAGCGCCTTGGCGACGGGAAAGACCTGACGACCGGCGACGTTCACGTCCAGCAGTGCGGCGTCGAGATTTTCCGTCTCTCGAGCCAGTTTTCGACCGTCATCCACATTGGAGGCGGGACCGATCGGCACGCATTCCATGTCTTCCAGAATGGTTTCCAGAAGCATGGCCACGAGGGATTCGTCCTCGACCACGAGGACACGGCGACCGGTCAGAGGTTGAGTCATTGTGCGGCCGTCCTGTCCAGTGGAACCGTCAGTTCCGCGATCAATCCATCGGCGGCGTAGACCAGATCGATCTCGCCCGCCAGATCATGTCGAATGTTTCGTTCAATCAAACGGCTACCGAAGCCTCTTCTTTCCGGAGCCGTAACCTTGGGGCCGCCGATTTCGCGCCAGCTCAGCTTCAGTTTCCGGTCGCGCTGATCCGCTAGGCCCCAGTCAATGAGGATGCGACCGTCCGGGGTATGAAGCGCGCCATATTTGGCGGCATTCGTCGCAAGCTCATGGAAGATCATGCCCAGAGACAGGACGACGGCGGGCTCCAGCGACACCGGCGGGCCATTCAGGCTTATGCGGGTCGGCCCGTAAGCTTCAGTCTCATGCTCCAGGATGGCGCGCAGGTCGGCGCCCTCCCAATGGCTTTGCGTCAGCAGATTGTGGGTGTGTGACAGCGCCATGATCCGGGACTGGAAGGTCTCGGCGAAGCTGGCCGGATCGGTGTTGGAGCGGGCCGTCTGAATGGCGATGGATTGGACCGTGGCCAGGGTGTTCTTCACGCGGTGGTTCAGTTCGTCGATCATCAGCTTCTGACGCTGCGCGGCCAGGACGTTTTCGGTGATGTCGTGGCCCTGAACGAAGATACCCACGACCGCGCCCGCATCGTCTCGGATCGGTTGATAGATGAAGTTGAGATAGACGGTTTCGAGCAGCCCGTCGGGCTTGCGCTGCAGTTGGGCCGCGCTTTCGCGGCCTTCATAGGGTTCGCCTGTGGCGAAGACGCTATCGAGAAACTCGTAGAAGCCTTGGCCTTCCAGTTCCGGCAGGGCCTGCCTGACGGGCTTTCCGGCGATATCCCTGTGACCGATGAGTTGGCTGTAGGCGTCGTTATGCATCTGGAACCGGTGATCCGGCCCGGACAGGATGGCGACGAAGCCGGGCGCCTGCATGAACATTTCAACGAGACGATTGCGCTCGGTCTCGAGGCGACGATTGTCCTCCTGCACCGACTGGGCGCGACGCAGGACCGAGCCGCCGACGATGGCGTCCAGCGCGGTGGTCGGCTCATCCGGGCGGATGACGGGCGCCAGGTCCGTCACATCCGTGGTGTGCTGAAGCAGCATGACCACTTCGCCGTCGGCGTTCAAGATGGGCGTATGGGTGGCGCTCCACAGACGTTCCTCAAAACCCTCGGTGCCGTCAGCTAGCACTCGAGGCATCGAAAAGCGCACCACGGCGAGATGATCGCGTTGACGTGTGTCTCGCGCCTTTTCAAGCGAGGCGCGGACCTGTCTAACATTCTCAGGGGCATCGGATCCGGGGCCGGAGTCAAAGGCGGCAAAGAGAGGCTGACCCAGCACATCGCTGCGCTTGGCTCCGGTCACATCCATATAGGCCTGGTTGACCTCGGCGATGCGTAGGTCAGGCGTAATCAGCACGTATGGATTGGGCGAGGCTTCAAAAGCCGCGCCCAGATCGACGGTCAGGTCGCTTGATTTCACTGTTTCGTTCAACGCCTACCCCGCACAGCTTGGCGATAACGCGCCATATCGAAATCGGTTCTCTCGTCGCGTGTCGTGAACTGTGATCGTAAGATTATTGGCGCGCCGCCGTAATTTGCTAATCAGCGCGCATGACAATCGCTGGCGTTTTCGCCACCCTCTCGCTCATGATGGCGCCCGCAGCCGACCAGCCTACCGTCCGCATTCCGCAGGGCGTCCTGAACGGACGCGCGGATGCCGATGTGGCGGCGTTCAAGAACATTCCCTATGCCGCGCCGCCGACGGCGGAGCGGCGTTGGCGACCGCCCGGTCCCGCGCCGACCTGGCAGGGCCAGCGCGACGCCTCGGCCTACGGTCCGCTGTGCATCCAGGCGCCCCCGAACGGCGATCCCGGCGTCGGTCCTTTGCCGATGAGCGAGGACTGTTTGAACCTGAATGTCTGGCGGCCGATCAGCGCGGCTCAGCCCGCGCCGGTCATGATCTGGATCCACGGCGGCGGGCTGGTGAACGGGTCGGGAACCGCGCCGCTGTATGATGGAACGAACCTGGCCAAGCGCGGCATGGTCGTGGTGACGCTGAACTATCGACTGGGGCGGCTGGGCTTCTTCGATCATCCGGCGCTGGCGGCCGAACGGCCGGCGGGGGAGGCTGCGGGCAACTACGGCCTCATGGACGTGACGGCGGCGCTGAAATGGGTGCGCGCCAATATCGCGGCCTTTGGCGGCGACCCCGAGAACGTGACCATCTTTGGCGAATCGGCGGGCGGGGCGATCGTCACGCGGCTGATGATCTCGCCGCCGGCGCGCGGTCTGTTCGATCGGGCGATCGTTCAGTCCGGACTGGGGCGGGAGCTACAGACGCCGCTGGACCGCAAAGGCGCCTATGGCGCGCCCTCAGCGCGGGAGCGCGGCGAGGTCTGGGCCTATGGCGCGGGACTGCGGACGGCGGCGGATTTGCGCGCGGCGCCGGCCGATCTGTTCCTGACGCCGCCGCCGGTCTTCGCCAACGGCGACCTGACGCTGATCGACGGGCGGATCGTGCCGTCCACCGTCGAGGCGGCCTTCAAGGCAGGGCGGCAGGCCCCGGTGCCCTTCATCATCGGCAGCAACAGCGCCGAGTTCTGGTGGATGCGGCCGACGGATCGCAACGGCTATGGTCAGATCGACGACGACATGACTTGGCTCGAGCGCGCCGACGCCGTTCAGGCCTATGGCGGGCTGGAGGCGTTCGACAAGCTGGCGATCACGGATCTGGTGTTTTCGGAGCCGGCCCGGATGCTGGCGCGTCTGCATGCCAAGGCGGGCCATCCGGCTTGGCTCTATCGCTTCGATATCTCGTCGCCGCAGAATCCGGAGCCCCATGGCGGCGCGACCCATGCGATCGAGCGGCCCTATGTGTTCGGCACGTTGAACACCCTGCCGTATCCGGTCGAGGATCGGGACCGAAAGGCGTCGGAGGCGATGATGGGCTATTGGACCGCCTTCGCGCGCTCGGGCGATCCGAACGGCGTCGGGCGGCCACGCTGGCCCACGACGACGCTGAGAGACACCCGGCTGATGAACTTCGTCAACCCGGGGCCGACCGTGACTCCCGTGCCGTTCAGCGCCCGGCTGGACCTGCTCGAACGGTTCCGCGAGCGGCCCAGGCCCTGAGCGCAAGCGTCAGCCGGCCGAGGTCGCGCCCGACTGCTTCTCCTTCAGCGTGACCAGCTCTTCGGCCATGGTGGGGTGCACGGCGCAGGTGGCGTCCCACTGCGCCTTGGTCAGGCCGGCCTTCACCGCGATGGCGGCCAGCTGGATCATCTCGGGGCTGTCGGGGCCTACGATGTGAACGCCGACTACGCGCTGGCTGTCGGCATCGACCACCAGCTTCATCAGCACCCGTTCATCCGAGCCGGTGAAGGCGTATTTCATGGGCCGGAACCGGGTGACATAGACATCGACGCCGTTCGAGCAGGAGCGGCGGGCCTCCGCCTCGCTGAGGCCCACGACCCCGACCGGCGGCTGACTGAAGACGGCGGTGGCCACGGCCTCGTAGTCGAAATGCTGAGGATTGTCGCGATAGACGGTCTGATGGAAGGCGACGGCTTCGCGGATGGCGACGGGCGTCAGATTCATCCGGTCGGTGACGTCGCCGATGGCCCAGATATTGTCGGCCGTCGTCCTGGAATGGGGATCGACCTTGATGGCGCCCGCCTCATTCAACTCGACACCTGCCTTCTCCAATCCCAGATCCTTGACGTAAGGGATGCGGCCGGTGGCGAACATGACGACGTCCGTCTCCAGCCTCATGCCGTTTTCGAGGTGGTTGACCAGACCGGTGTCAGTCTTTTCGATCTTCTCGTGCTGACAGCCCAGAATGACCTTGATGCCGCGCTTTTCGATCTCTCCGGCCAGGTGCGCGCGCACATCGTCGTCGAAGCCGCGCAGGATGTTGGGGCCGCGATAGATCAGGGTCGTCTCGACGCCCAGGCCCGCGAAGATGCCGGCGAACTCCACCGCGATATAGCCGCCGCCCGCGATCAGGATACGTTTGGGCAGTTCCGGAAGGTGGAAGGCTTCTTCGGACGTGATGGCGTGCTCGATCCCCGGCAGTTCGTCCGGCTTCCACGGGCGACCGCCCGTGGCGATCAGGATCTTCTCAGCGGTGATGGTGCGATCCTTGCCGACGATCTCCACCGTATGGGCGTCTTTCAGGACCGCCCGCCCGTGAACCAGTTCGACCCCGGCCTTGCCCAGGTTGGCGGCATAGATCCCGGACAGGCGGGCGATCTCGACGTCCTTGGCTTCAAGGAAGGTGGGCCAGTCGAACCTTGCGTTGTCGAACGACCAGCCGTAACCCTCGGCGATCTCGAGCGCGTGGCTGACCTCGGACGCCATGACCATGAACTTCTTGGGCACGCAGCCGCGAATGACGCAGGTGCCGCCGACCCGATATTCCTCGGCGACCGCGACCTTCTTGCCGTCCAGCGCCGTCAGCCGCGCCGCCCGCACCCCGCCCGAACCGGCGCCGATGACGAAGAGGTCGTAGTCGTAGTCGGCCATAGGTCGGATTCCGTTCAGCGGCAGGCATCGGCATTTAAGCCACGCCGCGCGAAATCCAAGAGGCTGTTGGGAAGCTAGGGAAAGACGATGGTGGGTGATGTAGGGTTCGAACCTACGACCCGCTGATTAAGAGTCAGCTGCTCTACCGACTGAGCTAATCACCCACACCGATCGTCGTGTCTTCGGCGGGGACAACGCCATCGCCGAAGGGCGCTCCTACTACCCAGCGGTTCGGGGGTTGGCAAGCGCTTTCGCAAACTTTCTGCGACGGAGTATGGTCCCCGTGGAATCAGCCGCGGCAAGCGGCGGGGGAGCGAACATCATGGCCTTCTGGAACCGTCGTCGATCGATCGACACCATGATGGCGCCGCACGACGGACCGCGGCTGAAGCCGACGTTGAGCTGGCCACACCTGCTGGCCCTGGGCGTGGGGGCCATCGTCGGCACCGGCATCCTGACGCTGATCGGGGTGGGGGCTGGATTGGCGGGCCCGGCCGTGTTGATCAGCTTCGGCCTCGCGGGACTGGTCTGCGCCTGCGCGGCTCTGGCCTATGCCGAGCTGTCGACCATGATGCCGACGGCGGGCAGCGCCTACACCTATTCCTATGCCGTGCTGGGTGAGTTGATCGCCTGGATCGTGGGTTGGAGCCTGATCCTGGAATATTCGCTGGTCGTCAGCGCTGTGGCGGTGGGCTGGTCCGGCTATGCGGTCGGTTTCCTGAGCGGGCTGGGGATCGATCTGCCGACGGCGCTGGTCGCCGGGCCGCATGCGGGGGGCATCATCAACCTACCGGCCGTGGCCATCATCGGGGTGGTGACGGGCCTGCTTCTGCTGGGCACCAAGGAGAGCGCGACGCTGAACGCGGTGCTGGTCCTGATCAAGATCGCGGCCTTGGTGGTGTTCGTCGCTATCGCCCTGCCGGCGTTCAAGCCCGAGCATTTCACGCCCTTCATGCCCAACGGATTCGGCGCGCCCTTCGTCCAGACCGGGGTGATGGCGGCGGCGGCGATCATCTTCTTCGCCTTCTACGGCTTTGACGCCATTTCGACGGCGGCGGAAGAAACCAAGAAGCCTGAGCGTGACCTGGCCATCGGCATCGTCGGCTCCATGCTCATCTGCACGGCGCTATATCTGGTCGTCGCGGCCGCAGCCATCGGCGCGCGGCCGGTCGCGACCTTCGCCAGCAGCCCCGAGCCGCTGGCCCTGATTCTGCGTCAGATGGGGCAGGGGACGGCGGCCCAGTGGATCGCCGCCGCAGCGGTGATCGCGCTTCCGACCGTCCTGCTGGCCTTCCTGTTCGGCCAGAGCCGCATCTTCTTGGGCATGGCGCGCGACGGCCTATTGCCGCGCCGCCTGGCCAAGGTGTCGAGCCGAGGCGTGCCGGCGGTGGTGACGGTGTTCACCGCCATTGTGGTGGCGATTCTGGCGGGGCTGCTGCCGCTGGACGAACTGGCGTCGCTGGCTAACGCCGGGACGCTGGCGGCCTTCTGCTCGGTCGGTGTTTGCCTGATCGTGCTGCGCATCCGCGAGCCGGGTCGCAAACGGGTGTTCAAGGCGCCGCTGTGGCCGGTCGTTGGAGCGGTCAGCGTGATCGGCTGCTTGGTCTTCTTCCTGAGCCTGAAGCCGGTGACGCAGATCGGCTTCGTGGTCTGGAACGTGGTCGGTGTGGCGATTTATCTGCTGTGGTCGTCCAGAAACTCCCGTCTCGCCAAGGGCGAGGAGACGGCGGCCTGATGGCGCTGCGCGATCTGACGGGCGCCGTCGATTTCGGTGTGCTGAACGGCATGACGGGCGGGGACGACGCCATCAACGAGGAGGTGTTGGGCCTGTTCGTCAATCAGGCCGGCCTGTGGTCCGTCATGCTGGATCCCAAGGTCGAGGGCTGGCGCGACGGGGTTCATACGATCCGAGGCGCGGCGGCGGGCATCGGCGCGCGCGACTTGGCGGCGATCTGCGCCGAGGCGGAAGCGGTGGACCAAAAGCTGGCCGCGCCGGCGGTCGAGCGGGTGCGCGATGCTCTGCAAGCGGCGATGGCCGATGTCGCGGCCTATCGGCACGAACTGATGCTGCGCGGTCTCAAGGGCTGACGCGAAGCGGATGAAATTGCACTGCACTCCGAAAACGCGTGCAAAATACAAGAAAGTGCAATTTCGGCAGGCGAGGCGCGTCGCTGTGTCAAAGACCGGACGCCCATTATACGGCGCCCTGAAAGAGCGGCAGGTCGATTGACGCTGCCGCGACTCAAGGTCTTGAAATCAGGTCGAACTTCCTACGCAAGTAAGATGGCAGGCGTACGCCGTCTTAGCTGCGAGTCCGGTCATAGGTGGCGAACTCATGGGCGATGCAGCGGTCAATCAGCAGGCGCCAGACGGGTTCGGCGATGTCGGGCGACAGATCGTGGGCTTCGGCCGAGACCAGAACCTTGGCGACCACGTCGTCGATGCGGGCCTGGTCGAAGACGGCGTCGCGGTCGGGTTTGATGCGGGCGGCGGCGTCCATGTAGCGCTGGCGCTCGGCCAGCAGGGCGACCAGGGCGCGGTCCAGGGCATCGACGCCCTGGCGGACCTCGGCCATCGACTGGCATTCGGCGGGATCGACGCGCGCATCGACGGCGACAAGAGCAGGCTTTGACATGGGCGTGGGGTTAGCGGGTCAGGCCGCCCAAGCCAAGTCGTCAGCCGACGAAGGCTCGCTCCAGCACGTAGTCCGCCGGTTCGGCATTGGAGCCTTCCTTCAGGCCATAGGTCTCCAGCAGTTCGCCGGCTTCCTTGATCATGGCCATGGAGCCGCACAGCATGGCGCGGTCGCGGGCGGGGTCGAACCCTTCGGCCAGGCCCAGGTCGCGGAAGAAGTCGCCGGACTTGATGCGGTCGGTGATGCGGCCGGGCGTCTCGAAGTCCTCACGGGTGACGGTGGGGTAGTAGGTCAGCTGGGCCTTGGCTTCGTCGCCGATCAACGGATCGTCGTGGATCTCGCGGGTGAAGAAGTCGCGATAGGCGAGGTCGGCGACGCTGCGGACCGTGTGGATCACATAGACATGGCCGAAGCGGGAGTAGGTCTCTGGGTCGCGCGCGACGCTGAGCCAGGGCGCCAGACCCGTGCCGGTGCCGATCAGGAACAGACGCTCGCCGCCGGTCAGGGCGTCCAGCACCAGGGTGCCGGTCGGCTTCTTGCCCATCAGGACGGTGTCGCCGGGCTGGATCTTCTGCAGGCGCGAGGTCAGCGGGCCGTCGGCGACCTTGATCGAGAAGAACTCCAGTTCCTCGGCCCAGCACGGGCTGGCGATGGAATAGGCGCGCAGGACAGGCTTACCGCCATCCTCGCCCGGCAAGCCGATCATCACGAATTCGCCCGAGCGGAAGCGGAAATCCTCGGGTCGTTTGACGCCGAAGCTGAACAGGCTGTCGGTCCAGTGGCGCACCCATAGAACCTCCAGCTCGTTAAACGGACTGGCTTTCACGGGGGCGGGGGAGAGGGCGGCGTCTGTCATTGTGCGTCTCTCTAATCTGAGAACCCCTCGCAGGGAAGGACAAGCCTTTCACTCGGCGTCGACATTTCCTCGTGACGGCTTGCAGAAGCACCGCTAGCGTCCCGACCCATGCGCACCCTTCTTCTCGCCTCGACCATCCTCCTGTCCGCCAGCTCGGCGCTTGCGCAGGAGACGCCCTCCAACATTCTGACGCCCGAGCGGGTGTTTTCCAGCCCCAGCCTGAACGGGCCGGTGGCCAAGGGGGTCAGCCTGTCGCCCGATGGGCAGCTGGTCGCCTTCCTGCGTTCGCGCGAGGACAATGTGGACGTACAGGACCTGTGGGCCGCGCCGACGGGCGAGGGCGAACCCTACAAGCTGATCGATGCACGGGCGCTGGTGCCCGACGCCGGCGAACTGTCGGAGGCTGAAAAGGCTCGACGCGAGCGGATGCGGATCAGCGCGCGCGGCGTGGTCGAATATTCGTGGGACCAGCAGGGCCGCTACATCCTGGCGCCGCTGGAAGGCGACATCTTCCTGGCGAACCGGGCGGACGGCAAGGTGCGCCGCCTGACCGAGACGCCCGCCGACGAGATCGACGCCAAGGTGTCGCCCAAGGGCAGCTATGTCTCCTATGTCCGCGATCAGAATCTGGTCGTCTATGATCTGGCGAGCGGCAAGGAGACGCCGATCACCGACGACGGCGCGGGCCTGATCACCTGGGCCACGGCCGAGTTCATCGCCCAGGAGGAGATGGATCGCGACACCGGCTACTGGTGGAGCCCCGACGAGCGCTACATCGCGTTGACGCGCGTGGACGAGAGCCCGGTCGACATCGTGCCGCGCTTCGAGATCACCGGCGGCGGCGCGACGATGGTGGAGCAACGCTATCCGCGCGCGGGCCGGCCCAATGCGGTGGTCGAACTGTATGTGCGCGACCTGCAGGGCGGGGGACGGGTCAAGGTGGACCTGGGATCCAACACCGACATCTATCTGGCGCGGGTGAACTGGTCCGGCGACGGCAAGACCCTGTATGTCCAGCGTCAGTCGCGCGACCAGAAGACACTGGACCTGCTGAGCGTCGATCCGACGACCGGCGCATCACGCGTGATCCTGAGCCAGAAGGCGCAGGCCTGGGTCGATCTGAACGACGACTTCCGCGTCCTGTCTGACGGCCGGTTCATCTGGTCCAATGAGGATTCGGGCTGGCGGCACCTGTATCTGTACGACCGCAACGGGCGTCGCCTACGGGCCATCACGCGCGGCGACTATCCGGTCAAACATCTGGACGGCGTCAACGAACAGACCGGCGATGTCTATTTCACCGCCTCGATGCGCGACGGCAAGGAGCTGCCGATCGAGCAGCAGATGTTCCGCGCCAACCTGAACCGCACGGTCGATCCGGTCGCGGTGACGCCGGGCGGCGGCTGGTGGACGGTGTCGGTTAACGGGCCGGCGACGGCCTATGTCGGCAACTATTCGGACCCGGCGACCCCGACGCAGTCGGCGCTGTACCGCATCGACGGCACGCGCGTACGCTGGATCGAAGAGAACAAGCTCGACGCCAGCCATCCGTTCGCCCCTTACGTCTCGCGCCTGCGCACGCCCGAGTTCGGCACGATGCAGAGCCATGGTCAGACCCTGGTGTGGCGCATGACCACGCCGCCGGACTTCGATCCGTCCAAGAAGTATCCGGTGGTGATGCAGGTCTATGGCGGCCCCGGCACCGGGGCAGGCGTGCAGAAGAGCTGGCAGCCGCTGACCAACCAACTGCTGACCGAGGCGGGCTACATCGTCTTCCGCGTCGACAATCGCGGCGAGGGTGACCGGTCGCAGGCGTTCGAGACCAGCATCTATCGCCGTCTGGGCATTCCGGCCGTCGAGGATCAGACTCAGGCCGCGCAATGGCTGAAGACCCTGCCTTACGTCGATGCCGGCCATATCGCGGTGATGGGCTGGAGCTTCGGCGGCTTCCTCAGCCTGCTGACACTGACGGACAAGGACGCCGGCCTGGCCTCGGCCCTGGCGGGCGCGGCACCGACGGAGTGGAGCCTGTACGACACCCACTATACCGAACGGTACATGTCCACGCCCCAGGCCAATCCGGAAGGCTATGCCGCCACCGACGTCCTGCCGCGACTGGATGACATGACGGGGCGGCTGCTGCTGCTGCACGGCATGGCCGACGACAACGTCATCTTCGGCAATGCGACGCGCGTCATCGACGCCTTGCAGGCCAAGAGCGTGCCGTTCGAGATGATGCTCTATCCCGGCCAGCGGCACGGTGTCCGCGGCGACCCGAGGCAACTGCAACAATGGCGCACCTATCTCGACTTCCTGGACCGCACGATCGGCAAGCGAGCCGAACCCAAGGCCGACTGATTCTGGCGGCTGCGGTCGCGCTGGCCCTTGCGGGCTGCGCGACCGGGCAGGGCGCCTATCCGGCTGCATCCGCCGTAGTCGCGGCGGTACGGGCCAACGACAGCGCCCATTCGGTCTTGGTCTGGACCGCGACATCACCCAGCCGGGGCGTGTCGGCGATTTCCGGCATGCCGATCCTGCTGAAGGACAATATCGAGACGGCGGACATGCCGACCACCGCCGGATCGTTGGCGCTGGCGAACAATGCGCCGGGACGGGACGCGCCGCTGGTCGGGCGACTGCGCGCCGCCGGGGTCGTGATCGTCGGCAAGACCAACCTGTCGGAGTGGGCCAATATCCGCTCGTCGGACTCGATCAGCGGCTGGAGCGCCGTCGGCGGCCAGACGCTGAACCCCTATGATCCTGCGCGCACACCGTGCGGATCATCGTCCGGCAGCGGGGCGGCGGTGGCGCTGGGGCTGACGCCCGTCGCCATCGGCACGGAGACGGACGGGTCGATCACCTGCCCGGCGTCGGTCAACGGCGTGGTCGGGTTCAAACCGACCGTTGGCCTGGTCTCGCGCACCCACATTGTGCCGATCAGCCATTCGCAGGACACGGCCGGGCCGATGGCGACGACCGTCAGGGATGCGGCCAGGGTGCTGACGGTCATCGCCGGGACCGATCCGGCCGATCCGGCGACGGTCGAGGCCGATGCGCGCAAGGTCGACTACGCCGCCGGGCTGGACGCCAACGCGCTGCGTGGTGCGCGGATCGGGGTGATGCGGTTCCTGAAAGGCTACTCGCCCCAAACCCAGGCGGTGTTCGAGCAGAACCTGAAGGCCCTGCGCGATGCCGGCGCCGTTCTGGTCGACCTGCCCGAGGGCCCGGATGGCCGGGTCATAGGCGCGGCTGAGTTCAAGGTGCTGCTCTATGAGCTGAAGCACGATCTGAACGCCTATCTGGCCTCGACCGACCCGCAGCAAGTCCGCACCCGCACACTGGCCGACGTCATCGCCTTCAACGCCGCCGAACCGCGCGAGACGGTGCTGTTCGGTCAGGACATCTTCGAGCGCGCCCAGACGATGGGCGATTTGACCGACGCCGACTATTTGGAGGCGCGCGCGACCTCGCTCAGACTGGCGGGGCCAGAGGGCATCGATCGATTGATGAGGGACAATGGCGTGATCGCCCTGATCGCGCCCACCACGTCGCGCGCCTGGACCAACGATCCCAAGGACGACGACGAGATGCAGGGATCGGCCAGCCAGCTGGCCGCCGTCGCCGGCTATCCGCACCTGACCGTGCCGATGGGCTTTGATCGGGGAATGCCGGTGGGAATCAGCTTCCTCGGCGGGAAGTGGGACGATGCGCGCATCCTTTCGCTGGGTTACGCCTTCGAACAGGTGACCCAGGCCAGACGGCCGCCGCCTGGCGTTCGACGCTGACATTCATTGGGGCGGCTGCCGAGAGTGCGGCATGTGCAGATTTAGCCTCAACGTCATGTCGACGATCGCGGCATGAGCGACCTGATCGCCAATATCGTCGGCTCAGCGGCTGCGATCTGCTCGATCACCAGCTTCGCGCCTCAGGCGGTCAAGATCTGGAAGGAGCGCGACGCGTCGTCGGTCAGCTTGAAGACCTACTCCCTGACGGTGACCTGCTTCGTGCTGTGGGTCGTCTATGGCGTCATGACGCAGGCCTGGCCTGTCACGGTCGCCAACGCCTGCGCCCTGGTGATGGCGTCGGGCGTGCTGGTGATGAAATGGCGGTTCCGCGACGGCGATCCGGAGAAGTGATCAGTCCTTTCCCCGACGTGATCTTGGCGCCCCCGCCGATGCGGGCTAACCCGTAGTTCACAACGTCCAACAGGGAGACGCCCCCAATGCCCGATCTCGCACAAGTCACCGAACACATCCGCGGCGCCGTCGGCGACAACTCCGGCCTTGGCAAGACCGTCAAGCTCGACCTCGGCGACGAGGGCAAGATCTTCATCGACGGCGCCTCGACGCCGAACACGGTGACGAACGAGGACAAGCCCGCCGACGCCACCGTCTCGATGAAGTGGGATGACTTCATGGCGCTGTCGGAAGGCAAGCTGGACCCGATGATGGCCTTCATGCAGGGCAAGCTGAAGATCGCCGGCGACATGATGATCGCCCAGAAGCTGGCGCCGCTGCTGAAGCGCTGATGCCGGTCTGAACGACCAGTTATGGCGGCGCGGCTCCCGACCAGGGGCCGCGCCGTTTTCGTATCGAGCGCTCGACAGAAGCGCGAACGGAAAAGAGGAAACGACATGGACTTCAAACATTCCGACCGCGCCCTGGATTGGCACGCCCGCGTCCGTCGCTTCCTGGACGAGCAGGTCATCCCGCGCGAAGCCGAATATTTCGCCCAGGTGCGCGAGGATTCGAACCGTCAGCCGCCGGTCATGGAGACGATGAAGGCGGCCGCGAAAGAAGCCGGGCTGTGGAACATGTTCCTGCCCGGCGAGCACGGAGCGGGTCTGACGAATCTGGAATACGCGCCGCTGGCCGAGATGATGGGACGGCATCTGTGGTCGGCCGAGGTGTTCAACTGCAACGCCCCCGACACCGGCAATATGGAGGTGCTCCATATGTACGGAAACGCCGAGCAGCAGGCGCGCTGGCTGAAGCCCCTAATGGCGGGTGAAATCCGTTCGGCCTTCTTGATGACCGAGCCTGAAGTCGCCTCGTCCGATGCCACCAACATCCAGACCCGGATCGAGCGGGACGGCGACCACTATGTCATCAACGGCCGCAAATGGTGGTCGACCAATATGGGCCATCCGAACCTGGCCGTGACCATCGTCATGGGCAAGACCGATCCAGACGCCGCATCTCACGCCCAGCAGTCGCAGATCATCGTGCCGGCCGACACGCCTGGCTTCCGCGTCGAGCGGATGCTGTCGGTATTCGGCTATGATGAAAAGCCGATCGGCCATGCCGAGGTCGTGCTGGAGAACGTCCGCGTGCCGGTCGAGAACCTGATCGCGGGCGAGGGCAGGGGCTTCGAGATCGCTCAGGGGCGGCTTGGCCCGGGCCGTATTCACCACTGCATGCGCACGATCGGTGCGGCCGAGCGGGCGCTGGAACTGATGGTGACGCGGCTGCTGAACCGGACGGCGTTTAAGAAGCAGTTGGCCGAGCATTCGGTCTGGGAACAGCGCGTCGCGGAGGCTCGCACCAACATCGAGATGTGTCGCCTGTTGGTGCTGAAGGCCGCCTGGATGATGGATCAGGCGGGAGCCAAGAACGCGCGCTCCGAGATCGCCCAGATCAAAGTCGCCGCGCCGAAGATGGCTTTGCAGATCATCGACGACGCCATTCAGGCGTTCGGCGGCGCCGGAGTCTCGGGCGACACGCCCCTAGCTGAGCTTTACGCGGGTGTCCGCACCTTGCGCATCGCCGACGGCCCGGACGAGGTCCATAATCGCACCATCGCGCGGTTGGAATACGCCAAACATGGCGGCCGCCCGATGCGCTGATGTGTGATCCCGAACGCCAAGTGCTTGGGAACCTTGGCCTTGTTGGTGCGTTTGTTCGGCACTGACAAGGCGCTGGGGCTGGTGTCGGACGGGACAGCTGACATGAATGCGCGCTCCGAGCCCGACCCGCGGGTTGCGTCAGACGTGGCGCGGTTTAAGTCCGTTCGCGCGCGCATGATCGCTCTGGCTGAAGGTTTGTCTGCCGAGGATCTGTCAGCTCAGTCGATGGCGGATTGCAGCCCAGGGAAATGGCATCTGGCGCACACCAGCTGGTTTTTCGAGGCGATGATCCTGTCGTCCGATCCCGGATACCAGCCCGTCGATCCGCGTTTTCAGCAGCTGTTCAACTCCTACTATGAGGCTTTGGGCGAGCGGGTCAGGCGGGACCAGCGCGCGCTGATGACTCGCCCCTCCGTCGATGAGGTCCTGGCCTATCGCCGAGAGATCGACCGCCGCATGATCGCCTGGCTGGCGCAGGGCGAGACCAGCGGCCATCAACGCTATCTTTTCGAGCTGGGTTTGCACCACGACCAGCAGCATCAGGAGCTTTTCCTGATGGACATGCTGAACCTGTTGTCGCGCTCTCCGCTCGACCCCGCCGCCTATGAGATCGAGCCCAGAGTCGAGACGCTCCAGATCAGACGCGGTGGAACGGTGGCGTTCGACGGCGGTCTGGTGACGATCGGCCATGACCAATCGGGCTTCGCCTTCGACAATGAGGGGCCTGCGCACCGTGTCTGGCTGGAGCCGTTCGCTCTGGCTGCGGATCTGGTGACGAACGGCGAGTGGATCGCCTTCATCCAGGATGGCGGCTATTCGCGTTCCGACCTGTGGCTGTCGGACGGCTGGGCGACAGTCAAGGCTGAGGGCTGGACCGCGCCGCTGTACTGGCGTCTGGAAGATGGCGACTGGACCGTGACGGGTCTGACGGGGCGTACACCTGTGGATCCTGCCGCGCCGGTTCGCCACATTAGCTTTTATGAGGCTGACGCCTACGCCCGCTGGGCGGGCAAGCGTCTGCCGTCCGAGGCGGAATGGGAATATGCCGCCGTCTCTTCGCCTAATGCGTTCTCGAACCTGGCTGGCGAAGTGTGGCAGTGGACGTCCAGCGCCTATGCGCCCTATCCCGGCTTCCAGCCGACGCCGGGCACCGCCGCCGAATACAACGGCAAGTTCATGGCCAATCAGATGGTGCTGCGGGGCGGATCATTCGCCACGCCGCCGGGTCATGACCGCATCACCTATCGCAACTTCTTCTATCCCCAACAGAGGTGGGCCTTCATGGGTTTGAGACTGGCTGAAGATCGGACCGTGGCGCGAGACGCCGCCGCGGACGACGCCCAAACCGCCGCCTTTCGAAAGGATATGATCGAAGGGCTGTCGCGCGCGCAAAAGGCCGTGCCGCCGAAGTGGTTCTATGACGCGGACGGGTCACGTCTGTTCGAAGACATCACCGTGCTGCCCGAATACTATCCGACCCGGCAGGAAATGGCGCTGTTGCGCGATCGCGCAGCAGAGTTGACGGCCGACTTTGGCCCCGACGCGGTGCTGGTCGAGTTCGGATCCGGCGCCAGCGAGAAGACGCGGATTTTGTTGGACGCCGCCACGGACCTCGGCGCCTACGTTCCCCTCGACATCAGCGAGAGCGCCTTGATGGACGCCGCCATTCGCGTCCGCGCCGACTATCCGACGCTGCGCGTGCAGCCGGTTCTGGGGGACTTCGAGCATTTGGCGCCGCTGCCCGATGACCTGCCGTCGGGACGGCGGATCGGCTTCTTCCCCGGCTCGACCATCGGCAACCTGCAACCGGACGAGGCCGAAGCATTCCTGGCCGCGGCGCGTCGGATGCTGGGCGAGGGGGCGTTGTTCATTCTGGGCGTCGATCTGGTCAAAGACCCTGCGATCCTGGTCGCCGCCTATGACGACAGCCAGGGCGTGACGGCGGCCTTCAATCGCAATGTTCTGATCCGCGCCAACCACGAACTGGATGCTGATTTCGACGTGGACGCTTTTGTTCACCGCGCCGTGTGGAACCCGGACGCCTCGCGCATGGAAATGCATCTGCAAGCGATTGCGCCGACCACCGCGCACATCGAAGAGCGGACATTCCGCTTCATGACCGGCGAGACGATCCACACCGAAAGCTCGCGCAAGTTCACGCCTGAATCGATTCAGGCCATGGCGGCCGCCTCCGGCTGGACGGTCGTCCGCGTCGATACCTCTCCGGCGCCGAGCGTGGCCTTGGCGGTCCTTCGCGCCTGAGCCGAGTGCGCGGCTGATCGCGGACAAGAAAAAGGGCGGCGCATCGATCGATGGGCCGCCCTGTTTGTATCTAGTCTTGCCGACTATTGCCCGTCGGCTGCGTCCGCATCTTTCTTGGTTCCGTGCGACGCCTCGCCACCCTTGCGGCCGGCCTGCGCGGCGAGGCTGCGGTCTTGGGAGAAGCTGCGTTTTTCGCTGGGGACGCTTGCGCCCCCTTTGCGCGCGATTTCGCGCTGACGTTCGGGATCCATGGAGGCGAAACCTCGCTTGGAAACGCCAGAGGGGCGTGTGGGTTGGCTGTCCATCGTGTTCCTTTCAGTGCTGCCGTTGCGCTTGCTGAAGTGAACCCAGTGACTCGGTGACGGTTCCGTCGGGAACTCCGTTTTACTGTCACGATCCTCAAGGGCTCGTGAGTTTGACTTTACCCAGCACCGTAAGGTCGCGAATCACCTTCGCCGCCAACATCCGGTTCCATCGGCGGAACTTCATCGGGCGTGTCTGAAGGCTGTATTTCCGGCTGCTGCGCCGGCTCAGGCTGGATCTCGGGTTGCGGCGTGGTCGGAGTGGGTTCGATATAGGTCATGAGCGGCTCCTTGTGCGATCAACCAACGCACCCTGATCGCCCGCGTTCAAAAAGGAACCATGAGTCGCAACACCGGTTTGTTCAGCGAACCACGGAGATCGAGATGACCAACACCCCGATAGGCGCGACATCACCCGACGACATCGTCCTGGAGGACGATGATCTGACCCAACGTCTGGACCGACAGGCCGACGCAATTCTCGCCCAAGGCGAGGGCCGCAGCTTTGGCAAGACCACTTCAGTCCGTCAGGCCGTCAGAGAAGATGCGGGCCTGGTGCGTGAGAAGATTTCCGGACGCGTTCATCGCGTGCAGGAAGACATTCAGGACAATCCGATGAAGGCGACGCTCTATGCACTGGGCATCGGCGTCATCATCGGCATGATCCTGCGCCGATAAACCACGCGATCAGCAGGCTCAGGCAGGCCCCGACGGCTCACGCTGGATCGGGGCCTGTCGCATTGCGGCGTCAGACACGAACGGATTGGTCCGTCGCTCTTCACCAAAGGTGGAGATCGGCCCGTGGCCCGGCACAAAGGTGACGTCGTCGCCCAGCGGCCAAAGCTTTTCGATCACGGAGCGGATCAGTGCGGGCGGATCGCTCATCGGGAAGTCGGTGCGACCGACCGAACCCTTGAACAGAACGTCGCCGACCTGAGCGAATCGCGCCGCGCGATTGAAGAAGATGACGTGCCCGGGCGTATGGCCGGGGCAGTGACGCACCTCCCAGATCGTTTCCCCCAACGATACCGTGTCGCCATCCTCCAGCCAGCGGTCGGGCGTGAAGGGGCGGGCGTCGGGCAGGCCGTACATCCGGCCGCTCTCCACGATTCGGTCGATCCAGAACTGGTCGGCCTTCTGAGGGCCGGTGATCTGGGCGCCGGTCTTCTCCTGCATTTCGGCCGCGCCGCCCGCGTGATCCAGATGGCCGTGGGTGATCCAGATCTGATCCAGCGTCAGGCCGCGTCGCGCAACCTCGCCCAGGACCGCATCGATTGAACCGCCGGGATCGATCACGGCGGCCTTGTTGGTGGCGGTGCACCAGACGGTCGTGCAGTTCTGTTGAAGCGGGGTGACGGGCGTGACGAAGACGCCGATGGGGGAGGCGGGTTGGCTCATTTGGTCAACATAGCCACGCAAAGGCCGCGAAACCACCGGCTCTGACTACGCCCGCGTTGACCTTTCGGGCCCTTCTCGACATAAGGGCGGGCTTCGAGGCGCCGCTCCACACGGGGCGGCCTTCTTGCTTTATCCATTCCGCGCCGGCCGTCTCGATGGCTCATGCGCCCCAGAGCGTCAGAATCCCGACCATGCAAGTCGTCGAAAAGTCGAACGAAGGCCTCAGCCGCGTGATCGCGGTCACCATTCCCGTCGCGGAGCTGAATGAAAAGCTCGAAGCCCGCGTCAAGGAAGTCGCCCCGCAGGTGAAGCTGAAGGGCTTCCGTCCGGGCAAGGTGCCGGTCGCCCACGTCAAGAAGACCTTCGGCCGTGAGTTCATGGGCGAGATCATCAACGCCGAGCTGAACGAAACCAGCCAGAAGGCGCTCGACGAGGCCAAGATCCGTCCCGCCGCGCCGGCCGAGATGAAGCTGACCTCGGACATGGACAAGGTCATCGCCGGTCAGGAAGACCTGGCCTATGAAATGTCGCTGGAAATCATGCCGGACTTCGAGCCGGTCGATCCCAAGACCCTGAAGCTGGAGCGCCCGACCTATGAAGCGTCTGACGCCGATCTGGACGAGGCCCTGACGGAACTGGCCGGTCAGGCCAAGACCTACGAAGACAAGAAGGGCAAGACCGTCAAGGCCGCCGAGGGCGACCAGCTGACGATCGACTTCCTGGGCAAGCTGGACGGCGAGCCCTTCGAAGGCGGCGCCGCCGAGGACGCGGACCTGGTGATCGGCTCGGGCCGCTTCATCCCCGGTTTCGAAGAGCAACTGACGGGCGCCAAGGTCGGCGAAGAGAAGACCATCGAGGTCACCTTCCCCGAGAACTATCAAGCCGCCCATCTGGCCGGCAAGAAGGCCACCTTCGACATCAAGGTGAAGGCCATCAAGGCGGAAGCCGAATCCAAGATCGACGACGATTTCGCCACCCGCATCGGTCTGGAGTCGCTGGACAAGCTGAAGGAACTGCTGAAGTCCAACCTGGACCAGCAGTACGCCGGCGCGGCCCGTTTCAAGCTGAAGCGCGCCCTGCTGGACCAGCTGGACGAGGCTCACGACTTCCCGCTGCCGCCGAAGATGGTGGACGCCGAGTTCGACGGCATCTGGCAGCAGGTCGAGGCCGACAAGACCGCTGGTCGTCTGCCGGAAGAAGACGCCGCCAAGTCGGATGAAGATCTGAAGGCTGAATACCGCAAGATCGCCGAACGCCGCGTTCGTCTGGGCCTGGTGCTGGCCGAAATCGGTCGCGCCAACAACGTCCAGGTCACCGACCAGGAACTGAACGCCGCCATCCTGCAGGAAGCCCGCAACTATCCGGGCCAGGAACAGGCCGTCCTGAACTTCTACCGCCAGAACCCCAACGCCGCCGCCCAGATGCGCGCGCCGATCTACGAAGAGAAGGTCGTCGACCTGATCGTGGGTGTCGCCGACGTGACCGACAAGCCGATCACGAAGGAAGAGCTGCTGAAGGAAGAAGACGAGGCGTAAGTTTCACTTACAGAAGCGTAACTTTTGTTCTGGAAGTTGCGCCACTAGTTTGAAAGGGCCCGCTATGCGCGGGCCCTTTTTTATTTTCCGATCGCCGAGAAACGACCGCAATGAGCCTGTTTGCAGCACTGATCTCTCTCGCGGCGACGGCGGCCTTGGCTGGGGCTGAGGCGCGTCAGGATGCAACGCCGCAACAATCTCCCGTGGCGGAAGTGGGAGATGTGGAGGTCAGGGCGCGGCGTCTTGAACCGCAGGTTCAATCCTTCCTCGACGAAGTGGCCGCGCCGCCTCAAGGCCGTGGGCTTGCGCGCTGGGACCGATCCATCTGCGTCGGCGTCGCCAACATGAGCGGACGCTATGCCCAGTTCATGATCGACAGGATCGCGACCGCGGCGGTGAATGTCGGGCTGGATATCGAAGCGCCTGGATGCCGCCCGGACATCATGATCATCGCGGCCGCGAACGGACGCGAGCTTGCAACCACATTGGTTAACGACAATCCGAGCGGTTTCCGACCTTCTCGCAGCAATACGGATATGGGGCAGGCTGCGCTTGATCGGTTCAAGAATACGGATGCGCCCGTGCGGTGGTGGCACGTCAGTTTGCCGGTGAGCGCAGACACGGGCGATGTCGCGGTCCACATTGACGGTGAAGAGCCGCCAGTCATCGCGGTTCGATCTGCGTCGCGTCTTCGATCCAATATTCGAGATGATCTGGCTCGCGTCATGATCATCGTGGATGTGAGCAAGACTGGGCAAATCAACTTCGGCGCGCTGAGCGACTATGTGGCGATGGTGGCGTTGGCTCAGGTTCAGGCCGACGCGGACACGCACGACTACGACAGCGTGTTGAACCTGTTTTCTGCAACCGATAAGCCGACTGGGATGACGCAGTGGGACAGGGACTATTTGGCGTCTCTTTACACCGCCAGTCGCGACAGGGCGCGTCCGTCACAACAGGCCAGAGACATTGTCCGCGGTATGGTTGGTGAACGCGACACGAGACAACAGGCGCAAGACGATCAGCCGTGATCCATCCAGCGCCTTGCATAGGGTGTCATCGAACGCGATATGCAGCATAACCGGCTGACGACGCTGAATCGTCGCCATTGCATCCGAGAAGGCTAAATGCGCGATCCGATCGAACTGATGAACATGAACCTCGTGCCGATGGTGGTGGAGCAATCCAGCCGCGGCGAGCGCTCTTTCGACATCTTCTCGCGTCTGCTGCGCGAGCGGATCATCTTCCTGACGGGACCATTTGAGGACGGTATGGCGTCGCTGATCTGCGCCCAGCTGCTGTTCCTTGAATCGGAGAACCCGAAGAAGGAAATCAGTATGTATATCAACAGCCCCGGCGGTCAGGTGACCTCGGCGCTGGCGATCTACGATACGATGCAATACATCAAGAGCCCGGTTTCGACTGTGGTCATGGGTATGGCGGCCTCGGCCGGCTCGCTGATCCTGACGGCGGGCGCCGCTGGCCAACGTATCGCCCTGCCGAATGCGCGAGTCATGGTGCACCAGCCCTCGGGCGGGTTCCGGGGTCAGGCGTCGGACATCGAACTGCATGCCGCCGACATCCGTTACACCAAGCGTCGTCTGAACGAGATTTACGTCCATCACACCGGCCGGACGTATGAGGAGGTCGAGAAGACGCTGGACCGCGACCACTTCATGTCGGCCGAGGAAGCCAAGGCCTGGGGCATCGTGGACCACGTCTATGATCGCCGCGAACAGGCCGACGCCGACGGCGTGAAGACGCCCGGCAACTAAGACGGCCGTCGAGAGGAGAAAGGGCGCGCCCGTTGCGGCGCGCCCTTTTCATTTTGTGCTATCGGAACCGTCATGCAGTTCACACGAGATCAAAGCGGCACGGTCGATGTCGATGGCGAAAGCTACGTCTGGGAGCTTCGTCGCCAGCCCCAGCCCAAGGGCGGCAACGTCTGGGAGGGCATGGCCGTCTCTCTTCGCCACGCGGACTTCAAGCGTGAGGCCATCGTGCAGTTTCCGCCGCCGCTTCGGCCCAACGGCCGGCCGGATGTTGAAAAGCAGCGCGTCAACGTCGACGCTGTCCGCACCGCCGTCGCCTCGGCGATCGAGGCGGGCTGGGACCCGACGTCACGCGGCAAGGCGATGGTGTTCGACGTGGACGCCGACGGGAACTGAGCCTTAAGGCTTCTGACGGAAGACCCGGAAGCCCGGCTGCTGGGCCATCGCCAGCATTTCGGTATCGCCCGAGGTGTCGCCATAGGCGGCCGTCAGGGTCATGTCTTCGCCATAGGCCGCCTTCAGCCGCCGCACCTTTTCCTGACCTCGACAATTCGGACCGGCGAAGTCGCCGGTTATCCGGTCATCGGCGTCGAAGACGAACTCGGTGCCCAGCAGGGCCTCGGCCCCCAGCTTTCGGGCGAATGGCGCGACGGTCGTCGTGGGCGACGCGGTCACGATGACGCGATGCGCGCCGCGTTGGCCCCAGTCGTTCCACACCTCAAGCGCATCGGGGCGCATGAAGCGGGGCCAGATCTCTTCGGCGAAGGCTGCGGCTTCCGCTTCCAGTGTCTGGCGGCTCACGCCAAGCAGGAACTCCTTTACGGAGGCCGCCTTGATCCGTCCCCGGTCGCGATCCTTGGCGTAGGCGGCCAGCGCCGGAGCGAGCTTGACCAGTCCCAGCGCCCAAGCGCCCGGACCAGCGCGCCAGCGCAGGAACTCGGTGAAGCTGTCGCGAATCGTCAGCGTGCCATCGAAATCGAAAGCGACGATGACACGTCCATTTGCCGTGGACTGGCGTAAATCCTGCACAATACCCATGTCAGACATTCGCCTTGATCCCCGTCGACACTGATCCGTCCACGCACTGCAACAATCCCTTGCCGCCTTCGGGGTTGTTCCGGAACGTGTGATGGGTGATTGTCATTTTTTGAAGACCTTCGCATCCAGAGTGCTGGAATCAATGTGAGGGAAGCGCGTTTCGGGCCATTTCGGTCCGCCCCGCGGGAGTGAGATAAGGGTCTATGACCAAAGCAGCCGGCACCGACGCCAAAAGCACCCTCTACTGCTCGTTCTGCGGAAAGAGCCAGCACGAGGTCCGCAAGCTCATCGCGGGCCCGACCGTCTTCATCTGCGATGAATGCGTCGAACTGTGCATGGACATCATCCGCGAAGAGCACAAGATCGGCTTCAAGAAGACGACCGATGGCGTGCCCACGCCCAAGGAAATCCGCGACGTGCTGGACGACTATGTCATCGGCCAGGCGCACGCCAAGAAGGTGCTCTCGGTCGCCGTCCACAACCACTACAAGCGCCTGAACCACGCGACGAAGAACAACGACGTCGAACTGGCCAAGTCGAACATCATGCTGATCGGGCCGACGGGTTCGGGCAAGACGCTGCTGGCCCAGACGCTGGCGCGCATCATCGACGTGCCTTTCACCATGGCCGACGCCACGACCCTGACCGAGGCCGGTTATGTGGGCGAGGATGTCGAGAACATCATCCTGAAGCTGCTTCAGGCGTCAGACTATAATGTCGAGCGGGCCCAGCGCGGCATCGTCTACATCGACGAAATCGACAAGATCTCGCGCAAGTCGGACAACCCGTCGATCACGCGCGATGTGTCGGGCGAAGGCGTACAACAGGCCCTGCTGAAGATCATGGAAGGCACGGTCGCCTCCGTGCCGCCGCAAGGCGGTCGCAAGCATCCGCAGCAAGAGTTCCTGCAGGTCGACACCGCTAACATCCTGTTCATCGTCGGCGGCGCCTTCGCCGGCCTGGAGAAGGTGATTTCCGCACGTGGCGCGGGCGCCTCGATCGGCTTCGGCGCCAAGGTCAAGGAGATCGACGAACGCCGCACGGGCGATATCCTGAAAGGTGTCGAGCCTGACGACCTGATGCGGTTCGGTCTGATCCCCGAGTTCATCGGCCGCCTGCCTGTGCTGGCGACGCTGGAAGACCTGGACGAGACGGCGCTGGTCACGATTCTGACCGAGCCGAAGAACGCCCTGGTCAAACAGTACAAGCGTCTGTTCGAGATGGAGAATGTCGAACTGACCTTCACCGACGACGCGCTGATCGCCGTCGCCAAGAAGGCCATCACCCGCAAGACCGGGGCACGCGGCCTGCGCTCGATCCTGGAAGGCATTCTGCTGGAGACCATGTTCGAACTGCCGACCTTCGAAGGCGTCGAAGAGGTGGTGGTCAACGCCGAGGTCATCGACGGCAAGGCCCAGCCCCTGCTGATCTATTCGGAAGCCTCCAAGAAGAAGGCCGACGGCGCCGCCTGAATCGGCGACAGACGCTAACATGACGAAGGCCGGAGCGATCTCGCTCCGGCCTTTTTCTTGATCTGAGGCGATCAGGCGGGTTCGGCCAACATCAGGACATGGCCTGGGTGCGCCTCGGCCTCCGCTCTGGCGCATCGGACCGCGCTTTTGGCGTCGGTGAAGACGCCTTCGAACAGGCCGTCGCTTGAGGTGATGCGCCAGCGATCTCCGACGGGCTGGATGGTCAGGATTTCGACGGCGGGTGGCGAGGCTAGGGGTGTTATCATTGTGTCAGGCGATGTTGGTCGCGGTTCAGGCGGTCGGCCTCGGCCTGAAGTCGGGCGGCGAGACGTTCGGCCGAGATGCGATCGGGCAGGGGGCGGGTGCAGGCGTTGTTGACCGCCACGGCCCAACCGCTGGCGCGAGGCACGACCCGATAGCGTCGGGGAGGGGCGGCGCGGGTCACGCCGCCCTCGACATGGCCCTGCATCATCGCGCGCGGCCCTTGCGGATCGGGGCGCCGAACAGGGCGCCGATGAAGGTCATCGCCATCTGAAGGGTTGTCGGCGCCGGGACGGGACGTTTCAGGGTCTCGGCCAGCAGGTGGGAACGGCTCATGGTCATCTCCTTGGAGCCGCAGAAGACGCCCGATCCCCGTAAAGCGGCCATGTCGAAAGCGCCGCCGGGCGTAATGCGGACCTAAAGCGGCGCGATCGGAAGGCCTTGTGGCCACGCAGATGTGGGCTGTTCCGCGGTCACGCTTGAACCGCGGGTCTTTCAAACCACATACTCATCCGAACGCCGTCGGAATCGACGGGCCGCCATGCGCCGGTCGGGCCTCTTGCCCGGCGGACCCTGGCGGCGGGCCGGAGATGATCAATGGCCCAGGAGTACGCATCATGACTGAACCAAAAATCCTGCCCGTCCTGCCGCTGAGAGACATCGTCGTCTTCCCGCACATGGTCGTGCCGCTCTTCGTCGGACGCGAGAAGTCGGTGAAGGCGCTGGACGAGATCATGAAGGGCGAAAAGCAGATCCTGCTGGCGACCCAGAAGAACAGCGTCGACGACGATCCGTCGCCGGACGCCATCTATCCCATCGGCGTGCTGGCCAGCGTGCTGCAACTGCTGAAACTGCCCGACGGCACGGTCAAGGTGCTGGTCGAGGGCAAGGGCCGCGCGCGCCTGACCCGCTTCACCGACCGCGAGGAGTATTTCGAGGCCGAGGCCGTCGAGATCGAGGACGAAGCCGGCGACGCCTCGCAGGCCGAGGCCATGCTGCGCGCCGTGGTCGAGCAGTTCGAAAATTATGTGAAGCTGAACAAGAAGGTTCCGCCCGAGGCCCTCAGCTCCATCCCCCAGATCACCGACGCCTCCAAGCTGGCGGACTCGGTCGCCGCTCATCTGTCGGTCAAGATCGCCGACAAGCAGGGCCTGCTGGAAACCTTCGACGTGCCCAAGCGGCTGGAGAAGGTCTATGGGCTGATGGAGGGCGAGATCTCGGTCCTTCAGGTCGAGAAGAAGATCCGCTCGCGCGTGAAGCGCCAGATGGAGAAGACCCAGCGCGAATATTATCTGAACGAGCAGATGAAGGCGATCCAGCGCGAATTGGGCGAGACCGACGATGCGCGCGACGAGATCATGGATCTGGAGAAGCGCATCCGTAAGACGCGCCTGTCCAAGGAAGCGCGCACCAAGGCCGAGGCCGAGGTCAAGAAACTGCGGAATATGTCGCCGATGTCGGCGGAATCGACCGTCGTGCGCAACTATCTCGACTGGCTGCTGTCCGTGCCGTGGGGCAAGGCCAAGCAGAAGCCGATCGATCTGGCCAAGGCCGAGGACATCTTGGAGGAGGACCACTTCGGCCTGGAAAAGGTCAAGGAACGGATCATCGAGTATTTGGCGGTGCAGGCCCGCACCGGCAGCCTGAAGGGTCCGATACTGTGCTTGGTCGGTCCTCCTGGCGTCGGCAAGACCTCGCTGGCCAAGTCCATCGCCAAGGCGACGGGGCGTGAATACGTCCGCATGTCGCTGGGCGGCGTGCGCGACGAGAGCGAGATCCGGGGTCACCGCCGGACTTACATCGGCTCCATGCCCGGCAAGATCATCCAGTCGATGAAGAAGGCCAAGACCACCAACGCCTTCGTCCTGCTGGACGAGATCGACAAGCTGGGGTCCGACTGGCGGGGCGATCCGTCGTCGGCCCTGCTGGAGGTGCTGGACCCGGCGCAGAACTCGACTTTCGGCGACCACTATCTGGAGGTGGACTACGACCTGTCCCAGGTGATGTTCGTGACGACCGCGAACAGTCTGAACATGCCGCAGCCGCTGATGGACCGGATGGAGATCATTCGGGTCTCGGGCTATACCGAAGATGAGAAGGTCGAGATCGCCAAGCGCCACGTCCTGCCCAAGCAGTTGGCGGACCATGGTCTGAAGGACGGCGAGCTGATCGTGCCGGAAGACACGATCCGCGATCTGATCCGCTATTACACCCGCGAGGCGGGCGTGCGTTCGCTGGAGCGCGCTCTGGGCGGGCTGGCGCGCAAGGCCGTGCGCGAGATGGCCAAGACGGGCGCCAAGTCGATCACGGTCGATGAGGCCAAGCTGGCCGACTATGCGGGCGTGAAGAAGTTCCGATACGGCGAGACGGACGAGGAGGATCAGGTCGGTATCGTTACGGGTCTGGCCTGGACCGAGTTCGGCGGCGACATCCTGACCATCGAGGCGATTAAGATGCCGGGCCGCGGGCGCATGACCGTGACCGGCAATCTGAAGGACGTGATGAAGGAGTCGATCTCGGCTGCGGCGTCCTATGTGCGGTCGCGGGCCCTGGCCTTCGGCGTCAAGCCGCCGGTCTTCGAGAAGACCGACATCCACGTCCACGTGCCGGACGGCGCGACGCCCAAGGACGGCCCGTCCGCCGGCGTGGCCATGACGGTGGCGATGGTCTCGGTCCTGACCGGCATTCCGATCCGCAAGGATATCGCCATGACCGGCGAGATCACCCTGCGCGGCCGGGTCACCGCCATCGGCGGCCTGAAGGAGAAGCTGCTCGCGGCCCTGCGCTCCGGCGTTAAGACGGTGCTGATCCCGCAGGAGAACGAGAAGGATCTCGCCGACGTGCCGGACAATGTGAAGTCGGCGCTGGAGATCGTGCCGATCTCCACGGCGGACGAGGCGCTGAAGTGGGCGCTTGTCGGCACCCTGACGCCGGTGGAGTGGGACGAGGCGGCCGAACCCCTGCCGGCCCCGGTCGCGGCTCCGGAAGGACCGGCGGCGGCGGTCAGCCACTAACGCCGAGTTGAATAGCGAACGCCGCCGGTGATCCCACCGGCGGCGTTTTCGTTTTTGACGCAACCGCCGATCTGTCCTTTAGTGATTCGTTCTGGAGGGGGACGGATGACCAAGGCGGAACTGATCGGCCGGATGGCCAGCGCGGCGAACATCAGCCGCGACCAGGCCAAGACGGCGCTGGAGGCGTTTACCGACGGCGTGACCGAGTCGCTGACGCGGGGCGCGGATGTGAAGCTGATCGGTTTCGGCAGTTTCGTCGCCGTGGATCGCAAGGCCGGCGTTGCGCGCAATCCGCAGACCGGCGCGGCCGTCGCGCGCCCGGCCTCGCGCACCGCGCGCTTTCGCCCGGGCGAAGGTTTGAAAAGCGCCTTGAACGGTTGAGGCGCGACGGGCATAAGCCCGTCTCTGCCCTTGGGGGCGGCTAGCTCAGCTGGTCAGAGCATCTCGTTTACACCGAGAGGGTCGGCGGTTCGAACCCGTCGCCGCCTACCAAACAAAAAGGCCGCCGGATCGCTCCGGCGGCCTTTCGTTTGTCTGGATCGGGCTGTGATCAGAAGCGGAAGCTGGCCCGCAGCAGCAGCGAGTAGCGGACGTAGTCTTCCAGCAGCTCGGCGTCGCCGGTCAGCGACAGCATGCCCAGTTCGTTGCCGAAGTTCAGGCGGAAGCCCAGGATCGGCCCGCCGCCTTCGATGGCGTCCGGCGACAGGATGAAGTCCGGGCCGCCGCTGGCGAAGCGGGCGATGGTTTCGCCGGCGTCGACCGAGATGTTCTGACGATAGCCGACGCGCAGTTCCGGACGGATCCAGCCGTTGCGGCCGAAGCCATAGCCGACGTTCATCGCCGCCACGGCCGAGAAGATGTGGCTGTCGCGCGAATCGATGTCGAGATCGAAGCCGTCGCCGCCGCCCTTCTCGCTGCGCGAGCCTTCCGACAGGCTGAAATACTCGCCGTAGATCTCGGGGCGGATGTTCAAACGGCCGAAGTTGCGCTCATACGAGGCGCCGCCGGCGACCGCCGCCGTCCAGCCATGCCAGTCGGACTTGTTGTTCAAATAGACGCCGGTGGCGACCAGCGAGCGATCGGCGCTGAAGGAGGCGTAGCCGCCGGCCGCACGGGCCCAGGTCGTCCAGTATTGACCCTGAGCGCGCCAGTAGAGGCCCAACTCCAGCAAATTGGCGGACAGGACCTCTTCGGCCTCGGCCTCGGGATCCTTGATGTCGGACGAGGTGAAGGCGGCCGAGATCCCGACGGCGCCCAGGCTGGTGCCCTTTTCGACGCCGCCGGCGACGCCGAAGCCCTCGGACCGGAAGCCGTAGGAGTCGGTCTTGTCCTTGTCGGCGTAGAAGTTGATCTCCTGGACCCAGGCGCTGGTTTCACCCGGCGCAGCGGCGGCGTTGCGCCCGGTCAGCGCGCGGGTGACCGCGTCCACGCCGGCCGACAGCGACATCAGCGGCCCGCCCGAGTGGTCAGGCAGCATCTGCTCATAGGCGTCGATGAAGCCGTCGCGCGACGTCTGCGACAGGAACAGGTTGCGCAGGGCCTCATTGGACTCCAGCGCGCCATAGACGGCGTCGTAGGCGGACGCCTCGACCGGGATCAACCCGGCCTCGGAGGCCGTACGGCGACGCGCGTCGACATAGACGGTGTTGCCGGCCACGCCGCCCTGCACGACGTAAAGATAGGGCGAGTTGTCCGACAGCAGGGTCTGGTTGATCTGACCCACATTCAGCGTGCCGGCCGTGATGACGTTGAACCGCTCAGGTTGGTCGATCAGCGACGAGAAGCGGACGCCCAGAGTGGAGCCTGTCGCCAGGGTCGCATTGCCGCTGACGTTGAAGCCGCCGGAGCGGTCGTTGGCGGGGTCAAGATTGACCAGCAATGTCCCTTCGGCGCCGATGTTCAGGTTGGAGATCGCCGTGGCGCCGGTCTGGGTCGCGGCCAGGGTGCCCTTGGACACGTTGATGTCCAGCAAACCATCGCTGTTGGCGATGGCGCCGGTCACGACCGCGCCGCCGCTGATGTTCAGCCGGTCGGCGCCGGCGCCGAAATCGATGTCGCCGTTGACGACGCCGTTCTCGATATTGAGCGTGTCCGCGCCCGAGCCGAGCTTGATCGCGCCGACGATGGCCGGTTCGCTCGCGTCCGGAACGCCGTCCTTGTCCGTGTCCGTCGCCGAGCTGCCGGCAGCGGCGGGAATGCCGTACTGCCGCAGGGTGACGCCGGTCGTATTGGCCGAGACGTCGATGGCGGTCACCTTGCCGGTGACAGGATTTGTATCGTCGGTGTTAGGGGTGAGCGAGCCGATGATCGAACCGGCGTTGTTCAGCTGGGTCAGGCTGCCGGACTGGTCACGAATAACGGTTGCTGAACCCTGATTGCCGCCGAAAGAGGCGACGAGATTGCCGGTGTTGGTCAGGGAGCCGACGTTGGCGCCCGCACCGATCAGGATGCCGGTCGCGCTCTGGGCCTGCTTGCCCGAGGCGACGGCCTGAATGGCGCCCGAGTTGTTGATCGTCGGAGCGGTCACGCCCGAGCCGATCCAGAGACCCGTGGCGTTGGCGTCGACGGCGGTCGATGAGATGCCGCCCTCGTTGCGCACGCCGCCGACGACGTTGACGGCCTGGCCGCCGGTCACGCCGAGTTGCACGGCGCGCGACTCCACGCCGGAATAGAGGCCGGAGCCGACAATGGTGCCGCGGTTGATCAGACCATAGGCCGCATCGCCTGTACCGACAGCGCCGAGGGTCACGGTGTTGGTCGTCGAGCCGATCAGCAGCGCAGGCGCGCCGCCCAGCGACGTGATGGAGGCGGCTGTCTCGCTGGCGTCCGGGATGCCGTCGCCGTCACGGTCCGGATCGTCGCGATTCTTGATGCCGTCGCCGTCATCGTCCTCGTCGCCGTTCTTGACGCCGTCCTTGTCGTCGTCGCCCTCGATGCCGGCCTCGGAATAGGCGAGCGCCTTGTCCAGCAGCACGCCGCCGGCGACATTGGCGCCGACGCGCACGGCCGGTCCGCCTTGCAGCAGATCGTCTGCGTCGAGTTCGTCCAGGAACAGGGTCGTCGCGTTGTCGAAGGTGCCGGTCGTCGGACGGGCGGGCGGCGGGGTGGTGTAGCGATAGCCCGTGGCCACCACGGAAGAGTGAATCTTGAGTGCGCCGCCGACGTTACCTTCGATGGAAACGCCCGTCGCATTGGCGCCGAGGGCCGAGATCGAACCGGCAAGATCGACATTGCCGGAAATCGGCCCCGTGGTGCGGATGGCGGCGCTGTCATTACCGGTCACACGGACCGTTCCCAGGCTCTGAAGCTTGCCGTTCAGGGCGGATTCGACGGACAGGCCGTAGGAGTTATTGCCCTCGACCGCGATCGCGCCCGTGCCCTCGACCAGGATGTTGCCGGTGAAGGGCGAGGCGCCGGTGACCCGCACGCCGTAGCGGCCAGTTCCGGTGGCGAACGGGCCGTCCAGATCGCCGTCGCCGTCCGTGTCTTTGATGTCCGCTGTTTCCAGCGTGTCGTTGACGGTGATGGAGCCGCCGACGATTACCGACCCGGTGTTGCCGCCATTGACCAGAAGACCCGTCGAGCCGTCGGCCGACTTGTCCATGGTGATCGAGCTACCGCTATCCAGATCGACCGTGTTGTTGCTGTTCAGGGTCACGGCCGCGCCCGAGGCGACGGCGACGCTGCCGCCGCTGGCGATGCGGATGTTATCGGCGGCCGTGCCCGTCGCATTGGACGTCTGGATCGGCGTGGTCCGGGCGTTCGAGATCACGATCTCGGCCTGGGATCCTGTGGCGACCATCAAGGGGGCGATCGCCACGGCGGTCGCGAGCAAAATACGCATTCGGTAGAAACCCCTGGTGGTCACGCGTCACGTTACGGGAGACCCCTTAGCAGGGTCCGCGCCAGCGTTCCAAGTTTATCGAATTTGAGGCGAATGCAAGGCCGTGATAGTCCTGAGGCGATCCTGTAAGGCGACCCGCGTTCTCTCGTCGATGCTCGATAGGCCGAATGCGGACGGAATCGCGACGGCGCGCACTTGAGCTTTGCCGCGCCCGGGTTTACGGGCGTCGAACGGTCTTAGAGGCTGCGTCCCGTGGACGCATCCATCGAACTCCTCCGGCGTTCGACAGCCCAGACCAGGCGAGAACACTCCATGAGCATGACAGACCTCGACGTCCAGGAAAGCGAACTCCGACTGATTCCGGGGTTGGACGTGGAAGTCGCCGATACGCTGCGGGCCCTGAAGGCGGCGGCGATGGACGAGCGGCCCCGGCTGGTGGACACCACAATGCTCTATGCGCCGCGCTCAGGCGGGGTGAAGCGCTATATCCTGTCCAAGAAGGCGTGGATCGAGGCCAATCGGCCGGGGGTCAGTCACTCGCTGATCGTGCCCGGCGCGCGTCACAAGGCGAGGGCCGACGGCATCGTGCAACTGCGGGCGACCAAGCTGCCGTTCGGCGACGGCTATCGTTGGCCCAGCTCGGTGAAGCGCTGGAGCGCCTGGGTGGCGGCGATGAAGCCGTCGATCATCGAGGCCGGCGACCCTTACACGCCGGGGCAGGGGGCTTTGGAGGCCGGCCAGCGGGTCGGATGCCCGGTCGTCGGCTTCTGCCACTCTGATCCGGCCGGGCTGGCGGCGTTGCATTTCGGCGAATGGGCCAAGAAGCCGGTGGAGAAGCGCTGGGCGAAGCTGTTTTCACAGTTTGATCGGGTCGTGTCGCCCAGCCGCTTTATCGCGCGGCGCCTGGAAGAGGCCGGTGTGAACAACATCGTCATTCGGCCTCTGGGCGTGGAGATCGACACCTTCCGTCCGGAACGCCGTGACCGGCAGTGGCTGCTGAAACAGCTGGGTTTGGGCGACGACGCGCGTCTGCTGTGCTTCGCAGGTCGTCCGGCCAAGGAAAAGAATGTCGATGTGCTGATCGAGGCGGTCCAGAAGCTGGGCCCCCCCTATCATCTGGTGCTGGTCGGCGCAGGCGCGGGAATGCCGGAGGAAGATCGCGTCATCTCCATGCCCTATGAAAGCGATCCCAAGGCGGTCGCCAAGATCATCGCCAGCTGCGACGCCTTCGTTCACGCCAATGACAAGGAGCCGTTCGGGCTGATCGTACTGGAGGCCATGGCCTGCGGACGGCCCGTGGTCGGGGTCAATGCGGGCGGCGTCGCCGAGACGGTCGATGAGAGCGTGGGGCAACTGTCCGCCAGCGCGGATGCCGACGACTATGCCCAAGCGGTCGAGGCCCTGTTCGCACGCGATATCGAAGCGATCGGCCGCGCGGCGCGCGAAAAGGCGGTCAGCCAGTTCGCCTGGAACCGCGTCTTCGAAGACCTCTGCATGGTCTATGGCGAGTTGACGGGCGAAACGGCGTTCGTGAACCCGGATAGTGCGCTGCCGCTGCACTGAGCGGCCAGGGCTGTGGCGTTCGAATGGCGCGTTTCCGAAAACGGGAGCGCGCCACTTCTTTTATCGATGTCTTGAAAAGAAGTGGCGCGAGTGACGGGGCTCGAACCCGCGACCTCCGGCGTGACAGGCCGGCACTCTAACCAACTGAGCTACACCCGCGTATCAGGTCGAAACTTTTGAGCTGTTTCGAAAGCTTTTTGGGAAGGCGGTGTGCGCCACTCTTCTATTTCTAGAAAGAGTGGCGCGAGTGACGGGGCTCGAACCCGCGACCTCCGGCGTGACAGGCCGGCACTCTAACCAACTGAGCTACACCCGCGTTTCCCGGCCGAAGCGGCTGTGCGCCCCGGCGAGGGGCGTCGTTTAGGCGGGCTGACACATCGCGTCAAGCGACCTTTTCGGAGAAACGCGCCCCTCAACGCGAAGGGGCTGTGGACGGTGCGACCATCGCCGCCTGGGGCGGGCTGTGCGGGCCCGCTACGCCGCCGTCGGCAGGCTCATGGGCCGCCACGGCGGGAGGCGGCGGCTCATAGTGGACGCCGACGCCCGGCCCCAGCGGCAGGTCGAAGGCGACCCAGGCCGCCACCATGGCCAGACCGGCGACCAGGAAGGCTCCGGCATACGGCAGCATGGTCGCCATCAGCGATCCCAAACCGAATCGTGGATCCCATCGCTGGGCGAAGGTCAGGATCAGCGGGAAGTAGCTCATCAACGGCGTGGCGATGTTGGTAACGGAATCGCCCATGCGATAAGCGGCGGTCGTCATCTCCGGCGAAATGCCCAGCAGCATGAACATCGGCACCACGATGGGCGCCAGGGCCGACCACTTGGCCGAGGCCGAGCCGATGAACAGGTCGAAGAAGCAGGAGACGAAGACGACGCAGATCAGCAGCAGCGGGGCGGGCAGGGCCAGGGTCTTCAGTCCGGCCGCCGCATTGACCGCCAGGATCGGCCCCAGACCCGACCAGTTGAACATGGCCACGAAGTGGGCGGCGAAGAAGGCCAGCACGATATAGGGCGCCAACTGGGCGATGCCGTCGCGCATCATCATGACCATGTCGCGGTGCGACTGGATCGTGCCGGCTCCCGCGCCATAGGCGCCGCCGGTGACGAAGAAGGTGATGGCGAAGAAGGCGACCAGCGACTTGTAGAGCGGATTGAACTTCTGCTCCGGATCCACCTCGGGATCGACGAACGGCGAGCCCGGTATGAAGGTCAGCAGTGCCCAGAGCGCGATCATGCCCAGAAGCGCCAGGCCGGCGAACTTCAGGCCTCGCTTTTCGGCGGCGGTCAGGGGCTGTTTTTCCGAGGCGTTCGGAGCGGCGACGCCCTCTGACGGCTTCCAGACGCCGAGACGCGGCTCGATCACCCGGTCGGTCAGGAACCAGACGATGGGGGTGAAGACGAAGACGACTCCCACGATGAAGAACCAGTTGCCGGCGATGTTCACGGAATAGGACGGATCGATCAGGCGGGCGGCCGGCTCGGTGATGCCCAGGATCAAGGCGTCGCTGGCGCCGGGAAACAGGTTGCCGGCGTATCCGCCCGACACGGCGGCGAAGCCTGCGGCCAGACCAGCCAGCGGATGTCGGCCCGCTGCGGCGAAGATGACGGCCGCCAGCGGGATGACCACGACATAGGAGGCGTCCGACGCGTGATGGGACACCATGCCGGTGATCACGACGACGGGCGTCAGTATGGAACGCGGGGCGTTCAGCAGGGCGCCGCGAATGGCGGTGGCGAACATCCCCGTGCGTTCGGCGACCGAAGCGCCATAGATGATGGTGATGACGATCCCGAGAGGCGGGAAGTCCGCCAGCGTGCGCGGCATGCCGATGATCAACTGTTCCAGATTTTCGGCGGACAGCAGGCTCTTGGCGACCAGTTGATCGCCGGTAACCGGATTGACGGCGGACCAGCCCAGGCCGGCGCCGACCATGCTGAGGACGATCAAACCGCCGATCAGCCACAGGAACAGGAAGACAGGATCGGGAAGTCGATTACCGATCCGCTCGACAGCGTTCAGGGCGCGGCTGGCTAGGCTCATTCGGATGACTTTCGGTTACGCGATCGGCTCGCCAATAGGCCTTTGCAGCCCGGCGACACGCAAGCGTCGGCCCTGCGACATATGGCGCGCAAAGTTGCGAGCCGTTCTCAATGAAAATCCAATGTCCGCAGGGGTTTGAACGGCGGCGGTCTTGGGTCTAAGAAGCGCCGAATCCCGCCTCTCCCCGGCGGACGAGGTTCTTCGAATGAACGCATTCCTTCTCGAATATCTTCCGGTCCTGGTCTTCGCCGGCGTAGCCGCCTTCATCGGCATTCTTTTCATCGTGCTGCCGCTGCTGCTGGCGCCGAAGAGCCCCGATAGTGAGAAGCTGTCGGCCTATGAGTGCGGCTTCAACGCCTTCGATGATGCCCGGATGAAGTTCGACATCCGCTTCTATCTGGTGTCGATCCTGTTCATCATCTTCGACCTGGAAGTCGCCTTCCTGTTCCCATGGGCGGTGTCGATGTTCGATCTGTCGCACGCCGGCATGGTCTTCGCCTTCTGGTCGATGATGGTCTTCCTGGGCGTGCTGACCATCGGCTTCATCTACGAATGGAAGAAGGGAGCCCTGGAATGGGAGTAGTCGCCGCTTCCAAGCCCGCAGGCCTGGTGTCTGCATCGGGCGCGCCGTTGGTTCCGGCGGGCGCCGGCGCGCGTTCGACCGTCGAGGGTTATGACCCCAAGGTCCACGACAAGTTCTTCGAAGCCGTGAACATGGAGCTCGGCGAGCGTGGCTATCTGGTCGCCGCCGCCGACGACGTCATCAACTGGGCCCGCACGGGCTCGCTGATGTGGATGACGTTCGGCTTGGCCTGCTGCGCCGTCGAGATGATCCAAATGTCGATGCCGCGCTTCGATGTCGAGCGCTTCGGCATGGCGCCGCGCGCCAGCCCGCGTCAGTCGGACCTGATGATCGTCGCCGGCACCCTGACCAACAAGATGGCCCCGGCCATCCGCAAGGTCTACGACCAGATGCCCGACCCGCGCTACGTCGTGTCGATGGGCAGCTGCGCCAACGGCGGCGGCTACTACCACTATAGTTACAGCGTCGTGCGCGGTTGCGACCGGGTGGTGCCGGTGGATGTCTATGTGCCCGGTTGCCCGCCGACGGCTGAGGCGCTGTTGTACGGCCTGCTGCAACTGCAGAAGAAGATCCGTCGCACGGGGACCATCGACCGATGACCTCTCTGGCTGTTCAAGCGCAACACGAAGCCGCCCTGACGCCGCTGGGCGCCGAGATGGTCGGGGCGCTGGGCGTCGAGGCCCAGGTGGCGTTCGGCGAACTGACGCTGGTCGCGCCGCGCGAGCGGATCGTCGAGGTGCTGACGACGCTGCGCGATCAGTTCGGCTTCCAGCAGCTGCTCGACCTGTGCGGCGTGGATTATCCGGATCGCAAGGAGCGGTTCGAGGTGGTCTATCACCTGCTGTCGATGACGCGGAACGCGCGCCTGCGGGTGAAGGTCTCGACCGATGAGACCCAACCGGTGCCGTCGGTCATCTCGGCCTATCCGGCCGCCAACTGGTTCGAGCGTGAAGCCTACGACATGTACGGCATGCTGTTCTCGGGCCACCCGGACATGCGTCGCCTGCTGACGGACTATGGCTTTGAAGGCCATCCGCTGCGCAAGGACTTCCCGATGACGGGCTATGTCGAGGTCCGGTACGACGAGGAGCAGCGCCGCGTGGTCTATGAGCCGGTCAAGCTGACCCAAGAGTTCCGCACCTTCGATTTCCTGTCGCCCTGGGAGGGCGCCGAATACCCCGCGCCGGTCCTGCCCGGCGACGAGAAGGCGGGAGGCCAGGCGTAATGGCTGACGGAAACCCCACCCTGCCGCCGCTGGGCGTCGATGTGTTCGAGGACGACCTCGACACCCGCACCGCCGAAGCGCGCGAGATGGAAGACCGCAAGTTCACCATCAACTTCGGTCCGCAACACCCGGCCGCGCACGGCGTGCTGCGCCTGGTGCTGGAGCTGGACGGCGAGATCGTCGAGCGCGTCGATCCGCACATCGGCCTGCTGCACCGCGGCACCGAAAAGCTGATGGAGGCCCGCACATACCTTCAGAACGTGCCGTATCTGGACCGGTTAGACTACGTCTCGCCGATGAACCAGGAGCACGCCTTCTGCCTGGCCATCGAGAAGCTGCTGGGCATCGAGGTTCCGTATCGGGCGCAACTGATCCGCGTCCTGTATTCGGAAATCGGCCGCATCCTGTCCCACATGCTGAACGTGACGACCCAGGCCATGGACGTCGGCGCCCTGACGCCGCCGCTCTGGGGCTTTGAGGAACGCGAAAAGCTGATGGTGTTCTACGAGCGCGCCTGCGGCGCCCGTCTGCACGCCAACTACTTCCGTCCCGGCGGCGTCCACCAGGACCTGCCGATGGACCTGATCGACGACATCGGCCGCTGGTGCCACGAGTTCCCGCCAGCGCTGAAGGACATCGAAAGCCTGGTCACCGAGAACCGCATCTTCAAACAGCGCAACGTCGACATCGGCGTGGTGTCCAAGCAGGAAGCGCTGGAATGGGGCTTCACCGGCGTGATGCTGCGCGGCTCGAACATCGCTTGGGACCTGCGCAAGTCGCAGCCCTATGAGTGCTATGCCGAGCTCGACTTCGATGTGGTCGTCGGCAAGAACGGCGACTGCTGGGATCGCTACTTGGTGCGCATCGAGGAGATGAAGCAGTCGGTGCGGATCATGGAGCAGTGCATCCACAAGCTGCGCAACTGCCCCGGCGAGCCGGTGATGGTCGAGGACAACAAGATCGTCCCGCCGCGCCGTGGCGAGATGAAGCGCTCGATGGAGTCGCTGATCCACCACTTCAAGCTCTACACCGAGGGCTTCAAGACGCCCGAGGGCGAGGTCTATGCCTCGGTCGAGGCGCCCAAGGGCGAGTTCGGCATCTATCTGGTGTCGGACGGCACCAACAAACCGTATCGTGTGAAGATCTCGGCGCCGGGCTTCCGCTCGTTGCAGGCGATGGATTGGATGAACCGTGGCCACCAGCTGGCCGACGTGTCCGCCATCCTGGGCTCGCTCGACATCGTTTTCGGAGAAGTGGACCGATGAGCGTTCGTCGTCTCGCCAAGGAACAGCCGGCCTCGTTCGCCTTTACGGCCGACACGACGGCCAAGGCCGAATGGTGGATCAAGAAATATCCGGAAGGGCGTCGTCAATCGGCGGTGATCCCGATCCTGTGGCTGGTGCAGAAGCAGGAAGGCTGGGTCTCCGAACCCGCCATCCGCGCCATCGCCGAACTGCTGGACATGGCCTATATCCGGGTGCTGGAGGTCGCGACCTTCTACACCATGTTCATGCTGGAGCCGGTCGGCAAGACGGCGCTGATCCAGGTGTGCGGCACCACGCCGTGCATGCTGCGCGGCGCCAATGAGCTGATGCGCGTCTGCAAGGAGAAGATCGGTCCCAAGGATCATCTGTCCGCCGACGGCCGGTTCACCTGGCAGGAAGTCGAGTGCCTGGGCGCCTGCTCCAACGCGCCGATGGCCCAGATCAACGACTATTATTTCGAGGACCTGACGCCCGAGACGATCGGCCAGATCATCGACGACTTCGCCGCCGGCAAGACGCCCGAGCCGGGCTCCTACATCGGTCGCACCAATGCGGCGCCGGAGGGCGGGGCCAAGACCCTGCTCGATGCGACGCTGTATGACGGCTCGGCCGCCAAGCCGATCAAGAAGCTGCCGAACAGCGATCCCGCGCCGGTCGAGAAGGCCCCGGCCTGATGTCGCCGCCGGATCTGAACACCGAGGAGGGCCGCGCAGCCTACCGCAAGGAACTGCGCAACGTCGGGCGTCCGCTGCGCGCGGGCGGCCTGGCTATGGTCGTCGGCGCGGCCGTTCTGATCCTGATCTCGCGTCAGGGCGCAGTCGGGCCGTGGGCGGTCAATCTCTCCTACTTTATGCTGGCGGCGGGCTGGGTGATGGTCATCGCGGCCATCTGGATGCGCACGCGCCACCACAAGCGCCGTCTGGCGGAAGGACTCTGAGGGCCATGGTCGGCATTCTCGAAGACAAGGATCGCATCTTCACCAACCTGTACGGCTTCCACGACTGGACGCTGGACGGGGCGAAGAACCGCGGCGCCTGGAACGCCACCAAGGACATGCTGGACCTTGGCCGCGACTGGATCATCAATAACGTCAAGGCCTCGGGTCTGCGCGGCCGTGGCGGCGCGGGCTTCTCGACCGGCCTGAAATGGTCGTTCATGCCCAAGGAGGTGAAGGATCGTCCTCACTACCTGGTCATCAACGCCGACGAATCCGAGCCCGCGACCTGCAAGGACCGCGAGATCATGCGCCATGATCCGCATCTGCTGATCGAAGGCGCGCTGATCGCCAGCTTCGCGATGCAGGCCCACGCCTGCTACATCTATCTGCGCGGCGAATACGTGCTGGAGCGCGAGCGGATGGAAGCCGCCGTCAAGCAGGCCTATGAGGCCAAGCTGATCGGGGACGGCAACGTCCACGGCTGGGACTTCCACGTCTATATCCACCACGGCGCCGGCGCCTACATCTGCGGTGAAGAGACCGCCCTGCTGGAATCGCTGGAAGGCAAGAAGGGGCAACCGCGTCTGAAGCCGCCGTTCCCGGCCGGTGCGGGCCTGTACGGCTGCCCGACCACGGTGAACAACGTCGAGTCGATCGCCGTCGTCGGCACGATCCTGCGTCGCGGCGCAGACTGGTTCGCCAGCTTCGGCCGTCCGAATAACACCGGCACCAAACTGATGTCGCTGTCCGGCCACGTGAACACCCCCTGCGTGGTCGAAGAGGCCATGTCGATCCCGCTGCGTCAGCTGATCGAGGATCACGGCGGCGGCGTGCGTGGCGGTTGGAGCAATCTGAAGGCCATCATCCCCGGCGGCGCGTCCTGCCCGGTCATCACGCGGGAACAGGCCGAGACGGTCCTGATGGACTTCGATTCCATGCGCGAGGTTCGCTCGTCGCTGGGCACCGCCGGCGTCACGGTCATGGACGAATCCACCGACATCGTGAAGGCGATCGCCCGCATCAGCTACTTCTTCAAGCATGAGAGCTGCGGCCAGTGCACGCCGTGCCGCGAAGGCACCGGCTGGATGTGGCGCGTGCTTGAGCGGATGGCCGTGGGCGAGGCCGATCCGTCGGAAATCGACCTGCTTCTGGACGTCGCCGGACAGGTCGAGGGGCACACCATCTGCGCCCTGGGCGACGCCGCCGCTTGGCCGGTTCAGGGCCTGATCCGTCACTTCCGTCACGAGATCGAAGAGCGGATCGCCAACTATCGCAGCCGCCGCGCGAACTTCGCCGGCCACGCGATCGCGGCGGAGTAGAGATGCGCCTCGCCGTCGCCCTGTTGCTGACGCTTCCGATCCTCGCCGCTTGCGGCGAGGGGGAAAAGGCTGCGCCTGAAGCATCGACCAAGCCTGCGACGGCGACTCCTGCTGAAGTCGCGCCTGTCGCGACGGCGGCGGCTCCGGCGAACCTCGAAGCGGCCTGCCGCGACGTGGTGAACCGCATGTATGGCCAGGAAGACGACGCCGTCGTCTTCACCGCCACCGGCGAACGCACGGCCCAGGTGTCGTGGCGCGCGCCGGTCGATGGCGGCAGGCTGGAATTCGAATGCCGGGCGGAAGCCGACGGTGCGGGCCTGTTCCGCGACGGTCAGCGGATGTCCGTGGATGTACAAATGGCGGCTCCCGCCGCCAAGCAAGAGGCCCGCTGATGCCTATCGCCAAGGTCAACGGCGTCGAAACCGAGTTCGAGCCCGGCATGACCGTGCTCCAGGTCGCCGAACGCGCCGGACAAGAAATTCCGCGCTTCTGCTATCACGAGCGCCTGTCCATCGCCGGCAACTGCCGCATGTGCCTGGTCGAGGTGAAGCCTGGACCGCCGAAGCCGCAGGCCTCGTGCGCGCTTCCGGCCGCCGACGGCCAGGAAATCTTTACCGACACGCCGATGGTCAAGAAGGCCCGCGAAGGGGTGATGGAGTTCCTGCTCATCAACCACCCGCTGGATTGCCCGATCTGCGACCAGGGCGGCGAGTGCGACCTGCAGGACCAGTCGGTCGGCTATGGCCGCGACGGCTCGCGCTATTCGGAAAACAAGCGCGCGGTCGAAGAAAAGGCGATGGGTCCGACCATCAAGACCTTCATGACGCGCTGCATCCAGTGCACGCGCTGCGTCCGCTTCATCACCGAAGTCGCGGGCGTGCCGGACATCGGCATGATCTCGCGCGGCGAGGACGCCGAGATCACGACCTATCTGGAGAAGTCGGTCGCCTCGGAACTGTCGGGCAACGTCAACGACCTGTGCCCTGTCGGCGCCCTGACGCACCGTCCGTGGCAGTACCACTATCGTCCGTGGGAACTGAAGAAGACCGAGACCATCGACGTCATGGACGCCCTGGGCTCGAACATCCGCGCCGACTACCGCGGGTCCGAGGTCATGCGCGTGCTGCCGCGCGTCAATGAGGGCATCAACGAGGAGTGGCTGTCGGACAAGAGCCGCTACGTCGTCGACGGCCTGACCGCGCGTCGTCTGGACCGTCCGTGGATCCGCGAGAACGGCAAGCTGCGCGCAGCGTCGTGGAATGAGGCGCTGGACGCCGTCGCCGCCAAGCTGAAGGCCGCACCGGCCGACCGCATCGGCGTCATCGCCGGCGATCTGCAGGACGCCGAGTCGATGAAGGCGACGCTGGACCTGTTCCGCGCCCTGGGGTCGAACAACACCGACTGCCGCCAGGACGGCGCCGCCGTGGGTTATGGCCCGCGTGAAGGATGGCTGTTCAACTCCGGCCTGGAAGGTATTGAAAAGGCTGACGCCGTTCTGATCGTCGGCGCCAATCCGCGGACCGAGGCGCCGCTGCTGAACGCCCGCCTGCGCAAGGCCTGGCTGAAGGGCGACATGGAGATCGGTCTGATCGGCGAACAGGCCGACCTGACGTTCGACTACGCCTATCTGGGCGCAGGCACGCAGACCCTGGCCAAGCTGCCGAAGTCGGCGCTGGACTTCCTGACCAAGGCCGAGCGTCCGGCGATCATCGTCGGCTCCGGCGCGCTGGGCGGGGAGGGCGGTCCGGCCGTCCTGAACGCACTCGGCGCCCTGGCCAAAAATGTCGGCGTTGTCGCTGAAGGCTGGAACGGCTTCAACGTCCTGCACCACGCCGCGTCGCGCGTCGCCGGTCTGGACATGGGCTTTGTGCCGGCTGAG
This sequence comes from Brevundimonas sp. ASV9, assembly GCF_016429195.1. Taxonomy (GTDB): domain Bacteria; phylum Pseudomonadota; class Alphaproteobacteria; order Caulobacterales; family Caulobacteraceae; genus Brevundimonas. The sequence goes on from NZ_JAELUF010000007.1 coordinate 59,742, forward strand.
GACGGCCTGACGGTCGCTGAGATGCTGAAGCCGGACGCGTTGGACGTGCTGTTCCTGCTGGGCGCCGACGAGGTCGATCCGACCGGTTCGAACGCCTTCCGCGTCTATCTGGGCAGCCACGGCGACCGCGGCGCGCACGGCGCCGACGTGATCCTGCCGGGCGCGGCCTACACCGAGAAGGCCGGCCTGTACGTCAACACCGAGGGCCGGGTGCAGATGGCCGAACGCGTCGTCTTCCCCAAAGGCGAGGCCAAGGAAGACTGGGCCATCATCCGCGCCCTGTCGGCGCGCGTCGACAAGACCCTGCCTTACGACACGCTGGAGCAACTGCGCGCCAAGCTGATGGGCGATCATCCGACCTTTGGCCGGATCGACTACCTGCCCGCGCCGGCGACGTTCGACGTGGCAGCCCTTGGCGCCAAGGGCGATCTGGGCGACCGCACTTTCGTCTCGGCCGTGACCGACCCGTATCTTTCCAATCCGATAGCGCGCGCCAGCGCGACGATGGCCGAGCTGTCCGCCCTGCGGACCCAGCCGGTCGCAATGGCGGCGGAGTAAGCCATGGACCCCGTTTCCTTCTGGGCCACGCCTCTGGGCTGGACGCTGATCACGGTCGGCCAGGTCCTGCTGATCACGGTCGGCGTGCTGATCGCCGTCGCCTTCCTGCTGCTGGCCGACCGCAAGGTCTGGGCCGGCGTGCAGATGCGCAAGGGTCCGAACGTCGTCGGCCCCTTCGGCCTGCTTCAATCCTTCGCCGACATGATCAAGTTCGTGCTGAAGGAGGTCGTGATCCCGGCCGGCGCCGACAAGGCGGTCTTCATCATCGCCCCGATCATCACCGTGATCCTGGCCTTCATGGCCTGGGCCGTCATTCCGTTCGCGCCCGGATGGGTGGTGTCGGACCTGAACGTCGGCATCCTGTACATCTTCGCCGTGTCGTCGCTGGGCGTTTACGGCATCATCATGGGCGGCTGGGCGTCGAACTCAAAGTATCCGTTCCTGGGCTCGTTGCGTTCGGCGGCGCAGATGGTGTCCTATGAAGTCTCGCTGGGCCTGATCATCATCAATGTGATCCTGCTGGCCGGCACCATGAACCTGTCGGCGATCGTCGATAGCCAGAAGGGCATGTTCTGGAACTGGTACGGCTTCGGCGGCGGCGCCGACACCTGGCCGCTGGTGGTGATCCTGTTCCCGATGTCGATCATCTTCTTCATCTCGGCCCTGGCCGAGACCAACCGCCCGCCGTTCGACCTGCCCGAGGCCGAGTCCGAACTGGTCGCCGGTTATCAGGTCGAATACAGCTCGACGCCGTATCTGCTGTTCATGATGGGCGAGTACGTCAACATCGTCTTCATGTCGGCGATGATCAGCCTGCTGTTCTTCGGCGGCTGGAACCCCGGCGTGCCGCAGGCCTGGATGGATGGGCTGCCGGCCTGGATCGCCTATACGATCTATCTGCTGACCTTCATGGCCAAGACGGTCTTCTGGTTCATCATGATCTCGATGGTTAAGGCCTTCGTGCCGCGCTATCGCTATGACCAACTGATGCGTCTGGGCTGGAAGATCTTCCTGCCGACGTCGCTGGTCGCGGTCGTGATCGTTTCCGCTTGGCGCGTCTTCGTGGTGGGGTCGTGATGCGCGGCCCTATCATCGGCCTCGGTCTTGTGGCGATGACCGCCGCCTGCGCGCCCGACGCGTCGCGCATGCCCGAGTCGAGCTATCAATGGCAGCAACGCCAGGACCGCATCGAACACGACTGGCGCGCCGGCCAGACCGCTTCCAAGACGACGCCCGCCCCCAAGGATAAGCCCTGATGTTCACCCGTATCGTCCAGGCGACCAAGGGCGCGATGATGCTGGACGTCATCGGTGCCATCGGTCTGTCGCTGAAATATATGGCCCGTCCCAAGATGACGGTGAACTATCCGTTCGAGCGCAATCCGCAGTCGCCGCGCTTCCGCGGCGAGCACGCACTGCGTCGCTATGCGAACGGCGAGGAACGCTGCATCGCCTGCAAGCTGTGCGAAGCCATATGCCCCGCCCAGGCCATCACCATCGAGGCCGAGCCGCGCGCCGACGGCAGCCGCCGCACGACCCGCTACGACATCGACATGGTCAAGTGCATCTACTGCGGCCTGTGCCAGGAGGCCTGCCCGGTGGACGCCATCGTGGAAGGCCCGAACTCGGAGTTCGCCGTCGAGACGCGCGAGGAGCTGCTCTACGACAAGCAACGCCTGCTTGATAACGGCGACCGCTGGGAACGGCAGATCGCCAAGAATCTGGAACTCGACGCGCCTTACCGCTAAGGCGCATCTCGCTAAACGGGTCGGCGATTCCTGAAAGGGGGTCGCGGCCGATACGAAAGGGGCTTCGTCCCGACATGCTGCAAGGCATAGCCTTCTATCTGCTGGCGGCGGTCGCCACGGTTTCCGGCCTTCTGGTCGTGACCGCGCGCAACCCGGTGCACAGCGTGCTGTGGTTGATCCTGGCCTTCTTCTCGTCGGCGGGTCTGTTCGTGCTGCTGGGCGCCGAGTTTCTGGCGATGCTGCTGGTCGTCGTCTATGTGGGCGCGGTCGCGGTGCTGTTCCTGTTCGTCGTCATGATGCTGGACGTGGACTTCCTGAAACTGCGCGAAGGCTACGCGCGCTATCTGCCGCTGGGCGCCATCATCGCCGCCGTGCTGCTGGTCGAGATGATCATCGTCTCGGTCGCCGTGGTTCAGGGCGGGGCCGCTGCGGGCCTGCCGGCGCCGGGCGCGCCGGACGCCAGCGTGACGAACGTCGAGGCCATCGGTCGCGTGCTGTACACGGACTATGTCTACTTCTTCCAGGCGGCTGGGATCGTGCTGCTGATCGCGATGATCGGCGCCATCACCCTGACCCTGCGCCACAAGCCGCACATCAAACGCCAGAACCCCGGCGACCAGGTAAACCGTGACCGTCGCAAGTCGGTCGAGATCAAGTCCGCCGCCACGGGCGAAGGCGTCAGCGCCGAGGAGCTTCTCTGATGATCGGTCTGACCCACTATCTGACCGTCGCTGCGATCCTGTTCACCATCGGGGTGTTCGGCATCTTCGTGAACCGCAAGAACGTCATTATCATCCTGATGTCGATCGAGCTGATCCTGCTGGCCGTGAACATCAACTTTGTCGCCTTCTCGGCCTATCTGAACGAGATCAGCGGGCAGATCATGGCGATGTTCGTCCTGACCGTCGCCGCAGCCGAGGCCGCCGTCGGCCTGGCAATCCTGGTGACCTTCTTCCGTAACCGCGGCGACATCGCCGTGGACGACGCCTCCGTGATGAAGGGCTGAGCGTGACCTTCCATACCCTCGTCATTCTCGGGATCTTCGCCCCGCTGCTGGGCGCGGCCATCGCCGGTTTCTTCGGACGCCGGATTGGCAACATCCCGTCGCAGGCCGTCACGACCGGCCTGCTGTTCTTCTCGTGCGCCGTGGCCTGGACGGTGTTCGGCCAATGGACCTGGGGCCATATGGAGCCCTTCACCATTCGCCTGGCGCCCTTCATCAATGTCGGCGACTTCCAGTCGGCCTGGTCGATCCGCATCGACGCCCTGTCGGCGACTATGCTGATCGTGGTCACAAGCGTGTCGTCGCTGGTTCACCTGTATTCCTGGGGCTACATGGCCGAGGATGACAGCCGGCCGCGCTTCTTCGCCTATCTGTCGCTGTTCACCTTCATGATGCTGGCGCTGGTGACGGCGGCCGACTTCATGCAGATCTTCTTCGGCTGGGAAGGCGTGGGCCTGGCGTCCTATCTGCTGATCGGCTTCTGGTTCAAGAAGCCGACGGCCAGCGCCGCCGCCATCAAGGCCTTCGTCGTCAACCGCGTCGGCGACTTCGGTTTCGTGCTCGGGATCATGACGATCTTCTGGATGTACGGCACCATCAACTTCGCCGAACTGTTCCCGCTGATCGCCACCAAGGCCGGCACGACGTGGGAGTTCCTGGGCGTCCAGTGGTCCGCGCTGGATCTGGCCGGCTTCCTGCTGTTCATCGGCGCCATGGGCAAGTCGGCCCAGTTCTTCCTGCACACCTGGTTGCCGGACGCGATGGAAGGCCCGACCCCGGTGTCGGCGCTGATCCACGCCGCGACCATGGTCACCGCCGGCGTCTATATGGTCTGCCTGCTGAGCCCCATCTATGAGTATGCGCCGGGCGCGTCGCAGATCATCGCCATCATCGGCGCGATCACGGCCCTGTTCGCCGCTACGGTCGGCCTGACCCAGAACGACATCAAGCGGGTCATCGCCTATTCGACCTGTTCGCAGCTGGGCTACATGTTCTTCGCGGCGGGCGTCGGCGCCTATCAGGCGGCCATGTTCCACCTGTTCACGCACGCCTTCTTCAAGGCTCTGCTTTTCCTGGGCGCCGGTTCGGTGATCCACGGCATGCACCACGAGCAGGACATGCGGAAGATGGGCGGCCTATGGAAGCTGCTGCCGGTCACCTATGCGGTGATGACCATCGGCACCATCGCCATCACCGGCCTGGGCATTCCCGGCGTCGGCGGCTTCGCCGGCTTCTACTCCAAGGATTCGATCATCGAGAGCGCCTATGCGTCGGCGGCGTCGGGTCACTCGGCCATCGGTCTGTTCGCCTTCTTCGTCGGCATCATCGCCGCCGGCCTGACGGCCTACTATTCGTGGCGCCTGGTCTTCATGACCTTCCACAACAAGCCGGTGTGGAAGGAAGAGGGGGACGCGCATCATGCAGACGATCACGCCTCGCATGCCCAGCTGGAAACCCATTCCGAGCCGGTCGGCGATCATCACGACGATCATGCGCATGACGACCACGGTCATCATGGTCCGCTGAAGCCCCATGAGAGTCCGCTGGTCATGCTGGTTCCGCTGATCCTGCTGTCGGTCGGCGCCGTCGCGGCCGGCTTCGTCTTCGCGCCGCACTTCATCGGCCACCACGAGGGCGAGTTCTGGCGCGGTGCGATCTTCACCGGTGCGAACAACCACGTCCTGCACGAAAGCCACGACGTCCCGACCTGGGTGAAATGGTCGCCGCTGATCCTGACGCTGATCGGCACCGCCTTCGCCTATTGGATCTACGTCGCTCGCGAGGGCATGGGCCGTCGCATGGCCGAGCGGAACGGCGTCATCTACCGCTTCCTCTACAACAAGTGGTACTTCGACGAGCTGTACGACTTCGTCTTCGTGCGCGGCTTCCGCGCCATCGGGAACTTCTTCTGGAAGATCTGCGACGTGAAGATCATCGACGGTCTGGGCCCGAACGGCGCCGCCTGGGTGTCGCTGAAATCCGCCGCTCGACTGGGCAAGATCCAGTCCGGCTATGTCTATCACTACGCCTTCGTGATGCTGCTCGGGGTGGCTGGTCTGCTCACCTTCGCCATCCTCGCGTGGGGAGCCTGATCTCGTGCCCTACATCCTGAGCCTCGTTACATTCCTGCCCCTGGTCGGGGCCCTGGCGATCTTCGCCGCCCGGCTGACGTCAAAGTCGTCCGATGCGACCGCGCCGGCCGCGCGCTGGATCGCGCTGATCACCACCCTGGTGACCCTGGCGGTGTCGGTCGTGCTGGTCGCCGGCTTCGATCCGGCCAACACCAGCTATCAGTTCGTGGAGATGGTCCCGTGGTTCGCGGGCGCCAGCTATCACCTGGGCGTCGACGGGATATCGATCCTCTTCGTGCTGCTGACGGCCTTCCTGATGCCGATCTGCATCCTGGCCAGCTGGAAGTCGGTCGAGACGCGCGTCGTCGAATACATGATCGCCTTCCTGGTGCTGGAGACGCTGGTCATCGGGGTGTTCACCTCGCTGGACCTGTTCCTCTTCTACATCTTCTTCGAAGGCACCCTGGTCCCGATGTTCCTGATCATCGGCATCTGGGGCGGTCAGAACCGCATCTATGCGGCCTACAAGTTCTTCCTCTACACCCTGCTGGGGTCCGTCCTGATGCTGCTGGCCATGCTGTGGATGGCGCATGAGGCGGGCACCACCAGCATTCCCGAGCTGAAGCGTTTCGCCTTCGATCCGGCTGTCCAGCCGATCCTGTGGCTGGCCTTCTTCGCCTCGTTCGCGGTCAAGATGCCGATGTGGCCGGTCCACACCTGGCTGCCCGACGCCCACGTTCAGGCGCCCACGGCTGGTTCGGTCATCCTGGCAGGTATTCTGCTGAAGCTGGGCGGATACGGCTTCATCCTGTTCAACGTGCCGATGTTCCCGATGGCGTCGGAGATGTTCCGGCCGCTGGTCTTCACCCTGTCGGTGATCGCCATAGTCTATACGTCGCTGGTCGCCTGGCGTCAGACGGACATCAAGAAGCTGATCGCCTATTCGTCCGTGGCCCACATGGGCTTTGTGACCCTGGGCATTTTCGCCGGCAACGACATCGGCATGCAGGGCGCCATCTTCCAGATGATCAGCCACGGCCTGATCTCGGGCGCGCTGTTCCTGTGCGTCGGCGTCGTCTATGACCGGATGCACACCCGCGAGATCGCTTTCTACGGCGGCCTGACGTCGAAGATGCCGTGGTACGCCGCCATCTTCCTGATGTTCACCATGGCCAACGTCGGTCTGCCGGGCACCTCGGGCTTCATCGGCGAAGTTCTGACCATGACGGGCGCCTACAACGCCTCGACCTGGGCGGCGCTGGTCGCGGCCTCGGGCGTCATCTTCTCGGCGGTCTATGCCCTGACCCTGTACCGCGCGGTCATGTTCGGCGAGATCACCAATCCGAAGCTTGAGACCATCACCGACATCGACAAGCGCGAACTGCTGCTGTTCGTGCCCCTGATCGTCGGCACCATCTGGCTGGGGGTCCATCCGGCCTCTGTCCTCGATTACACCGGGCCTGCCGTCGAGGCCCTGACCAGCGCGTATCGCGCCGCGATCGGCGGGTGAGACTTACAGATGCCTGATCTATCCTCCGCCCTGCATCTCGCCGCCTCGGAAGTCACCCTCGCGGTCGGCGCCCTGGTCCTGCTGATGGTCGGCGCCTTCATGGGCGACAAGAGCGCCCGTCTGGTCTCGATCCTGTCGGTCCTGCTGCTGATCGTCGCGTCGGTCATCTCGATCGTCGGACCGTGGGGCGTCGCCTTCAACGGCGCCTATGTCGCCGATCCTCTGGCCATCTACGCCAAGAGCCTAATCTATCTGTCGGCCGCCGTGGCGGTCGTGCTGGGCGACGGCTGGATGAAGCGCACGCGCATCGCCAAGTTCGAATATCCGGTCCTGATCGTGCTGGCCTCGGCCGGCATGGGGATGATGGCGTCCTCGGGCGACCTGATCTCCATGTACGTCGGGATCGAGCTGCACTCGCTGGCCCTGTATGTGCTCGCCGCCTTCCACCGCAACGACGTCAAGGCGTCGGAAGCGGGCCTGAAGTATTTCGTTCTGGGCGCGCTGTCGTCGGGCCTGCTGCTGTATGGCGCCAGCCTGATCTACGGCTTCGCCGGTTCGATGCGGTTCGAGGACATCGCCGCCGTCGCCGCCGACAATCCCGGCCCGGGACTGGTCTTCGGCCTGGTCTTCCTGATCTGCGGCCTGGCGTTCAAGGTATCGGCCGCGCCGTTCCACATGTGGACGCCCGACGTCTATGAAGGCGCGCCGACGCCGGTCGTGGCGCTGTTCGCCACGGCGCCCAAGGTCGCTGCCATGGTGCTGATCGCCCGCGCGCTGGAAAACGGTTTCGGCGACGCCCACGCTCAGTGGTCGCAGGTCCTGATCGCCATCTCGCTGATCAGCTTCGTCGTCGGCGCCTTCGGCGGTCTGGCGCAGAAGGACATCCAGCGCCTGCTAGCCTATTCCTCGATCGCCAACATCGGTTACGCCCTGCTGGGCATTGCGGCGGGCACGGCTGAGGGCCTGCAGGCCATGCTGATGTTCATGACGCTTTATGTCATCGATCAGTTGGGCTTCTTCGCCATCCTGCTCAGCCTGTCCAAGTCGGGCCGTCCGATCCGCCGCATCGCCGATCTGGCCGGATTGAAGAAGGATCGTCCGCTGACCGCCGTGGCCCTGACCATCCTGTCGCTGTCGGTCCTGGGCATGCCGCCGTTCTCGGGTTTCTGGGGCAAATACTATGTGTTCGGCGCCGCCGCCGATGCAGGACTGTGGCCCGTCGCGGCCGCCGGCCTTGTCGCCTCGGTCGTCGCCGCCTTCTACTATCTGCGCATCCTCAAGCTGATGTGGTTCGATGCGCCGGTGGACGACATCGCGACCGACGCCGCGCCGGTCGAGGCCAAGTGGATCGGCTGGGCCTGCGCCGCCTTCGCCTTCCCCTTGGTGATCGTCGGTCTGACCTGGCTGGAGCCGCTGACCAAGGCTGCGAGCGCCGGCTTCGGGAACGGGTAGGGCGTTGGCGCCCGTCCCACTGGTCATCCTCGACGAGATCGACTCGACCAACGCCGAGGCGCGCCGCCTCGCCGAGGCCGGAGAGGCGGGCCCGCGCTGGATCGTAGCGCGCCGCCAGACCGCCGGCCGCGGTCGGCGGGGGCGCAAGTGGGACACCGATCAGGGCAATCTGGCCGCCACCCTTCTGATCACCACGCCCAAGTCGGCGGCGGAGGCGGCTCAGGCCACCTTCATCGCGGCCCTGGCCGTCGCGGACCTGCTGGACGTCTTCATCTCGCCCGCGCTCGTGTCGATCAAATGGCCCAACGACGTCCTGCTGGACGGGGTCAAGGTGTCGGGCATCCTGGTCGAATCCGGCCGGCATGCGAACGGAGACCTCTGGCTTGCGGTCGGGATCGGCGTGAATCTGGCCCATGCGCCCGAGGG
>NZ_JAELUF010000760.1 GCF_016429195.1 Brevundimonas sp. ASV9
GCCTAATACTATTGGTGGCGTCTCTGGGACTTTTCACTCGCGGGGAACCAACGCAAACTAGTACAAATTACGTGTTTACTAGGTAGACGCGTCACGCAGGCAGCCATTTAGGCAAGGCTGAGATCCTTTAAAACCGGGCAACCTACATTTTCCTGCTTTCAACATATTTCTCAAGTAGGAATCGCCGAAACAACATATAGAAAATGTCAGTTTTAGACCAAGTCGAATCACTAGTTCTCGCCAACTTTCCGCAGCACAAAGACGTTGCGGCTTGCTTTGCTGAGCTTGGTAGCCCGTCTACGTCTATTGCAATTCTAGATAACGGCGAGGTTTCTGCCAGATGCTATTCAACTGTCGGAGACAATGTCGACACTGTCTTCCAAGCAGCGAGCATCTC
>NZ_JAELUF010000761.1 GCF_016429195.1 Brevundimonas sp. ASV9
CCGTCCCTCGGGCGAGCAGTTGCCACACGTTATGTCCGGGTCAGCGGCCTGGGCGTCTATAGAGTCTGGCGGCGTTATCATTTGAGAAATGGAAAAATCCCGGCTAGTCTCGGGGTGTGGGAGTCTGTTTTGTGACATGCTCTGGCGGTGTTGGTTATGGCTGTCCCGGCGATCCTGCTCATGATGCTCATGTTCACGGGACGAATAGTCATTTGTACTGCCCTTGCGGAACGTGTGTTCCCTGTGGCGTCTTCGGAGGGTTTCAGCTTCAGTTTCAACCCGGATTCGTTCCTGGCGTTCTCTCTCGAGCATGTTCTCGAGAAGCAAGCATCGTGAACGGAATGACTGGACATCAAGTTCCAGGCTGTGAATCTTGTCCTTGAGACCGGCTTCAATT
>NZ_JAELUF010000762.1 GCF_016429195.1 Brevundimonas sp. ASV9
GGCACACGCCGCGTAGACACGATCCGCAAAGTCGAACCTTTGGCAAAATAATGCACTCAATAGTCTAGACCCTTAAACGTATCGTAATCATCTTAATAAATGCGTTATTACCTAGTACTTCGTAATTGAGCAGTTTCTGGCCTGCACAGTCACGTGGAGCCTCCCGGAACTTGATGTGCGGCCCATTGTTTTGGTTTCTACGGCAACACCTCCACTTGTTTACCACTGAATCGCGACCTTTGCTCACTCTCACCTCGCCGCCTGCAAAAGTCGATACGCCAGAATTCACAAACGACTTTTTGTCGATTCGAACCTCGAAGAAATGGCGTACAATGCACGAATGAGTATATTACCCGCGTCCCAGCAGCAGTCGCGAACGCGCAAAAAGGAGGAAGAG
>NZ_JAELUF010000763.1 GCF_016429195.1 Brevundimonas sp. ASV9
GTCCAGGACACGGCGGGAGTAGCCCCACTCGTTGTCGTACCAGGAGACAACCTTGACAAAGTTGTCGTTGAGAGAGATACCGGCCTTGGCATCGAAGATGGAGGAGTTGGTGTTGCCGTTCATGTCAGCAGAGACCACATCGTCCTCGGTGTAGGCAAGGATGCCCTTGAGGGGACCCTCGGCGGCAGCCTTGACAACAGCCTTGATCTGGTCGTAGGAAGCACCCTTCTCGAGACGAGCAGTCAGGTCGACAACGGAGACGTTGGCGGTAGGAACACGCATGGACATGCCAGTGAGCTTGCCATTGAGGTCGGGGATGACCTTGCCGACGGCCTTGGCGGCACCAGTGCTGCTGGGAATGATGTTCTGGGCAGCACCACGGCCACCACGCCAGTCC
>NZ_JAELUF010000764.1 GCF_016429195.1 Brevundimonas sp. ASV9
GGCGAAAGATACCAGACAATGTAGGCCGTAAAATAGGAAATCCTTGATTCTAGTCGAACGAGCCCGAGATGCGGCGGCTAGCTTGTTATTCGTCTGGACGGAAGAGCTGGTCGGTCGTGTTGCTTTGGCGGTCCGTCCCCTTGAAATGTGACGGCGCGAGAATCTAGCGGGGCGACCACGGCAGGTGGTTGACGTGTAGTAGCGACGCGCGACGGGACGGGACGGGAGGAGACGAGAGGCCAGCAACCGACAATTGCGTGAAGGATGAAGAAGAGAGGAAAAGAAGCAGAAAACCCAGAGCCCGCAACTTGGACGGCTCGACAAGTCGGCCAGTCGAGGACCAAGGAAGATTTCGCTCTTCTGCTTTTGGGTTTTGGGTTTGGGGACGGGCGAGGAG
>NZ_JAELUF010000765.1 GCF_016429195.1 Brevundimonas sp. ASV9
GTCTACATCAGAGCGAGTACTGCCCACATAGTTCAAAAGACGAAATGTTGTAACGTGCGAGCGCGTATTCGAAACAACACAGGCGTCAGACTTAGGCGCAAGGAGTTATCTGACCGGTTACAAATCAGATATGCCATTCGCCAGCATCATTGACGGTATTTGCACACGTACATCGGCAGCACCCAATCCTGCGCAGCACACCACTGCAGCATCGCTGCAGCAAAGCTTCAACAAATTTTTTAAAATAAATGTTTGATTCAATAGAAAATGTACACGTTAAATCTTGTTCCACCCTACTGCTCCTTCTATTGATTAGTATCCCCAGCTGCGAAGGGCTTGCCGTCGCCAGGCCCAATGCGGACATCAGCAAAGATCTGCTTTGGTCGAAGTTCAACGG
>NZ_JAELUF010000080.1 GCF_016429195.1 Brevundimonas sp. ASV9
GGCGTGGTCCATATCGTCGGCGCCGGGCCGGGCGACCCGGAGTTGCTGACCCTGAAGGCGCTGCGGGTGTTGCAGGACGCCGACGTCATCATCCACGACCGACTGGTGCCCGAGGCGGTGCTGGAGCGGGCGCGGCGCGACGCCAAGCGGCTTTATGTCGGCAAGGCGCGCGGCGAACATTCGGTGCCGCAGGATCAGATCGAGGCCCTGATGGTCGCGGAGGCGCGCGCCGGTCATCGGGTAGTCCGACTGAAGGGCGGCGATCCCTTCGTCTTCGGGCGCGGCGGCGAGGAGCTGGACGCCATGCGGGCGGCCGGGGTCCCGGTCTTCGTCGTGCCGGGCGTGACGGCGGCCCTGGCCTGCGCGGCCTCGGCGGGCATTCCCCTGACCCATCGGGATCACGCCCAGGCGGTCACCTTCGTGACGGCTCAGGCCAAGCCGGGCGGTGTCGAGGCCGACTGGACGCGACTGGCCGGCCCCAACCACACCTTGGCCATCTACATGGGGTCGGACCGTGCCGAGGAGACGGCTGTGCGCCTGATCGCGGCGGGGCGTTCGCCCTCGACGCCCGTCGCCATTGTCGAGAACGGCAGCCGCCCGGACGAGCGGGTTCTGACCGGGCGACTTGAAGGGCTGGGCGCCCTGGTGAGCGGCGCCGAACTGACCGGCCCGGCCCTGCTCTTCGTCGGCGAAACGGCGGCCTTCTCGGCGGCCCAGCTGGATGTTCGAGCGGAGGTCGCGGCGTGAAGATCGTCACCGCAAACCGCCTGTCGGACGGCCGCGTCATCTATGCGGGCGTCGGCAACCAGCCGGTCGAGCACATCGATCAGGCTTCGGTGCTGGACGAGACGGCGGCCCAGGTCGTCCTGGCTGACGTGGCCGGGCGGCCGGACGTCTTCGTGAACCCCTATCTGTTCGACGTTCAGGACCACAAGCCGTCCGGTCGTGACCGACTGAAGGAGCGCATCCGCTCGGCCGGGCCGACCGTCGGTCACAGCGTCGTCGGAGGCGTGGGCTGATGTACCGTTATGACGAGTTCGACCACGCCCTGGTGCGTGAGCGGGTCGAGGAGTTCTCAGACCAGGTGGCGCGGCGCGCATCCGGCGCCCTGACCGAAGACGCGTTCAAGCCGCTGCGGCTGATGAACGGCGTCTATCTGCAACTTCACGCCTATATGCTGCGCGTCGCCATTCCCTATGGCGTGATGAGCAGCCGTCAGATGCGCCAGCTGGCCCATATCGCCCGGACCTATGACAAGGGCTACGGTCACTTCACCACCCGCTGCAACATCCAGTACAACTGGCCGGCCCTGACCGACCTGCCGGCGATCCTGAGCGATCTGGCCGATGTCGAGATGCACGCCATCCAGACCTCGGGAAACTGCATCCGCAACACCACCACCGACGTCTTCGCCGGGGTCGCCGACGACGAGATTGAGGATCCGCGCCCCTGGTGCGAGATCATCCGCCAGTGGTCGACCATCCACCCCGAGTTCAGCTTCCTGCCGCGCAAGTTCAAGATCGCGGTGATCGGAGCCGAGAAGGATCGGGCGGCGATCCGCACTCACGATGTCGGCCTGCAGATCGTGAAGGGCGAAGACGGTGGAACGGCATTCCGCGTCTTCGTCGGCGGCGGGCAGGGACGTTTGCCGCATATAGCGCAGGAGATCGCCCCGGCGGTCCCTGCGGCGGACCTTCTGGCCTATCTGACCGCCATTCTGCGGGCCTGGAACCTGCTGGGGCGGCGCGACAACATCCACAAGGCGCGGATCAAGATCCTGGTCGCCTCGCTAGGGATCGAGGCCTTCCGCGAGGAGGTGGACAAACACTACGCCACCCTGCTCCACGAGGATCTGCGCATCCCCAAGGACGAGGCCGCACGGATTAAGGCCTATTTCGCCCCGCCGCCGTTCGAGGCTCTGCCCAAAGCCAGCGGCCCGTTCGACCGCGCCCTGTTGGCCGACCCCGACTTCGCCCGGTTCGCCCGTAACAATGTGCGCCGTCATCGCCAACCGGGTTACGCCTCGGTGGTGGTGTCGCTGAAGCCGGTCGGCGGCGTGCCTGGCGACATCACGGCGGACCAGATGGACGCGGTGGCGGACCGGGCCGAGCGCTATTCGTTCGACGAACTGCGCGCCGCCTATGAGCAGAACCTGGTCCTGCCGCATGTGAAGCTGGACGACGTGCCGACGGTCTGGCGGGCGTTGCGGGAGGCGGGGCTGGCGACGGCCAACGCCGATCTGGCGACCGACGTGATCGCCTGCCCGGGCCTGGACTATTGCAGCCTGGCCAACGCCCGCTCGATCCCGGTGGCCCAGGCGCTGTCCAAGCGTTTGGCGGACATGGACTATCAGGAGAAGTTGGGGCCGGTCAGGATCAATATGAGCGGATGCATCAACGCCTGCGGTCACCACCACGTCGGCCACATCGGCGTGCTGGGCGTCGATCGCAAGGGCGAGGAATACTACCAGATCACCGTGGGCGGTTCGCCGGATGAGCAGGCGGCGCTGGGCGACATCGTCGGCAAGAGCCTGCCGGCAGACGAGGTTGCGCCCGCCATCCAGCGGACCTTAGACCGCTATCTGCAAATCCGCACGGACGGTGAGCGGTTCATCGACACGGTGCGCCGCGTCGGTCCCGATCCCTTCCGCGACGCCATCTATGAGACGCTCGATGCAACGGCTTGAGGGCATACAGAACGGGCTGCGCCTGTCGGTGACGACCCCGCTGGAGGAGGTTGAGACGGCCGCCGCAAGCGAAGACACGCTGGTGCTGGAGTTCGACGCCTTCCGCGACGGACGCGGCTTCTCGCTGGCGGCGGTGCTGCGAGAGCGCGGTTACGCCGGGCGGCTGATCGCGGCGGGCAAGGTCCTGCCGGATCAGGCGCGACACCTTCGGCGTTCGGGCTTCGACGCGGTGGAACTGACCGAGGGCGCGGACAAGGCGGCCTGGGACCGGATGGACCGGGCGTTCAGCGGCGCCTATCAGCCGGCGGTCGATCCGGCGCCGACAATCTGGCAGCGGCGGCGTGCGGCGTCCAACGACCGCGATCTGGACGCCCTGGCCGAACAGCTGAACCGCGAGACGGCGGGCAAGGACGCATCCGAGATCGTGAAGGCGGCGTTGGACCCGGCGCTGGGTCTGCGGGTCGGCGCCATCTCGTCCTTCGGCGCCGAGTCCGCCGCCTTGCTGGACATCATCGCCAGCGAGGACAAGACCGTGCCGGTGGTGTTTTTGGAGACGGGCCAGCATTTCCTCCAGACCCTGTCCTATCGCACCCAACTGACCAAGGCGCTGGGCCTGACCGACGTGCGGCTGGTCACGCCGGATGCGGGCGAGAAGGCGACGCTGGATGCGCGCGACGACCTGTGGAAGATCGACGCCGACGCCTGCTGCGATCTGCGGAAGGTGCGGCCGCTGGCGCGGGCGACCGCCGGGTTCAATGCGCTCATCACCGGACGTAAACGCTACCAATCCGCCACGCGGGCAAAGCTGAAGCCGTTCGAGGTGTTGGACGGAGTGCTGCGGATCAATCCCCTGGCCAACTGGGACGCCGACGACGTGGAGGCCTGGCTGGAGGAGAACGACCTGCCGCGCCACCCGCTGGTCGAACAGGGCTATCGATCGATCGGCTGCTGGCCCTGCACCCGCGCCGTCCATGACGGCGAAGACGCCCGCGCCGGACGTTGGTCGGGCATGGACAAGGTCGAGTGCGGCATCCACTTAGGGCAACGCCAGGCCGCCGCCTGATCCGCCCTGTTTCGACCTTCGCCTGAAAGCCTGACCTTGTCCGCTACGTCATCCGTCATCGACCTGATCGGCAATACGCCGCTGGTGCGCCTGAACCGTCTGTCCGACGCGACGGGCTGCGAAATCCTGGGCAAGGCCGAGTTTCTGAATCCCGGCGGTTCGATCAAGGATCGCGCGGCCCTGTCGATCGTGCAGGGCGCGCGGGCGTCGGGCGCGCTGAAGCCCGGCGGGACGATCGTGGAAGGCACGGCCGGCAACACCGGCATCGGCCTGGCCCTGGTCGGCGCCGCCTTGGGGCATCCGGTCGTCATCGTCATTCCTCGCACCCAGTCGGAAGAGAAGAAATCCGCGATCCGTTCGCTGGGCGCACGGCTGGTCGAGGTGGACGCCGCGCCCTTTTCCAGCCCGAACCATTTCGTCCACTATTCCGGGCGTCTGGCTGCCGAGCTGAACGACAGCGAAGAGGCCGGCGCCATCTGGGCCAATCAGTTCGACAACACCGCCAATCGCGAGGCCCATTACAACACGACCGGCCCCGAAATCTGGACGCAGACAAACGGTCAGGTCGACGCCTTCGTCTCGGCCGTCGGCTCAGGCGGGACCATCGCCGGCGTCGGCGCCCATCTGCGCGAACAGAAGCCGGATGTGACCATCGCCCTGGCCGATCCAGCGGGCGCGGCCATGTTCAACTGGTTCACCAGGGGCGAGATGACGAGCGAGGGATCGTCGATCACCGAGGGGATCGGCGTGGCCCGCATCACCGGCAATCTGGAAGGCTTCAGACCCGACTACGCCTATCGGATCGAGGACGCGGAGTTTCTGCCGATCCTGTTCGACCTGGTGAAGCACGAAGGCCTGTCGCTGGGCGGATCGGCGGGGGTGAATATCGCCGGCGCGGTGCGGCTGGCGCGCGAGCTTGGCCCCGGCAAGACCATCGTCACCTGCCTGTGCGATCCCGGCTCGCGCTATGCGTCCAAGCTGTTCAACCCGGAATTCCTGCGGTCAAAGGGTTTGCCGGAGCCGGACTGGGCGTAAGCCGCACAGCTTATTTCGCCTTCTGCTCCGCGATCCAGGCGTCCATCCGCTGGTCCAGCAGCGCCAGCGGCAGCGGCCCCTCGACCAGCAGGGCGTCGTGGAAGGTGCGGACGTTGAACTTCGACCCCAGCTCCCGCTCGGCCCGCGCGCGGATTTCGCGCAGGCGAATTTCGCCGATCTTGTAGGCCGTGGCCTGGCCGGGCCAGCCGATGTAGCGCTGAAGCTCGGTCTCGATGTTGTGGGGCGCGAGGGCCGAGTTGTCGCGGAAACAGGCGCGGGCCTGTTCTTCGGTCCAGCCCATCCAGTGCAGGCCAGTGTCCGCGACCAGTCGGCAGGCGCGCCACATCTCATAGGACAGGCGGCCGAACCGTTCGTAAGGCGTGCGATAGAAGCCCATCTCCTCACCCAGATATTCGGCATACAGGCCCCAGCCCTCGGTGTAGGCGCTGACATTGGCTTGGCGGCGGAAATAGGGTTGGCCGGGCGCCTCCTGCTGCAAGGCGATCTGGAGGTGGTGGCCCGGCACGGCCTCATGCAGGGTCAGGGCGGGCAGTTCGTACAGCGGACGCTGATCCAGCTTGGACGTGTTGACAATGTAATGGGCCGAAACGCCGTTCTGCATCGAACCGCCGTTGTAGCGGCCGGTGGTGTAGTTTTCCTCGATCTGCGGCGGCACGGGCTGCACGTCGTAGGTCAGGCGGGGCAGGGTGGCGAACAGGGGCGGCAAACCACCATCCGCGCGCTTGGCCATCTCCGACGCCTGCTGCAACAGGGCCTCGCGGCTGGTCGCATAGAACTGAGGGTCCGTGCGCAGGAAGTTCAGGAAGCCGGCGAAGTCGCCGGTCCAGCCCGACGCCTTCATCTCCAAATCCATGCGGGCGCGGATGCGCGCGACCTCGTCCAGACCGATCCGATGGATCTGGTCCGGCGTCAGGTCGGTCGTGGTGTGGCCGCGCACCAGATAGGCGTAGAGTTCCTTGCCGCCGGGCCGATTGCCGATGCCCGGTTGGACCGGCGCCTTGGGCAGATAGTCGCTTTCGAGGAAAACCAGCCAGGACCGGCGTGCGGGAAGGATCGTCTCTGAAACCGCCGCCGTCGCCTCTGCGGTCAGGCGATCCTTATCCGCTTGAGACACGGTCGACGGCAGGGTGGCCAAGGGCTTCAGCAGCGGCTCGGCGTCCGGCTTGATCGCCACATCGTTTCGCGCCAGCGTCAGGGCGCTTTCTGTCACGGATCGGGCCTGGACCAGGCCGGTGTCCAGGCCGCGCCGGGCGTTGGCCGTCGTCTGGGCGTAGATTTGGCCGAAGCCCCGGATACGCTTGATATAGGCCTCGGCCTCCGCGACCGAGTTCAGGCGCGTGCTGCCGCCGACATAGAGCGCCCAGGTTCCGGGGCCGCCTTCGGAATCGAACGCCAGGCGGCTGGTGTCGTAGTCCAACCCTTCCAGGCTGCGGTTGAGCGTGTAGAGCAGAAAGGCGTGGTTGATGCCGCCGGCGTGGGAAAGACTTGCCGGGTCGATGGCCGTCAGCCGCCGCACGAACCCTTCCAGCGGCGCGCGCTGGGCCAGTTCGAATTCGCGCGACAGGTCGGGCACGCGGCCCATCGCCTCGACATCGCCCTCACCGCCGGCCGAGATGGGATCGACGGACTTCAGATAGGTCTCGTAGTCGGCGATGACGGCGTTCAGCGCGGCGTCTGCCGGCGCAGCTGCGACGGCGGCGGGCGGCGTCTGCGCCACAGCCGCGATCGGCGACCCGGCCGCAAGCATGGCTGCAACAGCCAGATAAGAAATCTTCATGACGCCCCTCCTGTCAGGAGGGGCACGCAAGCCGAGCAGAGCCGATGCGTCAACCGCAGACGGTGAAGAACCGCTCGATTTGCACCTTTGCGGCGGGATGGGCGGCGTAGACGTGACGTTCGTCGTCAGCCCAGGCGGCGATCCAGCCCAAACGGCGGAAGCGCTGGAAGACCGGATCCTTGGTCTTGGCCTGAGCCGTCAGCAGTTCGCCGTCATGCACGACGGCCGGCTCGGATGCGGCGCGATAGCGCTCGGTGTCGCCGCCGGATTCCAGATAGATTTCGCGGCCCGGCTTGTCGCTGGCGGCCGTCAGTTCAAGAGCGCTGGACCCGGCCTGACAGGCCAGCTTCAGCTTGACCTCGTCGCTGTTGGCGACGCCGTAGGCCAGCATGGCCTCCTGCCCATCGGTGTTCAGGAACCAGTCGTAACCGGGCATGGGCGTGGGCGCCGATGCGGTCGCCGCAGAGCCGGCTGTGGGCATCGGGGCCTGGGTCGCACAAGCCGCGAGGGCCGAGGCGGCGATCAAGGCTGATATCAATCGAAGACGCATGCGTGAGGTCCTCAGCCGGCGCAGCGATCGGCGAAGCGACGCAGCTTGGCCATGTGCGGACGTTCGACGGTGATCGTGCTGGCGTCGTCGCCGACGGCGATCGTCATCCGGCCGTTCGCCACGAAGGCGGAAAAGGCGGGGTGATCGACGGGGATGGCCGTCTCCAGCTTGCCGCCACGCCCGACGCGCGCCTCGCTGGTCGCCGTCGACCCGCCCGAGGTGATGCGCGCAAAGCCGGCGGATGCATCCCCGCCATAAACCGCGACCGAGACCGCGCCCGAACCCGGCAGGCATTGCAGCGTGGCGCGCAGGCTGGCGGTGTCGGGAATGTCGTTGGCCAGCACCATCGGTCCTTCGCCCTCGTACAGGCTCCAGGTCCAGCCTGCGCCGGGCGCAGTCTGTATCGCGGCCGCCATCAGGGCGGAGAGTATCAGCATCATGTGTCAGCCCCCGCCGACGACGCGCAGCGCCGCGTCGTCTTCAATGTCGTCAGACGCGGCTGTGACCGCAAGAGATCGGACGACCGCATTTCCTTTGAACGCGGTTATCCGTCAGCAGTTCAACCCGCAGGGTCGGCGCGCGTCAGAACGGGCTGAAGCGTTCCGCCAGCGCCTGACCCACGGGCGGAGCCTGGACGCGGCTGACGTCGCCACGACCGCCGTAGGAGATGCGCGCCTCGGCGATCTGGGTGTGGTTGATGGCGTTGGCTGATGAGATGTCCTCGGGACGGACGATGCCGGCGACGGTCAGTTCGCGGACCTCGCGGTTGGTGCGCACTTCCTGCCGACCCTGGATCACCAGATTGCCGTTGGCCAAGACGTCGGTGACGACGGCGGCGATGGTCAGCGACACCTTTTCAGCGCGGGTGACCGAACCATTGCCCGACGACTTCAGATCGCCTTCCATGCCGACCATCTTCGACGGATCAAAGCCGCCGGGGAAGGCGCGGCCCAGGCTGCTTTCCAGGCCGAACAGGTTGCTGACGCCGGCGTTGATCTCGTTGGAGCGCGAGCGCTGGGTCGAGTTCTGGGTCTGGGCGCGATCATCGATGTCGATCTTGACCGTCAGGATGTCGCCGATATGGCGCGCGCGCTGGTCGCCGAAGAAGGTGCGGGCGCCCGTGCGCCACAGGCTGTTGGCGCTGGCTGGCGTGGTCTCGCGCGCGGGCAGATAGGCTTGCTGCGCCGGGATCAAAGCGGCGGGATAGCCGATGGGGGCCAGTTCCGGACCGCGCACCGTTTCGGCGACGGTCGAGCAGGCGGCGAGCGGGGCGAGGGCGGCGAGGATCAGGACGGCTTTACGCATGACTGGGATTCCCTAGCGGGCGGCGAACTGTTGGGGATTGGCGCGGGCCATGTCGGCGCCGGGGCCGGCGATGGCCTGGCCGGGACCGGAGGCGACCGCATCGATGATGCGGTTGGAGGCTGTGTTCATAACGGCGACCGGCTCACCCAGACCGGCGCTGCGCATGGCCTTGCCCATGACGGCCAGGTTCACGCCGCCGACCTGATAGGTGACGCGCACCATGTCGTTGCGGGCGATGACCTGCGTCGCGGCGCCGGGGCGATAGGCGGCGCGGGCGATAGGTTGGGCAGCCTGGACGGCGTCCGTTGGCGCGGCGTCGGCCACGGTCTGAACGGGTCCGGCCGAACGGCGCACGGCGACGCGGCGCAGGCCATTGGGATTGCTCCAGTCCAGGCCCGCCTGACGCGCCTGGGCCTGAAGCTGGCCGGCGTCCAGCACGACCGAGGGACCGACGCGCTCGGCGACGGCGACATTGGCCGCTGCGCCCGCGCCCTCGAAGATGTCGCCCAGGGTGACGCGACCGTCGTCGTCCACGGGGTTGGCGCGCAGCACGACCGGGTTGGCGAGGGCGGCGCCGGCGAAGGCGCTGACAGCGGCGGCGAGCAGCAGCGAACGGATCATGGTCACGGCCCTAGCCCTTCACTTGCGAGGCGACGGACAGCATCTGGTCGGCGGTGCTGATGACCTTGGAGTTCATTTCATAGGCGCGCTGCGCCACGATCAGGGCGCTGATTTCAGCGACCGCATCCACGTTCGACGCCTCGGTGTAGGACTGCATGATCTGGCCGTAACCAGCGTCGCCGGGCGTGCCGACGATCGCCGGCCCGGATGCGGCGGTTTCCAGCAACAGGTTGTCGCCGATGGCTTCCAGACCCGCTTCGTTGAAGAAGCTGGCCAGTTCGATCTGACCGACCGTGGTCGGCGCGGGCTGCCCGGCCTGGGTCACCTGAACTAGGCCAGTCTTGGAGATCGATACCTTGGTCGCGTCCTGCGGGATGGTGATCGCCGGTTCCAGCAGATAGCCGTCGTCCGTCACCATCTGACCTTCTGGGTTGACCTGCAGATTGCCGGCGCGGGTGTAGGCCTTTTCGCCAGAAGGCAGGCTGATCTGGAAATAGCCCTTGCCGTCGATGGCCATGTCGTACGGGTTGCCCGTCGCCTGGGGCGTGCCCTGTTCGGTGATCCGATAGACGGCCCCGGCCTTGACGCCTGCGCCGATCTGGATGCCGGTCGGAACGACGGTGCCTGAGGCCGAGGACTGGGCCCCCATGCGTTCGACGTTCTGATAGAGCAAGTCCTGAAACTCGGCGCGCTGCTTCTTGAAGCCCACCGTGTTCATGTTGGCGATGTTGTTGGAGATGACCTCCACGTTCAGCTGCTGGGCGGCCATGCCCGAGGCTGCGGTTCTCAGAGCGCGCATGTTCCGGCTCTCCCTTAAGCGGCCTTGCCGAGGCGCTCGACGGCGCGACGGCTCAGGTCTGTGGTGTTTTCGATCAGCTTGGAAATGCTCTCGTAGGCGCGGCTGATCTCGACGAGATTGGTGATTTCGATCAACGGATTAACGTTGGAGGATTCCAGCGAGCCCTGATGAACCTGGGCGTCCGCGGCCTCGATCGGCTGGGCGTTGGACTTATTGCGGTAGAGGCTGTCGCCGCCCTTTTCGAGCACGCCCAGCGTATCGAAACGCACGACCGACAGCCGGCCAGTGACCTGTCCGTTCTGGGTGATGGTGCCGTCGGCGCCGACGCTGGGCGAGCCAAGCGCGGGGTCCAGCACGATCTCCGCGCCGCCGCCAAGGACGGCCTGACCCTGTTTGGTGGTCAGACGCCCTTCCGGGTCCAGGGTGAAGGCGCCGTCACGGGTGTAGGCCTCGCCGTTGGCGCCGTCGCGCACGGTGAAGAAGGCGCCCTCGCCGGAAATGGCGAAGTCCAGCGAGCGGCCCGTCTGCTGCATCGAACCCTGGCCGAAGTCGCGACCGACGCCATTGTCCAGCACGAAGCTGGCCGACGGGCGGATCGAGTCGTTGCGCGCTCGCTGACCGATCTCGGTTCCGAGCATCAGCTGCTCGACCTTGAAGCCGGTGGTGTTGGCGTTGGCGACGTTGTTGGCCACGATGTCCAGCTCGCGACGCAGCGTCATCTGGCGTGACAGTCCGATATAGGCGGCGTTTTCCACGAAAGGCGTGCTCCTTCGCCTCAGCCTCTCGCAACGGCCGTGCCAACAGGGTTAGTTCAGGCGGAATGCGGGTTTGAGCGGGATCGGGCCGCTTCCAACCCGGCAAATCCTGCCCATTGTAAACGTCGCGTTAACCAAACCGGACGATCCTCGTCATGAGAAAGTCTCCGGGGCGCGCGCATGTTCAAGTTCGGCAAGAAGAAGGGTGCGCCTGCGGCCGACGCCGACGCCAACCTGCCGGCCGTGACCGAAGGCGAGGCCGTCGAGGGCGACGCCGCCGCGCCCAAGAAAAAGAAAATCCCGCTGCTGTTCATCATCGCGCCGGTCGCCTTGCTGGTGCTGGGCGGCGGGGGCGCGGCGGCCTTCTTCATGCTGAAGCCCAAGCCCGCCGAAGCGCAGGGCGCCGAGGCCGAAGCCGGTCACGGAGAAGAGAAGGCCGACAAGAAGGCCGAGGGCAAGGAAGAGAAGAAGGAAGGCGGCGGTCACGGCGGCGGCGGCAAGGAGGGCGAGGCCGATCCTGCGCTGGGCGTCATCGCCGCGGGGCCGGATGGCGTCACCTTCTACACCTTGCCCGACATGGTCATGAACATTCAATCGCCCGACGGCCGTCCGACCTTCCTGAAGCTGAAGCTGACCCTGGAGATGCAGGACGCCGAGGTGGCGACCCATCTGCAGGAAGAGATGCCGCGTCTGCAGGACATGTTCACCGGCTTCGTGCGCGAACTGCGCCCCGAGGACCTCAGCGGCTCGGCCGGCACCTATCAGCTGCGCGCCGAGATACTGCGCCGCGTCAATCTGATCGCCGCGCCGGGCAAGGTCGACGCCGTGCTGATCGAAGAAATGCTGGTGCAATAGGCATGACGGACGCGGCGCAACTCGATCCGTTCGGCGGTCTGGGCGATCCCGGCGACGCCCTGTCCGAACGCGTCCTGAACCAGGATGAGATCGACAGCCTGCTGGGCTTCGACCTGGGCGACGACGACGGTTCAGAACGCTCGGGCATCCGGGCCATCATCAACTCCGCGCTCGTCAGCTACGAGCGTCTGCCGATGCTGGAGATCGTGTTCGACCGCCTGGTGCGGTTGATGACGACCAGCCTTCGCAACTTCACCTCCGACAACGTCGAAGTCAGCCTGGACAATATTTCGTCGATCCGCTTCGGCGACTATCTGAACTCGATCCCGCTGCCGGCCATCCTGGCGGTGTTTCGCGCCGAAGAGCTGGACAACTACGGCCTGCTGACGGTCGATTCCAACCTGATCTATTCGATCGTCGACGTGCTGCTGGGCGGTCGTCGCGGCACGGCGGCGCTGCGCATCGAAGGCCGGCCCTACACCACCATCGAGCGTGTGCTGGTGCAGCGGATGGTCGAGGTCGTGCTGAACGACGCTCGCCAGGCGTTCGAGCCGCTGACCCCGGTCCACTTCAACCTGGACCGGCTGGAGACCAACCCGCGCTTCGCCGCCATCGCGCGTCCCGCCAACGCCGCCATCCTGATCAAGCTGCGGATCGACATGGAGGATCGCGGCGGTCGCATCGAACTGCTGCTGCCCTATGCGACGCTGGAGCCGATCCGCAAGATGCTGCTTCAGCAGTTCATGGGCGAGAAGTTCGGCCGCGACAACATCTGGGAAGGCCACTTGGCCACCGAGATCTGGACGACCGAAACCGAAGTCCGCGCGGTCCTGGACGAACAGCAGATGCCTCTGTCCAGCGTGCTGAACCTCAAGGTCGGCGACACGATGATGCTGAACGCCACGCCGGATTCCGAGGTCTCGATCCGCGCCGGCTCCATTCCGCTGACCACCGGCCGCATGGGGCGCAAGGGCCAGCACATCGCCATACGCGTCGAAGGGCCGGTCAATCCGGAAGTCGCCGCCCGCCTGGGAGTGAACGTCTGATGGCCGGAATGATCATGGACGGCGTGCTGATGGTGCTGCTGATCGCGGCGGTCGGTTACGGCATCAAGCTGGAACGCAAACTGGCTGCCTTGCGCGCCGGCCAGCTGGCCTTCGCCCAGGCCGTCACCGAACTGAACGCCGCCGCCGGCCGCGCCGAAAATGCGCTGGCCACCCTTCGGGCCTCGGGTCAGGAAACGGATCTGCTGCACGACCGGATCATCAAAGCGCGTGAAGTCAAGGCGCAGCTGGAAACCCTTATCGCCCGCGCGCCGGCCATGGCGCCGGCGCGTATTGTTGAGGACGAACCCGTCCGTCGCGCGGCCCCGGCCGCCCTGGCTCCAGCGCCGGCCGCGACCGAAGACGAGGAGCGGGCCGATCGCATGGCGGCCCTTGCTCAACGCATCCAGGGACTGGCCAGTCCCTCTTCGAACCGTCGTAATGAAGCGGCTGCGCCCGCCGGGCGCGACAATGTCGCCGCCATCGTTCAGGCCCTGACTGCCGGACGCTCCGCTAACCATTCCGCCAAACAAAGCCTCAACGCCGCGCGTCGTAATCTCGACGACGACCTGTTCGCCGCCTGAGTTCGGAACCCCATTTCATGGCCCGCCTTCCCCGCATCCTGCCCCTGATCGCCATCGCCATCGGCGGGGTCGTCGCCGTGCGCGCCGTCGGCGTCGCGCCTGGCCTGTTCGACGGGGCCAAGGCCTGGGCCGAAGAGGCGGTTCCTGCTGCGGCCGGCGCGCCGCCCAAGCCGGCCTTGCCCGGCACCTGTTCCGCCTTGTCTCCCGAACAGCTGGCCCAGCAGGCCGGGATTTCGCCGGCCGAGCTGAAGATCATCCAGTCGCTGTCGCAGCGCCGCGCGGCGCTGGATGCGCGTGACCAGGACTTCGCCACCACCCTGCCGCTGATGGTCGCCGCCGAGCAGAAGCTGGACGCCAAGGTCAAGGCGCTGGAAGCCCTGAAGGCCGAGATGAAGCAGATGCTCGGCCAGGTGGACGAGCGCGAGAAGGCCGAGATCGATCGTCTGGTTCAGGTCTATTCCGCCATGCGTCCCAAGGAGGCCGCCCCGGTTATGGCCGCGCTAGAGGACCGGGTGCGCCTGCCGGTCGCCGCCGCCATGCGTCCGCGCACCCTGGCCGCCATCATGGCCCAGATGAGCGCGCCGCAAGCCAAGGAACTGACCGAAAAGCTCGCCGCCCGGTTCCAGGCCCAGCAGATGGCTGCTCGCGCCGCCGCCGCCGAGGCCACACCGCCTCCGGCCGCTACGCCTGCCGCTGCTGCGCCAGCCGTGACGACCCTGCCTGCAACGCCGACGGCTCAGCCCGCGGCCGCCCCAACGACCCGTCCGACGCCGCGCCCGGCCGCCAACCGTCCCGCTGCGCGACCGGCGGCTCGCCCGGCCGCGACTCCGGCTGTCTCTTATACACATCTGACGCTGCCGACGAATACATCACAAAGAGGGGGGGGGGGGGGGGGGGGGGGGGGGGGGGGGGGGGGGGGGGGGGGGGGGGGGGGGGGGGGGGGGGGGGGGGGGGGGGGGGGGGGGGGGGGGGGGGGGGGGGGGGGGGGGGGGGGGGGG
>NZ_JAELUF010000766.1 GCF_016429195.1 Brevundimonas sp. ASV9
GCACAGGTCTTTTTAAATGGTGTTTTTCTTCTGGTGTTGGGATTTTTGGGTCTGGGTGTTTCACGGCGTTGTAGGCAACAGCGTTACTGTTCCAGGAAGGGGCCATCTTTTGATGATACGGCGCAGCGTGTATTCGGATTGAAATCTAGTTTTACGTATGCTACAATATGTTGTTAATGAAGTTTACGATTAATTCATCCCAAAAGAATTGCTGCAAGCCATGGAAATACCCGCAAATCATGCCGTAAATGGTCATATCAGGCAGCCAAGCCAAGTATTGAGTGAGCGAACCATCCACTACGGAGACGCCCCAGCATGAGGCGTTTGTCAGGTGAACAATGCACTGCTTTTTATTCACACCATCGTCGGTCGCCGTTCTGTCATACAGTCACCATTG
>NZ_JAELUF010000767.1 GCF_016429195.1 Brevundimonas sp. ASV9
GTTATAAGCTAACGAAATGGGTAGGATATATTGAGCCTTTATTCGTAAAAGTACATTAGTGCGAGGGAAGTAGTCGTTTAGTCCACAGAGAGGAGGACGGCCTTGTTAGTCGTGGTGTGGCTTGCATCTGTTTACAACCATATGAGAGAGATATCGCCTTATTTATATATACAGCTAGATTGACGAGCATTTTCTAGGATCATACACGATTATCAATCTTTTAATTTCTATTTTGAATCCCCGGATGCTTAGAAGGCCTTGGCTCTCTGCTGTAAAGAATTCGCCGAGGCGTGTGTTAAAAGGCCGCGACGGAGCCTCGGTGAATTAGCAATTTCAACCAATCACATCGTCAGAACCGCTCGGTCTTTTTGCAACGCGCGCACTAATGCCCTCGCTC
>NZ_JAELUF010000768.1 GCF_016429195.1 Brevundimonas sp. ASV9
GTCATACCCAAGGAGCCGCTCAACGGATTTCTATTAACAACGTGGCACAGGGCCTCATCAGGCTAAGGGAAGAGCACCAACGTGACTCTCCCCCAGTTACCGGGAGAGAGCACAACCATGCTAAATGTTGAATAATATAAAGACAATGATTTCGACACAATGGCCCTCGGGTGCCTAGATATACTACTGCCGAATAGCACTTCGTGGTCGCA
This sequence comes from Brevundimonas sp. ASV9, assembly GCF_016429195.1. Taxonomy (GTDB): domain Bacteria; phylum Pseudomonadota; class Alphaproteobacteria; order Caulobacterales; family Caulobacteraceae; genus Brevundimonas. The sequence continues at coordinate 213 of NZ_JAELUF010000768.1, forward strand.
AAAGTGAACTGCATGTACAAGAACATAACATTGTTCGTGGCGGCTCTTCGGCAATAAAGCGTGAGCGACATCTGGTAGCCGTAATCGCACAAGCAATGTCCACTGGGCTGCATAAAGCGCCAGTTGTAATGAGATAGTTCCCGCGCCTTCGCCCAGTCTTTAGCAAGGATACCACCCTAGAAGTG
>NZ_JAELUF010000769.1 GCF_016429195.1 Brevundimonas sp. ASV9
GCACTGCCTTGTCAATTTCTTCGCGGCCGGTCAAGAAGACCAGAATAGCGCCATTACCCTCCTGGGTATGTATATCGCACACGGTGCTGACAGCTGTTTCGACGTAATCTTCCGCGGGTGACTCCAGGTACAGCGTGTCGATAGGGAAAGTTCTGCCCTCGAGGCTGAGAACTGTGCCCAGCTTTTTATTCTCTGTTTCAGTTGGTAACTTTGCTTGCTCATCGGGTGGTACAAAGAAATTGAGAAACTCTTCGGCTTGCAGAGTCGCACTGCTTATGATTATGCGCAGCTCCGGTCGCTTCTTACGAATCTTTTTGAGGAGCCCGAGTAGAATATCCATACTCATGGACCGCTCGTGAGCTTCATCCACCATAACGACAGAGTATCTACTCAGCAA
>NZ_JAELUF010000770.1 GCF_016429195.1 Brevundimonas sp. ASV9
AATCCGGATGTGGATTTGCTGAGTAGCTCGTTGCCGATTCTGAGACAGTTGAGTGCGCAGAGTGGTGCGTCCATGGCGAGGGGTGGTGATTTTTCCATGATTATGCTTTGGGTTGGGCTTGAGACGAGGCGGTTTGTGCAGGCTAGTATTGATGATGTAAGTTTTTTGCTTTGATCCCCCCCTTTCCTTTTACATGTCAAGTTTCGGAAAAAGCTAATTGATGCTAATTTGTCACAGGTTGAGAAATGTGTCAAGTATGACCTCTTGTCGCCGAATGTATAAATGGAAAAAAGAGTGTCATGATGGGAATACAGAGGGGAACTGTTGATCCATGCAACATTGAAATGTTGCGGTCCTTTGAATATCACGAAACGGCGTATCTGGACTGATTTACAC
>NZ_JAELUF010000771.1 GCF_016429195.1 Brevundimonas sp. ASV9
TAACATACCTAGTTGTAATTTTTCCATTCTATTTTATCTTGTCTGTGGTAATGTGTTTTTCTTCTAAATTAGCTTCACAATTCTCTCTCGTAGCAGAGAAGAGCTTGAAATGCATTACAATACTCTTCACGCCAGCCAACTTCTGGTCTACTTGTGTCATGTCATAAGAACAGTAATCCATAAACAAGACGTATATTACTATGCTAAAAGGGAAACATCAAACTAGGTTCCGATTTACTTGAGTACAATATCTGTACAACCAAAAAAATGGACCAAAACGAAACCAATCTACTCCTGTCTCTTATATACATCTGACGCTGCCGACGAATACATCACAGTGTAGATCTCGGTGGTCGCCGTGTCGGTGAAGTGGGGGGGGGGGGGGGGGGGGGGGGG
>NZ_JAELUF010000772.1 GCF_016429195.1 Brevundimonas sp. ASV9
AACCAACCCGCCGACAAAAAAACTTCTCCAACATCAGCAAGCAATACCTAACATTGATAAAAAATACGTAACCAAGATAACAGCAAAGAGATCTACCATGCCAAGATATCAATCATCCTCAGCTCCCTCCTTGGCATTTCGGAGGGCGTAGTCGCCGCCTGCAATCAAAGCGATGAATTGATTTGGTGGCGCTCAGTAGGTGGGAGGTATCTCGGAGGCATCTAAGACGCCTAGTCTGCTCACTGGTCAGCACTGTGTAAGCCACGCAGCAGCCGACCTGCCACAACAGGTCAAAACGCATCCCCTCCCGCGCCAAGCCATCGGGGAAAGAGCTCGCCGATAAGTGCAGAAACAGCTCAGCATCCGGTATAACGTTGCGTGTGCTTACCTTCCACT
>NZ_JAELUF010000773.1 GCF_016429195.1 Brevundimonas sp. ASV9
TCTGACGAGAGATCAAAACCACAACAGAATGCAAATTGATGCTGCATTCGGCCATTTCGTTCTATTTGCGCAAGGTCTTTCTGTCCCTTTTCTTCAAACATGCGGGCAAAAACAGTCTCGTCTTTGCTTAGGTGTCCCTTGCCGTCGAAGAAGTCCGCAACATGAAGCAGTGCAAGCGGCGAGTTGAAAGCTTGACACGGTGGCGCGGTATAAGCCCATTCAGAATCCACAATTCCCGTAATATTAAAGTTTTCGTCAACTAAAATATGGTCCCCCTTGTCATCAGCGTGTTTTAAGTAGAAATCGTCGTCACTGCTAGTAGGCGGTGCCACGAAGGGGACCAAGTCAAGTAGAAAACGGTGAATAGATACGCATCTACTGCCTGCTCTGCATAGG
>NZ_JAELUF010000774.1 GCF_016429195.1 Brevundimonas sp. ASV9
TTGATGTACCTCACCATCGTAGAGCTTTGGGTGGCTTGCGACAAATCCGCCATTGCTAACCATCCATTGCTTGCAGAATACCAGCCACCGATGCACGACGTTTGCTGGTCCCCGTTGATTCTGCGGCTCAACTTCGACATGGAAAGACTTTTTAACATTGAAAACTACATTGCGAACCGACATGCGAGGGCTGTTTGTTCAACTTCCGCTTTCTCTGACTTTCCCACTACTTCCATCTCTGCAACTCCTGGCACCTCACCTGAATCATTTTCAGTGCGCTTTGTCGAATCGTCAGAGCAGCACAGCAAAACTTTGAATAACATTCGCGGCGCAGCTTGTGAACTTAGAAATGAAAAGGAATTGGAGCTGCGGCGACTACATGATCGGTATCTGAAC
>NZ_JAELUF010000775.1 GCF_016429195.1 Brevundimonas sp. ASV9
GTTCTGAATCAGTGGAAGCGTATGGTATGGCTGGTTACATTTATCCTAGTCGTCATGATACAGCTACTCCGAGATACACTTCGTTCGCATGCTACGTCAGCCGAGAGAATGGCCCCATCGGACAACAATATGGGACATATTAATGAATAACTGACAAACCTTTCACGGAACTAGGGTAATTCATAGCCCTTCTTGGTTGGGGAACTTTTCTCAACGCCAATTGCATATTTCAAAAACATTGGAGCAAAGGCATGACAGATATTACGCAGAAAGCAGTCTTCACGCATCTCTCGCCTCGCCTTGCTCACGTGAAGAAACTTCTCCCAGCTGCGGGAATAGTTGACGGCAAATCATCTGCCGATACACCGATCCTTGAAGAACTCCCCATATTCAACG
>NZ_JAELUF010000081.1 GCF_016429195.1 Brevundimonas sp. ASV9
GTTCCCTTCCTTCAGGGCCGGCGCGATCGCCAGGAACACGGTCCCGGCGATGGAGATCAGATAGAAGGCCACCGCCGCCTTCATGTCCGGCTTGTCGGCCATGATCGGCCCGATGACGGGCTTATACAGCCGGTTCGTCATGGTGGTCAGCCAGACGAAATCGATGGCTGCAAAGGTCAGGCCGGCCCCGAGATAGGCCGCGACATATTTGATCATCCTCGTCTCCCTTAAGCCGGCTTCAGTCGATAGTGGCTGACCGCCCAGGTGCGGCCCTCGTCGTTTCCGAACAGACCGGCCGTCGCCAGATAGAAGCGTCGCCAGCGACGGGTCCAAAGTTTGGCGTCGTCTCCATAGGTCTCACGCATCAACACCGCGATACGCGCGGCGTTCCGGTCCATGTTCGCCAGCCAATCGTTGGCGGTCTTCGCATAGTGACCGCCGTTCCAGGTCCATTCCTGCTCGACCGCGAACAGGTCCGGAAACTGTCGGATCAGGCCGTGGCTGGGCATGACCCCGCCGGTGAAGAAGTGTTGCGCGATGAAGTCGCCGCTGTCGGTATGGTCGAACCGATAGGGCGCGTCGCGGTGCGTGAAGACGTGGATGAACAGCCGCCCGTCCGGCGTCAGCCAGTTTCTCGCCTTGGTCAGCAGGGCGCGCCAGTTGGCCATATGCTCGAACATCTCCACCGAGACGATGCGGTCGAAGCGCTGCTCGGTGTCGAAGGCGTTCATGTCCTGGGTGATGACCGTCAGATTGGTCAGCCCCCGCGCCGCCGCCTGCGCTTCGATATGGCCGCGTTGGCCGTGACTGTTCGACACCGCCGTAATCTTTGACTTCGGATAGGTCTCGGCCATCCACAGCGACAGCGAGCCCCAGCCGCAGCCCATCTCCAGAATCGTCTGACCGTCGTTCAGATCGGCATGGGCGCAGGTCTCGGCCAGCGCCGCTTCTTCCGCCTGATCCAGCGTCTCGCGGCCCGTGGGATAGAGGCAGCAGGAGTATTTCAGCCGCTTGCCCAGGCACAGCTGGAAAAACTCGGGCGGCAGTTCGTAATGCTGCTGGTTCGCCGCATCCGTATGTTCGGCGATGGCGCGCTGGGCCATTTCGCGCGCAAAGGCCGCCTCGTCGTGCGGCCCGTCGCGATCCAGGCGCTTTCTGGCCTCCGTCACCAGGCTGTCGATCGCCGGACGCGTCACGAAGTCCGGGAACGGCGCGTCCTGAAGCTGGCGAATGGCGACATTGGTCAGGTTCATCGGCGTCCTCGATCGTCGGATCTTGCTGCAGGCTTGACGGCAATACGACGCCTCGGCCCCGATGGATGCCTTCGCCCTCTTGAACGCAACCCCAAGGATGCCGACATCCGCCTCCCGCGCCGGCTGATTCCGTAGAAAGTGCACCAACTGCACTCTCTTTTTCGAACCCGGCTCGCCGTCGTTTCAGACGAATTAGACGAATTAGACTCTGTTTTTCGCCTTCACTGTCTGAAATCGCCGCGTCGGATCGACGCCGCGTCTTGCCCCCCGCCCGCCCCCGCGTTAGGCGTGGTCAAAAGCCGATATTCATCAGGCAGTGAAAAAAGGGAGAGCGATGGGAAAGATCTACGCTGACGTCACGTCCGCGCTGGAGGGCCTGATCTTCGACGGCATGACGGTCATGTCCGGCGGCTTCGGCCTGTGCGGCATCCCCGAGAACCTGATCGCCGCCCTGCGCGACAGCGGCGTCAAGGGCCTGACGGTCATCTCCAACAACGCCGGCGTCGACGGCTTCGGCTTGGGCCAACTGCTAGGCACCCGCCAGATCGCCAAGATGATCTCGTCCTACGTCGGTGAGAACAAGGAGTTCGAGCGCCAGTATCTCGCCGGCGAGCTGGAGCTTGAGTTCAACCCGCAAGGCACCCTGGCCGAGCGCATCCGCGCCGGCGGCGCGGGCATCCCCGCCTTCTTCACCGCCACCGGCGTCGGCACCCTGGTCGCCGAGGGCAAGGAGGTCCGCAACTTCAACGGCCGCGACTACGTCATGGAGACCGGCCTGGTTGCCGACCTGTCCATCGTCAAGGCGTGGAAGGCCGACGAGCGCGGCAACCTGGTGTTCCGCAAGACCGCCCGCAACTTCAACCCGATGATGGCCACAGCCGGCAAGGTCACGGTCGTCGAGGTCGAAGAGATCGTCCCCGTCGGCTCGCTGGATCCCGACCACATCCACACGCCCGGCGTCTATGTCGACCGCCTGGTCCAGACCGTGTCCGAAAAGCGCATCGAACAGCGCACCGTCCGTCAACGTGCCGCCGGCGCCGCCGCCGGATCGGAGGTCTGATCATGCCCCGCACCCGCGAACAACTCGCCGAACGCGCCGCTCAGGAACTGCAGGACGGCTTCTACGTGAACTTGGGCATCGGCATCCCGACCCTAGTGGCCAACTACATCCCCGCCGGCATGACCGTAACCCTTCAGTCCGAAAACGGCATGCTGGGCATGGGGCCCTTCCCCTATGAGGGCGACGAGGACCCCGACCTGATCAACGCCGGCAAGCAGACGATCACCGAGATCCCCGAGTCGTCCTACTTCTCCAGCGCCGACAGCTTCGCCATGATCCGCGGCGGCCATATCAACCTGTCGATCCTGGGCGCGATGGAAGTGGCCCAGAACGGCGACATCGCCAACTGGATGATCCCCGGCAAGCTGGTGAAGGGCATGGGCGGCGCCATGGACCTGGTCGCGGGCGTCAAGCGCGTGGTCGTCGTCATGGAGCACGCCAACAAGCACGGCCAGTCCAAGGTCCTGAAGGAATGTAGTCTGCCCCTGACCGGCACCGGCGTCGTCAGCCGCATCATCACCGACCTGGCCACCTTCGACGTCAAGCCGGACGGCGCGGGCCTCGAGCTGATCGAACTGGCCGACGGCGTCACCCTCGACGAAGTCGCCGCCAAGACCGAGGCGGCCTATTCGGTTTCTGAGGAGCTCACGAAGGCCTGACCGATGGCGGCGATGACGACGTGCCCGATGATTGCTCGACGTGAGGAGGGCACGTCGGCACGGCGTCTGCCGAAGTCTGCAATCCGCCGACCACGATCTGGATGACGGGCTCATTCCACCGTTCGTAGCTGACCATCCCCGTGGGCACAGTGCAGACTGAGGTTTCGGCAGGCCCCCGTGCCTGCCCGCCCACATATCTGACGATGAAGCCGGAATACTTCAGGCCCTCGCCCTGACTGTTCTCGACCTTCAGCACCGAACCCACATCCCGACGCGCATGCAGTCCAAACCTGATCGTTCCGGGCGCCGCCTCATTCAGCGGCCCGCGTGAACCCTCGGCGGGCGGCAGGACATCGCCAATATCGATGCGGTCGACCTTGATCAGGTCGTAGGTTCCATTTGCGTTGCGACGCAGCGTCGCCCGCTCACCTATGGCGACATTGAGCGTGCCTTGCACGAAGCCGGACCGCCGACCTTCGAACTGTTGAGGTGTGGCGGGATATGCCGGCTGGGCGTCCTGCATGAGGAACCCTGCCATCAAGGCGGCCAGTAGCATGATGATCTCCAGTTGCAAGCCAGATAGCCTGCATCGCCTCAGACCCGTCAAGCGGCAATGATTGAGAAGATCGCGCCAATGGCCGAAGGTCGATTGGGCAGCGCCAATGAGCCTAAGCGTCTAATCGGCGATAGGCGGCGCCGACGAAGGCCATCGTCAGCGGAGCCTGCAAGCCTGTCAGCACGACGGCGAAGACGGTCCAGCCCGCCGTGCCAGACATCAGGCCCGCGCCCCACAGCAACACCAGCGCGATCTTCGGCGCCGCCGTAACGACAAGCCCGACCAGCAGGGGCCAGAAGCCGCCGCGCGCGATGCTCATGCTCTGCAACGACACCATCTGCCCGCGCCCGATCGTCGCCGGCGCGAACAGGGACAGGCGCACCGCGAAGGCGATGAGAGCGAACAGGGCGAAGGCCGTGACGACCGCCAGCAGGATCAGCTTCCACGCCGGCCCCACCGCGCTCCACTGGCGCATCTCGATGGCCTGGGCGTTTAACTCGGCCATGCCGAACACGGCTAACAGGACCAGGGCCACGACGGACAGGATCATGGCGAGAAAGATCCAGCACAGCAGGCCCGCGCCCAGCAACCGGACCTCTGGCCTTCCGAACTGCAACCCAACCGGCCCCAGGCCCAGGCGTCGCGCCTCGACCAGATCGTCCGTGATCGCAATCCGCGCCAGAGCGCCCGCCAGCACCAGGGTCGAGGCCAAAGCGCACGCCGCCCAGATCAGGCCCGCGGGGCCCGCCGCCAGCGGCTTGAGGCTCCAGACCACGGCCGCCAGTACGATCGCGCCGCAAGCCCCGCGCCACAGGCGAGGCAGGGCGCGGACCGCCGCCGACAGCGTCTCGCCCAGTCGCAAAATCCGATGCTCGCTCAATCTACGCCCCCGATGACCGGCGGCGGATATAGCAGGGGGCCATGACACCGCGCCACCCGCCCGCTAGAAGGCCGCGATGAGCGCTTCCTTCTCTCCTTCCCCCATCCACGTCATCGGCGGCGGCCTGGCCGGCTCCGAGGCCGCCTGGCAGATCGCCCAGGCCGGCGTGCCCGTCATCCTGCACGAGATGCGCGGCGTGCCCGGCGTCAAGACTGACGCCCACCACACCGATGGCCTGGCCGAGCTGGTCTGCTCCAACTCCTTCCGCTCGGACGACTGGCAGTTCAATGCGGTCGGCCTGCTGCACGCCGAGATGCGGGCGCTGGATTCGATCATCATGGCCTGCGGCGACATCAATCAGGTGCCGGCCGGCGGGGCCCTGGCCGTGGACCGCGACGCCTTCTCCCAGGCGGTGACCGCCAAACTGACCGCCCACCCCTTGGTCACTATCGTGCGCGAAGAGATCGGGGGCCTGCCGCCGCAGGCGTGGGACAATGTCATCGTCGCCACCGGCCCCCTGACCTCCCCTGCCCTGGCCGACGCCATCCTGAAGGCGACGGGCGAGGAGTCCTTGAGCTTCTTCGACGCCATCGCCCCCATCGTTCACGCTGACTCGATCGACTTCGACATCGCCTGGCGTCAGTCGCGCTATGACAAGGAAGGTCCGGGCGGCGACGCCGCCGCCTACGTCAACTGCCCGATGGACAAAGCCCAGTACGAGGCGTTCATCGACGCTCTGCTGAGTGGTCCCAAGGCCGAGTTCAAGGACTGGGAACACGTCCCCTATTTCGACGGCTGCCTGCCCATCGAGGTCATGGCCGAGCGTGGTCGCGAGACCCTGCGGCACGGCCCGATGAAGCCGGTCGGCCTGACCAATCCGCGCGACCCGCTGGTCAAGGCCTACGCCATCGTCCAGCTGCGCCAGGACAACGCGTTGGGCACCCTGTTCAACATGGTCGGCTTCCAGACCAAGCTGAAGCACGGGGCGCAGGCCGAGGTCTTCCGCATGATCCCCGGCCTGCAGAACGCTCAGTTCGCGCGTCTGGGCGGTCTTCACCGCAACACCTATCTGAACAGTCCCCAACTGCTGGACAAGCAGCTGCGGCTGAAGGCCATGCCGCGCCTGCGTTTCGCGGGTCAGGTGACGGGCGTCGAAGGTTATGTCGAGAGCGCGGCCATGGGCCTGCTGACCGGCCGTCTCGCCGCCGCGCAAGCGCTCGGTCGCGACCTGGCCCCGCCGCCGGCCGAGACCGCCATCGGCGCCCTGGTCGAGCACATCACCGGCGGGCATCTTGCGGGATCGAAGTTCCAGCCGATGAACATCAACTACGGCCTGCTGCCGCCGCTCGAGGCACCCAAGGTCGATGAGGCGGGCGTCAAGATCCCGCTGAAGGAACGCGGCCGGGCCAAAAAGCGCCTGATGAGCATCCGGGCGATGGAAAGCCTACAGGCCTGGCGCGACGCGGGCTGATTTCTGAGGGCCGGGTCGCTCAGCTCAGCTTGGGCAACCCAGGCCGGAACCCCAGCGTCATCACGCCCAGCAGGATGACACCCACGCCCATCAGCACCCAGGCCTGGGTCAGGTCGGCCATGTTGTCGCGCAGCAGGCCGGCGCCCAGCGGCGAGAGGCTGGCGATGATGTAGCCGCCGCCCTGGACGAAGGCGAGCAGATCCCCGGAGCGCGCGGGATCGTCGATCTGGTCCATGGCCAGTATCAGGCTGAGCGGGAAGATCGCGCCGATGCCGAGGCCAAGGAGGATCACGATCGGCACGGCCATGCTGAGGGGCGCGACCACGAGCCCGGCCAGACCCGCCAGGGCGAGCAGAAGCGCCGTCAGGATCGGTCCGCGCCGATCCGCAAAGCGCCCGATGGTCAGCGACACCAGCAGGCCGGCCGTCACCTCCGCAGCCGTCATGCCGCTGAGCAGATAGCCGGCCGTCGCCCTTGGCTCGCCCAGGTCGATGTAGAAGGGCGGCAGCCAGGCCAGCATCAAGGTATAGGCCGAGGTCCCCAGGCCCATGATCAGGATCAGCCGCCACGCCCGCCCCTGACGCCAGAAGGGCAGTTCCGGGTCCGTCGCCTCGACCACCGCGGCGCGGTTCGGCTCCTCGGCTGCGGGGTCGCGTGACGCCGCCAGCCAAACCAATGCGGCGACAAAGGCCGGCGCGCTCCACAGCGCCAGCGTCCCGGCCCAGCCGATCGTCTCGGCCAGACCGGCCGCCGTGGCCGCCGCGACGGCGGCGCCGCCCATGATGCCGGTGGTGTATAGCGCCATGACCGTGCCGAACTGCAACGGAAAGGCCCGTTTGATGACGACCGGCGCCAAGGCCTGGATCAAGGCGACGCCCACTCCGACGACCACGGCGCTGGCGATCAGGCCGGTCGCGCCGGTCAGCACCACCCGCACCAGGCAGGCCCCGCCGATCATAAGCGCGCCCAGCAAGATTCCGCGCCGCTCACCCAACCGCCGACGCAACGGCCGGATCGACAGGGCGCCCAGACCGATCATCAGCACGGGTAAGGTGGTCAGCAGGCTTGCGGCGGTTGAACCCATGCCCGTCGCCCCCTCGATTAGATCCAGCAGCGGCCCCACCGCCGCCATCGCGGGCCGCAGATTCAGCGCCAAGGCGACGACGGCCGCCAGCAACAGCAGCGACGCGCCGCGCATCGGCGTGGCGTGAGATCGTGCGGTCATGATGGGACTCCGACTGAAAATCACGCTAGTCTCTCGACCCCAAGTATCTCGATGTCAAGATAACCATGCCCGATAGAGCTTCCCGCGCTGCGGCCCAATGGGCCGTGCAACGCCCCGACCTGGACATGCTGCCGATGGAGGTGCTGGGACGCCTGAACGAAGCGTCGCAACTGGTGATCCGCGAGCGACAGACGCCGCTGTTTGCGCGCTATGGTTTGCAGCACGGCGAGTTCGACGTGCTGGCGACGCTGCGCCGATCGGGCGAACGCGAGGGCCTGACGCCGACCGCTCTGTTCGAAGCGGCCATGATGTCGTCCGGCGGCATGACCGCGCGGATCGATCGACTGGAAAAGGCGGGCTGGGTTGAGCGGCGTCCACATCCGAGCGACCGACGGGCTACCCTGGTCCGTCTGACGGACAAGGGTTTCGACCTGATCGAGACGATCATGCCCAGCCATCAGGATACGGCCAAAGAGGCCTTGAGCGGCCTGTCGCGAGAAGATCAGAAAACGCTGAACGCCCTGCTGACCCGCTTGATCGCCGGCCTGAACGGCTAGGTCAGATCCGGCCGCGCAGCACGGCCCATAGCAGGCGCAGCCGCTTCAGCGGCTCCGGCCGGTCCGGATCGGTAAGGGTCGCGTGAGCCACGGCCGGGAAGCCGGCAGGCGGCAGGCGTTTCAGCGCCTTATTGGCGGCGGATTTCAGGGACGCCGCCTGCTGGCGCCGGCCGGTCTGCGTCAGCCCCCAGACGCGGGCCGCATCGGCCATGGCCGAGTCATGCCCCTGCCCTGCCAACACACGCGTCGCGATCTGCATTGGGCCAGCGTAGAAGGCGTCGAGATCATGCGGCTGTTCGCGCACCCGACCGATGTGGGCGTCGATCAAGGCGTCGAAAGGCGCGCGGTTCAGGCCGTGACGCGCGACAAGATCAGTCAGGGCCTCCAGCACCGGATGGCCCTTGCGCGGCACGCCGGCGAAGACGCCGTCCATCTGTTCCGCCCACCAAGTGTAGCGCATCTCGGCCAGCAGCGGCTGGGTCACGCGCGTGGGGATGGTCATCAGCTCGGCTTCGAAGGCGTAGAGCGTGATCAGGTCGGCGCGGGCGCGGTCATCCGCGACCAGGCGACTGGACAGCCAGCGGTCGAGGTCGGCGGTGCGGACCTGTTGGTCGAGCGTATCCGCAGTCTCGGTCAAGCGGCGCGCGACACCGCGAAATCGGCCAGGTCTTCCAGCGCGACGCGCCAGTCGCTGGACGGCAGGATGGACAGGGCCGCCTTGGCCTGATCGGCATAGTCGCCGGCCAAGTCCAGGGTCGCGCCGATGGCGCCCGAGCCGATGATGAGTTCGCGCGCGCGGGTGAAGTCTTCGGGCGTCCGCTCGCCCTTGGTCACGGTGCGTTCCCAGAAGGCTTCCTCGCGGCCGCGCGTGCGGGCGACCGCCAGAAGCAGCGGCAGGGTCGCCTTGCCCTCGTTGAAATCGTCGCCGGCGTTCTTGCCCAAGGCCTCGGCTGTCGCGCCGTAGTCCAGCGCGTCGTCGGCCAGTTGGAAGGCGATGCCCAACGCCATGCCGTAGTCGCGCAAAGCCTTGATCGCGGCCGGATCGGCCCCGGCGCCGACCGCGCCCGCCTCGGCAGCGGCGGCGAAAAGTTCGGCAGTCTTGGCCGAGATGATCTGCAGATAGGTGGCCTGATCCAGATTCAGATCGTGGGCACGCGTCAGCTGCAGCACCTCGCCCTCAGAGATCACCCGCGAAGCCTCGGCCAGAATGCCCAGGGCGCGCATCGAATCCGTCTCGACCATCAGTTCGAAGGCGCGGGCGAACAGAAAATCGCCGACGAGGACGCTCGTGGGCGCGCCCCAGATCAGGTGGGCCGCGACCTTGCCCCGACGCAGTTCGGACGCATCGACGATGTCGTCGTGCAGGAGAGTGGCGGTGTGGATGAACTCGACCGCAGCCGCCAGTTTGCGAGGCGCGACGATGTCGTCCGTCGCGCCCACGGCGCGCGCAGCGGCGACGGTCATCAGGGGACGCAGACGCTTTCCACCCGCCGAAACCAGATGTTCGGCCAGTTTCGGGATGATCGGCACGTCCGACTGCATCCGATCCAGGATCAGGGCGTCCACGGCCGCCATATCGACCTCAGCCAGCCGGACAAGGGCGTTGACGTCCCCCTTCGGGCGGTGAGCGGCGGCAATGGCGACGTCCAAACGAATACTCTTTCACTGGCGCGGCGGGCCGCGGGAATGGCTTTTTGCGGCCGGGCCGGCTTGCCCCCGCGAGTTGCGGCGCACAATGATGTTCGACCCCTTGAGGGTCAAGGAGATTGAGGCTTGGAGCCGGTCGAAACCCTGCCGACGACGATCGTCGAGAACGGCCTGTTGAACGGCCGGGTGCGCTTGCGTCAACCCGCACGCGGCTATCGCGCCGGGATGGATGCGGCTTTGCTGGCGGCGGCGGTCCCGGCCGAGGCGGGCCAGAACGTGATCGAGGCGGGCTGTGGAGCGGGTGCGGTCCTGATGCAGATCGCGGCGCGACGGCCCGGCTTGACCCTGACGGGCGTGGAGCGCGATCCGGTGATGGCGGCGCTGGCGACCGAGAATGCGACGCTGAACGGCGCAGCTGGATCAGCTATGATTCGTCAGGGCGACGTGGCGGCCGGGTTTCGGGCCCTCGGCGTGGAGCCAGCCGACTGGGCCATATCCAATCCCCCCTTCTTCGATGACGCCACGGCGTTGCGCGCCCCGGCCGAGGGCAAGCGGGGCGCCTGGATGGCCGACGACGGGCTGAAGGCGTGGACCGATTTCCTGTTGAAGGCGGTGAAGGAAGGCGGACGCATCGTGGTCGTTCACCGCGCCGACCGACTGGCCGATCTGCTGGCTTTACTGGGCGAAAAGGCGGGGTCGTTCGCCGTGCGGCCCATCCATCCCTTTGCGGACGAGCCGGCCAAGCGGGTGCTGGTGCACGCCATCAAGACCGGGCGCGCGCCGCTGCGGCTGCTGCCGCCGCTGATCCTGCACGACCGCGAGGGCGGCAAGCACACCTCCCAGGCCGAGGCCATCCTGCGCGGCGAGGCGTCGCTGGGATGGTGATCGGGTGGTCAATCGCGAACGGAACGCCTAAATGCCGCCTCCTGACGAAATCGAGCCCGCCCCTTGTCACCCGACGACCTTCCGCATGATCTTCAAGACGGCCTGATCGCCGTCGGCGAGGCCGCGCGCGACCTGCGCGAGCCGTGGTGGATCTTCGGCGGGGCGGCGATGGCGCTCTATGGCCTGACCGACATCCATGTGCCCGACATCGACGTGCTGTGCGCGCCGCGCGATGCGCGCAACCTGCTGGGCGCGCTGGGCGGCGTGGTGATACCCGATCCGGGCGAAGGTCTGTTCCGCTCCGCCGTCTTCGGGCGCGCGCCGGATCAGCCGATCCTGGTCGAGGTCATGGCCGATCTGGAGACACGCGACGGCGGCGACTGGACCCCGGTCGCCTTCGGCTCGCGTCGCCGCCTTTTCGTTGAGGACACGCCCCTGTTCGTCCCGGACATCCGGGACCACATCGCCCTGTATCGCCTGTTCGGCCGCCCCAAGGATCTGGCGCGCGTCGAACAGCTTGAACGACTGATCGCCTGAATGCCTTTCCCCTTCCAGACTTCCGCCACCGAGGGCCGCGCCCGCACCGGGGTGTTGAAGACCGCGCGCGGCGACATCCGCACCCCCGCCTTCATGCCGGTCGGCACCGCCGCCACGGTCAAGGCGATGACGGTGGATCAGGTCAAGGCGACTGGCGCCGACATCCTGCTGGGCAACACCTATCACCTGATGCTGCGCCCCGGCCCTGAGCGGATGGAGCGTCTGGGCGGGCTTCACAAGTTCATGGGCTGGGACAAGCCGATCCTGACTGATAGCGGCGGGTTCCAGGTCATGTCCCTGGCCGGCATCTCCAAGGTCAAGGAGGAGGCCGTGACCTTCTCCAGCCACATCGACGGCTCCAAACACGTTCTGACGCCCGAGCGGTCGATCGAAATCCAGGCCGACCGGATTGGCGCCGACATCTCGATGCAGTTGGACCAGTGCGTCGCCTATCCGGCCGAGAAGGATGCGGCCAGAAAGGCGATGGAGCTGTCGATCCGCTGGGGCGCGCGCTCCAAGGCCCGTTTCGGGCAGCGTGAGAACCAGGCCCTATTCGGCATCCAGCAAGGGTCGACCTTCGAGGACCTGCGCCGCCAGTCGTCGGAACAGCTTCAAGAGATCGGCTTCGACGGCTACGCCATCGGCGGTCTGGCGGTCGGCGAAGGCCACCAGGCCATGTGCGAGGTGCTGGACTATGCGCCCGAAATGCTGCCGCCCGACCGTCCGCGCTATCTGATGGGCGTGGGCAAACCTGTCGATCTGGTCGAGGCGGTGTATCGCGGCGTGGACATGTTCGACTGCGTCCTGCCGACCCGCGCCGGCCGTCACGGCCAGGCCTGGACCTGGGACGGGCCGCTGAACCTGAAGAACGCCCGGTTCGCCGAGGATCAGGATCCGCTGGACCCGACCATCGACGGCCCATCATCGTCGTATTCGAAGGCTTATCTGCACCACCTGATCCGCGCCGATGAAATCCTCGGCAAGGTTCTGCTGAGCTGGCACAACATCGCCTTTTATCAGGCGCTGACGGCGGCCATGCGCGCGGCGATTTCCGAGGGTCGTTTCGAGCAGTTCAGGCGCGACTTCCACGCCCGCCACACATCGAACGGCTGACGCCTAAGGGTGCGGTCTGAACCAGCTGGGCGCCGCCGGCGGCGCGCAGTTCCGCTGCATGCCCATCCCCTTCAGGAAGGCGCGGCGCATTCGGCCCGACTGGATGGCCGATTGAACGTGCTTTGAATGCTGTTCGGCGCCGCTCAATCGACGAATCCAGTTCCGGCCGGGAATAAAGTCGGTCGTCGTGTCGCGAATGGCGTTCAGCGCCGCCCTGGCCGCCGCATCCGCCGCCCGCTCGCTGAGATAGGAGCCGTCCTGACGCGGCGGTTCGTCCGTATCGGGTCCCAGCGCCTCGTCCAACCGTGCGACTTCTGCGCCGATGGTCGTGCACTGATTCAGATTGCGCAGGTCGTAGGGATTGGCTTCGGCTTGCAGCAGCACCGTCGGGATCATCTGACGACGCAGGTTGAAGTCTTCCAGCGGCGCCGTCGCCGCCGCCGCAAAGCCCGCCCCGACCTGTTCGGCGCCGCCCATCGCCGACCGACCGGCATTGCAACCGGAAAGCGCAACAAGACTGACTGCGAGAAGAAGGCGTTTCATGGGTTGGCTTAGACCACGCCTAGGCTGGCGATTAAAGCGTAGCGGCGGAAGCGGTCGGTAACGAAGAATTCTCTGATTTTAGGTCACTTTGACCGGTCGTTGGAGTTCGGTCGTGCCTTACATCGCCAAGAGCCTGGAAGCCCTGGACGCCCCTGCTGGCCCGTTCCAACGTCTTACGGAACTGGCCTGCACGGTTTTCGATGCGCCCGCCGCCGTCGTCACCCTGGTCAGCGGCGACAACGCCGTCCTGTGGTGCAGCGATCGTGAACTGGTTCGAAGCCTGCCGCGCGAACGCACTCTCGGCGACCGTCTGCTGCGCCAGGGCAAGGGCGCCGTCCTGGTGGTCGAAGACGGCCTGGCGGACCCCGCAGCGCGCAATCATTTCCTGGTGGCGCCCCCCTACAATCTGCGTTTCTACGCCGGCGTGACGATCTGCGGCCCGGACGGTCAGCCGCTGGGCGCGTTCGGCGTCATGGATCGCAAACCCCGCCCTCACCCCTCCGACGCCCAGATCGCAACGCTGCGAACCTTGGGCGCCATGGCCGAAGACATCATCGCGTCGTTGGAAGTCGGTCGCGTCAGCGATGAGCGCCACGGCACGCTGGAGCTGATTGAAAACATGGCCGGGGTCGGTCATTGGCGGTTGGAACTGGCCAGCGGCAAGGTCCACTGGTCCGACGAAGTGTTCCGCATCCACGGTCTAGATCGCAAAACCTTCGATCCGCAGGTCGATTCGGCCATCGATCGCTATCACCCCGACGACAGGCCCGGATTGTTGGCGGCGATCGCACACTCGGCCGAAACCGGCGATGGCTACAAAATGCGTCTTCGGCTGATCCGCGCCGATGGCGAGGAGCGTGCGGTTCTGACCCAGGCACGCGCCGAACGTGACGACGCCGGGGTCGTGAAGGTCCTTTACGGCGTGTTTCAGGACATCACAGACCAGCAGGCCCAGATCGCCCGCGCTCAGCGTGACGAGGCGCGCTATCGGCTATTGGCTGAAAACGTGGGCGACGTGATCACCCGCGTTCGCCCGGACGGCACCAGCAAATACATCTCGCCGGCGATCGAAAGCCTGCTCGGCTGGACCACCGAAGAGATGAACGGCCGGCCCATGGACTATGTCCATCCTGATGATCGGGAAATGGTGACCCGGGCCGTGCTGGGCACCATCCACACCAAGGAGCCGTGCCGGCTGGAGCACCGCGCCCTTCATCGCGACGGTTCGATCGTCTGGGTCGAATGCACCTTCCGCGCCCTGGCCGCCGAGGCGGGCAAGCCGTCGGAGGTGGTGGTGGTCATCCGTGACATGACGGATCGCAAGATCCTGGCCGACGAACTGGTCACCGCGCGCGACCGGGCCGAGGCGGCGGCGGCGGCCAAGAGCGAGTTCCTGGCGAACATGAGCCACGAACTGCGCACGCCTCTGACCAGCGTCATCGGCTTTTCCAACCTGCTGAAAGCCAGCGAGGCCTTGCCCGAGGCCGAGAAGGGCTATGTCGCGCGCATCGCCACCGCCAGCGAGGCCCTGCTGTCGGTGATCAACGACGTGCTGGACTATTCCAAGCTCGAAGCCGGCATGATCGAGCTGGAGCCGCAGCGTTTCAACCCGGCCGCC
>NZ_JAELUF010000776.1 GCF_016429195.1 Brevundimonas sp. ASV9
GCCCCACCCCTGCCATTCTCAAACTGGCGAATGGTGAGCTTCTGTGCCAATCAATTCAGAACAGTCCGCCATGCCACACCACACCCCTGTTCCCCCCTGACTCCAGATCTCCTTCTTCTGACCATGCTGCCCCTTTCATCAACGTTTCGTGTACCGCCAACCTCACGCTCAAGGTCGTCATAGCCCATGTATCCTTGACCTCACAAAGGCGAGCTTTGCCCTGCAATAACGGCTGTTGGACAATACCTAGGTAATAGGCAAGGCGTTGTTGGTGCGTCCGTCAAGTCGCGTGTGCACACCAACTTCCCCTGACTGGCCCCCCCAATATCCATCATGATGCCCACCCCAGGAGTCTTTTTGTGCAATTTGTGCAATGTACGTACCTTTGTACAATGC
>NZ_JAELUF010000777.1 GCF_016429195.1 Brevundimonas sp. ASV9
GCGTAGCATTGGGGTCCAAATCTAGCAAACATCCATCCGTTCGCTGGGAAGTCCCTGTCCTAGTTCACTAGTATCCTTTGACCTGTGCATCGACTTGGAAATCGCCGAAATCCTACGGCTGCACTGGCACGCAATCGGTATTATTATTCATCATACTGTACAGTATCTCCTGCAGTATGCTAGTCTCATGTCAAGCATGTGTTTGCTGCCACCTTCCCGGCTTGGTCCTTGCCAAGATGAGCCGAGGTGCTTCAGCTCCACGCCGGTCAACACCACAGATTTGCAAAGCCACAGCTCCTATCGCGCAAATAAACGAGGAAAACAGCAGCTCTCAGGAGAAAGAAGTAAATGTTATAGGGCAGGTACTACCTGATAGAAGTTGCTAAAGCTGAGCGC
>NZ_JAELUF010000778.1 GCF_016429195.1 Brevundimonas sp. ASV9
GCTCCAATGAAGATGCACAAGTCTATTTCACGAATCTTGATCAACATCTCAAAGAGTTTAGCACCATGCAGCCTAGCGAGGAAGACTTGCTAGAGTTGGCATTTTCGAAGAAAAAAGCAGACGCCCGCAAAGAATGGCTGGGTAACTTTATTCCAGGCACGTTTCTGGATCACACGTCCAAGTCAATCACATATAGCAACTTTGTCAACAGAGAGCTCATATTGTTCAGTGTTGCTGATAACATTAGGTCTATTCCGTCTGTCATAGACGGGCTGAAGCCGGGCCAGCGCAAAGTTCTTTACGCGAGCTTTAAACGCAATCTAATACGAGATCAAAAGGTCATCGAGTTGGCCGGATATGTTTCAGAGAAAACGGCATATCACCATGGAGATGTAT
>NZ_JAELUF010000779.1 GCF_016429195.1 Brevundimonas sp. ASV9
CCTCTACACATCCGCCATCATGTCTTGGCTCGGCGTCGCTCCCTTCAAGAAGTTCCCGGCTCCGTTCAGTACGTCAATGGCTTGTCGACCACGACCTTTTAGTCAAAAACCGACCCGACATCTGCTAATACGATTGTGACAACAGTGAAGCCGTACTGGCCCTTCTTCGCTGCCGGTATGTGATGTTTTGCACACGATTGAATCGATTCGAAATCTGCGACCCGTACCCGGTCAACCGAGGGCTTGCGAGATGCGATTGAGACGGCACGCGGGGAACCGATTGGTTAACTAACTCCTTTCCAGGCCTGGTTATCGCCTACGGCGCCAACTCTGCCCAGAACGCCATGATGGCCTGTATGAAATCCCCTTTGACTAAATACTTGAATGCCTGAGACT
>NZ_JAELUF010000780.1 GCF_016429195.1 Brevundimonas sp. ASV9
GAGCATAACAGAGGTACATGTTATTCGTAGTTTAGTCCCAAATTCCTTTTTTCTATGCCTTCATCCGAAATCCTACTAAGGCAACTGTCTATATCCTATTCTACTGAGGCACTCTCGGAGCAAGTGTCAACCACAGATCACACCGCGCACCACGTCTTCCTTCCCAGGTAAACGAATCCGCCAATCGAAACTCATTTACAACATCATCTCCCAACCGAATATAATAGCTCAAGTCTTCTGTGACAGTGACTAGAGTCGTCGATCCGCCAGTGGTATTCAAATTCATCAGTTGCCTATTAGCAAGCGTATATTGCGGCCAATACAGCATACCCTCACGAACCGGTGCCACCGCCCCGTCCTTGCCACCCGTTGCATCCTGAGCCGAGATAACAGGAG
>NZ_JAELUF010000781.1 GCF_016429195.1 Brevundimonas sp. ASV9
CCCCCCCCCCCCCCCCCCCCCCCTACTTCCAACCCGAAGACGTCATACCAGATACGATTGCTGGTCTCGTGGGCTCGGAGATGTGTATAAGAGACAGCATGATGGCTGGCAGGATGGAGTCATATGTCAAGTTTTGGTTGCGACGAGGTGACAGGTGGCAGAGGCGAGTCGCGACCAGGGGAATCAGCCTATATTTCCTGTGAGTGTGCTGTTCGTTCTAACCAGTCTACCGGTGAAGCGTACAGTAGGCGGATGCCAAAGGCACTGAGTATCATGATGCGTCTAAACAACGGCATACAAAGGGCCGAGACGATGCTCAAGGATAGGCACCACAAGAGCAGTTCAATGACTGTCTCTTATACACATCTGACGCTGCCGACGAATACATCACAGTGTA
>NZ_JAELUF010000782.1 GCF_016429195.1 Brevundimonas sp. ASV9
GCCGAGGGAGGGGACGTGTTGAATTGTACCTGATACCGGGAATGGTTGCATGATAGAGACATGGTAATGTGTATGCGAGGTTTGGGAGCCGTTCTTGAGGGGAGAGGCTACTCAGTCGCTGAGTTGTGGTGTGGTTAGTCTCTTGGCATGTAAACGGCAGGTGAGGCCGAGCTCGTATCGTCTAAGCAGAATGCGGAAGCTGGAAAGTGCACCAAGTAGTCCTAGGCAATGATATCAAAAATTACGAGTGATGAATTTGAATCAAACTAAATAATGGCTATCGCAATCGCGGAAAGACCTCATTCAGCGTCTTGTCCCAGTTCTTTTCATTTCCCAGCGCTCTCATGACTTCAGCAAGTCGGTCACAACAGCCATCTACCTCATCGGCATTCATC
>NZ_JAELUF010000783.1 GCF_016429195.1 Brevundimonas sp. ASV9
CCCCCCCCCCCCCCCCCCCCCCCCCCCCCCCCCCCCCCCCCCCCCCCCCCCCCCCCCCCCCCCACCGACCCCGCGACCACCGAGATCTACACTGTGATGTATTCGTCGGCAGCGTCAGATGTGTATAAGAGACAGCCTCTTCGTTGGGGGCGGCGGGTTAGGATCTATGAACCCAAGGTCGGCGTCTGGGTCGCGATAGAGTGCGCGCAAATCTTTAAGAGTTGTGCTGACATCACTAATGACTGTCTCTTATACACATCTCCGAGCCCACGAGACCAGCAATCGTATCTCGTATTCCGTCTTGTGATGTAAAACAGGGGGGGGGGGGGGGGGTGGGGGTGGGGGGGGGGGGGGGGGGGGGGGGGGGGGGGGGGGGGGGGGGGGGG
>NZ_JAELUF010000784.1 GCF_016429195.1 Brevundimonas sp. ASV9
GCCACTAACCATCTCGGGGTCTTCGGCTGCCGTCATCTGAGGGGGCTCGGGGTATTTCTCGTCAAGAGTCTTCTTGTCCGAGTAATGCTCTGGGTAAAAGCATCGTCGTTGAACAATGGGTGCTCGGCGGGCAGCCACGAGGCTGTTGCGCAAGGCCGATGTGCGCAGAATTCGCTGAGGGAGCATCTGGGCAAATGTTAATGGTCAATTAAAAACACGAGTCTCGATCGAGCGGAATGAATAGCGTGTCGTACCTTGGGCGAATCGATAATGCGTGAGACGACCCAATAGCTTTCGAGTGTTGTCCGCGTCACAGAAGCTTGCAGGACCGGAATTGTCTTTGGTGGTGAGGTTCAAACGCCAATGGCGGCCTCAGGCACCCACAATCCCACAT
>NZ_JAELUF010000785.1 GCF_016429195.1 Brevundimonas sp. ASV9
GTGCTGATTAGCCACATTGGTCACAATTCTAACAACACCGTTGAAATCACTGACCGAGAAAAGAGCACTCAAGCTGATTCCTCGTGTAAGTTGTGGGCTGAATGTCACATATCGAAATAAAAAGACAAAGATAATTTAATATGCATTGCGACTTTTCCTATCCATGAAACAAAATACAAACAAAATCAATATGTACACCGGATATATGCTTAATTTTCCATTTCCTCATCCTCCGCATTAGCCTCTGCCTCCTTTCTCGCCTTGTAGGCGGCGGCCCATTCCTTCGCCTTGGCCGTCACCTTGCCCTTGCCCTTGGGATCAACCTTTTCCTCCCAAGCGGTCCAACGACGGAACCACTTCTCAGCCTGCTGGGGTTTCAGGCCCTTGACACGAG
>NZ_JAELUF010000082.1 GCF_016429195.1 Brevundimonas sp. ASV9
GGCCATCCTTGGCGATGTCGCCCTGGCGGCCAGGTCGGCGAAGTTCGCCATGGCCTATGGCGCGATCGGCCTGACGCCGGACGGCGGCGCGACCTGGCTTCTGCCGCGCCTGGTCGGACTTCGCCAGGCGCAGCGATTGGCGCTGACAGGCGAGCGCATCGACGCGGACGAAGCCGAGCGGATCGGCCTCATCTCCGCCGTGGTCGATGACGCGACCTTGAAGGACGAAGCCCTGGCCCTGGCCAGGTCGCTCGCAGAGGGACCGCGACAGGCCTTTGCGCACACGCGGGCGCTGCTGCACCAGTCCTTGTCTAACGGGCTAGAAACGCAGCTGGAACGCGAGGCCCGAGACATCGCCAAAGCCATCGCCGGACCGGAGGGGCAGGAGGGGATTGCGGCCTTCGTCGCCCGACGCGGGGCGGATTTCAGCCGCCTCTGAGCACCCCTTCGATCAGGGCTGAGACTAGCCCCTCCGACAGACGATCGAGCGCCTCGTCGCTGCGTCGGCTGCCTTGGGGCAGACCCGCGAACCCATGGATCATGTCCGGATAATGGTGGGCGACGACGTGAACACCCGCCGCGCGCGCCCGATCGATGAAGGCGTGGCCTTCGTCCCTCAGAGGATCGAACCCCGCAGTGATCACCACGCTTGGCGGCAGACCCGACAGATCGGTTTTTGTAAGATCGGGCATACCCTCGGTGGCAAATGCGCGCCAGGCCCAGGCCATGAAGTCGCGCGTCAGCATATGGCCGCGCCCGAACGCTTTCTGGGAGCCGCTGGAGCAACCCGGGTCGACCGCCGGATAGAGAAGACCCAAGGCCTCCACGGGCTGTTCCAGACTCGTGAGCCGAGCGGCGACCGTGATGGCCAGCCAGCCTCCGGCGCTGTCCCCGGCCAGCGCCACGGGACGGTCGGGGAAGCGGGACCGGATCCAAACGACGGCCGCGAACGCGTCGTCAATGGCGGCGGGGCAGGGGGACTCGGGGGCCAGGCGGTAGTCGACCGCGACGACGGTCAGGCCGCTGCGCCGGGCCAGGCGCCGACAGAGGGCGTCGTGGGTGTCCAGGTCGCCGAAGACGAAGGCGCCTCCGTGCAGGAAGACGACGATGGCGGTGTCCGCGTCTTCCGTCGGCCGGTAGAGCCGCAGGGAGAGACGCCCGCCAGGGCCAGCGATCTGATGGTCTTCAACCGTCCGGATCTCCGGTTTTGGCGCTCGGGACAGGTATCCGTTCGCGCCGTTCCGGAAGATCGCCAGATCTGCGGGGACCCGCAGCGCCACCCGCGGGTCCTCGAGCCATCGCGCGAGGTCGGGATCTAGCGAGCCGTCAGAAGGCCGCACGCAGCGCCTCGCCGACCCGGAGGTCAAACCCGTCATAGCCGTTGGCCGCCGCCTTTTCGAGGATGCGACGATAGCCGCGGACGCCTCCGGAATAGGGCATGAACACCCTCGGTTTGCCCGGCATCTCGGCCCCGATGTAGTAGGACGGCGTCTTCATGTAGAGCGTTTCTCGAGCGCGGGCGTTGACGTGATCCACCCAGTCGGACTGGGCGGCGTTGGTCGCTTCGATCTCTGCGACACCGTGTTGTCGCGCGGTCTCGAACAGGGCCGCGAGCCAATCGATCTGTTCCTCGCTGGACAGGATGACATTGCTAAGCAGCGACGGGCTGCCGGGACCACCGATGAAAAACAGGTTGGGGAAGCCGTGGACGCCGATGCCCAGGTAGCTGACCGGACCGCCGACCCAGGCGTCCTTCAGCGTCTGGCCGTCGCGGCCCTCGATCTCCATTTTCAGGATCGATCCGGTGAACACATCGAAACCGGTGGCGTAGATGACCACGTCGAGCGGCACCTCCTCGGCCGTGGTGCGAAGACCGGTCGGGGTAAAGCGCTCGATCGGCGTCTCGCTGATATCCACCAATGACACATTGGATCGATTGAAGGTGGCGAAGTACCCTCCGTCGACCGAGGGACGGCGCGTTCCGAAGGGAAAGCCCTTGGGCACCAACTTGTCGCGCAGCGCCGGATCCTCGATCTGTTCGCCGATCTTGCGCTGAACGAAGGCCGAGGCGATGTCGTTGGCGGCCTGGTTCAGCAAAATGTCCTTGAAGGTCAGGGCGAAGCCGAATCCCAGCCGGTTCCAGGCGGCCTCGAACGCGCGCTCCCGCTCTTCGGGGTCGACCTCGGCGGCAGATCGCGGATCGGGGGCGAACCCCAAACCGCTGGGCGAGTTTCGCGCCGCCTCGCGGCGGGCCCGGTAATTCGCCTTCACCGCCGCATCCTCCTCGTCCGAAACAGGAGCGTTGGCGGCGGGGATCGAATAGTTCGCCGTCCGCTGGAACACTGTCAGATGCTTGGCCTGGGCCGCGATGATCGGCGTCATCTGCACGCCTGACGACCCCGTGCCGATGATCCCCACGCGCTTGCCATCCAAGGCCACGGGCTCGCGCGGCCAGCGCGCGCTGTACAGGACTTGGCCGGCGAAGGCGTCCTGTCCCGGATAGGTCGTGGCCTTCGGCGCCGACAGCTGGCCGACGGCCACGACAAGGCGTTGGGCCGACCAGCCGCGGCCGTCTTCCGCCTCGATTCGCCAGCGGCCGCTCGCCGGGTCAAACACAGCGCGCCGCACGCGTGTGTTCAGGCTGATGTCGCGGCGCAGATCGAAACGGTCGGCGACATGGTGGATGTAGCGCAGGATCTCCGGCTGCTTCGCGTATCGCTCGCTCCAGCGCCATTCCTGCTCCAGCGCTTCGGAGAAGCGGTAGGAATAGTCGAAGCTCTCGACGTCGCAGCGCGCTCCGGGATAGCGGTTGAAGTTCCAGACGCCGCCGACTTCGTCCGAGGCTTCCAGCACCTGCACCGAAAACCCTTGGGTCCGGAAGGTGTGCAAGGCCCGCAGACCGGCCAAGCCAGCTCCGATTACGAGGATGTCGATGCGAACGTCTTCAACCATGAGGCTCTCCCTGACGAAGAGTTGCCACGGCCCCGCGCTCTCGTCAACGATGGCGTTGACGGAGACGCGGGGCTGAATTGCATCAGAACAGAACCCGCTGGCGCAATGACCTGCGCCCACTCGGCCTGGGCGGCGATACGCAAAGCGCGGCGCCGCGTTTGATAGGATGCCTCGATCTGCAAAGCCGCTCCGTCGGGCGCGCAGGACAGCTGGCCTGCGCCGCAGTCAAAGCCATGTGGGTGAACATGCTGGGCGGTTCGCCCCTACGCCGCTCCCGTTGATCGAAGGTCCGGTTGTTGGAGGCGAGCCAGAGTCCGTAACTGGCGCATGTACGACAGCAGCGACTAACTGCATCTATCGCCTCAGACACCTCTAAAACGTAAGCTGGGACGGGTGCTTAGCTATGGGTGGTCGAGCTGCGCAACCTGATAAAGGGCGTCCTCGACCTGGCCCTGGCTATAGGGCTTTGGCACGAACACACCGCCATCCGGTATCGCGCTTGCGGATGGAATAACGGCGCCCGAGGTCAGGATGATTTCGATCGGCGGCCAGCGATCGCGGATGCAAGCCGCAAGCCTCAGACCGTTCATCGAACCCGGCATCTCGATGTCGGTGAAGACGATACGGATGTCCGGTCTCGCTTCCAGAACCCGCACGGCGTCTGCGGCGTCATGCGCTTCAAGCGCCGTATAGCCTGCGTCTTCCATCATCTGGACGGCGTTCAGTCGGATAAGCGGCTCGTCCTCGACAACGAGCACGAGGCCCCCTGAGGGCGGCATGGTTTGACTGTGCACTCTATCGCTCCAGAAGGGTCGCGATAGGGGCCGTGAATTCGGCCGTCAAACCCGTCTCTTTGTAGCGCAATGCCGCGCCCCCGGTTCCGGTCAGGCCGGCTTCAATCAGTTTTGACCCGAAGCCTCGGCGCGTCGGAACCATCGCGGGCGGGCCGCCGCTCTCCCGCCATACCAAGACGAGGGCCTCCTGATTTTTCGTCCAAGCCAGATCGACCTTCCCCTCAGAGGCCGTGAGAGCGCCGTACTTCAGAGCGTTGGTCGCAAGCTCGTGAGCGAGCAGTGACGCCGTCTGCGCCACCCGGGCGGAAATCGCGGTCGCGGGGCCGTGGATGCTGTAACGATCCGGCCCGATGATCTTGTCGAGGGCGCCTGAGAGGATTTCCTGCAGATCCGCCACGGCCCAATCGCGGCGGAAGAGAACGTCGTGGGCGCTGGCGAAAGCCTGAAGCCGTTCATCGAACGTCTTCACGGTCGCGCGATCCGCCAACCCCCGCAAACTTTGTTTGGCGATGGCCTGAACCATGGAAAGGGTGTTCTTCACGCGGTGCGTCGCTTCATGAATGAGAAGCGTCTGATTGCGCTCCGCCAAGACCGCAGCCGTCGTATCCGTGGCGATATCAAGGATGCCCATCACACGCCCGTCTTCCCGAAGAGCGCTGTACGAGAAGGTCCAATAGGTGTCCTCTGGATAGCCGTTGCGGGTCATCACCAGATGCAGGTTCTCCAGGAAGACACGCTCGCCAGCTTTGGCCCTGTCGATCAGCGGGGCGATCTCGTGCCAGACGTCACTCCAGACCTCGTGGATCGGTTTGCCAAGCGCTGCGGGATGGCGCGCGCCGAGAAAGGGGATGTAGGCCGCGTTGTAGATCAGCGTCTGATCGTCGCCCCAGGTGGCGCAGGCCGCGAACCCCGTTCCCATGATGATGTCATAGGTCGTTCGCAGCGCGGGCGACCACGTGTCTTTCGGGCCCAGGGGCGTCTGAGCCCAGTCCCATTGATCGATGTGATCCGGCATTTGCAACGCATATCGGCTTTATGCCGGCGTCGCGACAGCGGGTTTGGCTTAGGTCGCCTTTAGGGCGACCGCCCAACGTCCGCTGCTGGCGCTTTTCTCACGTGAGGCCGTAGCCGGCACTGGCCGCATATCTGGTTACCGCTACTTCAGGCCGTCGCTCGCTAAAGTGTGCGCCACCAGGGCGTTGGCGTGGCCATGACCGAGACCGTGCTCGGCCTTGAGAAGCGTGACGAGCTCCATGTGCTTGGCGGGGTAACCGGCACGGATAATCTGCTGCCAGTGAGCGATGGGCTCGCCATACTTCTTCTCGATAGAAGGAAAGTAGGAAGAGGGGCCCTTCGGTGCGGGGTCGCTCATGTAATCTCTCCGAGAGGGCGCGTCTATCGTCCTGGGGGAAAGACTAGCACGAACGTATTGTCTGCGACCCTGCGCTAATGTCTGGAAATGGCGCATTTCTGACGTTGCTCACTTGCCGCTAGCGACCTCGACTGCCTTCCCTAACTCGGACGATGCGGGCTTTCGAAACGGCCTCCTAAGCACTCAGCCCAAGGTGCCTGGAAGCGACTTCTGGCTTGGTTTGTGCTATGAAAATTCATGACATCGGAGTTGACCGGTATTGTCGGCAGTTTCCGTCATCTGGTGACCATATGGTGACCAATCGCCGCTGAGTTTTGCCCAAAGGGAAAAAAGATCAGCATTCTGAGGACGATAAGGCAAGAATAGGCGGTATCGAATATCCTTTATTGGGACATCGAGCTGGAGCCCTAGGGGCGCAGGACGGGGACGACCGGGCGGCTGGTGTCCACGCGGCGACGGCGCAGGCGGCGATCCAGCCGATCGATCTCGGCCAGGGTCATGTCCGGATGGCGGCGGAAGGCCTGGCGCAACTGTTCGATTCGTCCCGGCGCCCAGGCGGCGACGACGCCGGCCGCGCCCGCCAGGAAATCGATGACGGAGACGCTGCGGCCGGTCAGGGCCTGAAGCAATTCGGCGCCAAAGGCGGCGGCGATGACATACAGCGCCAGGTCGTCGCGGCGCTGGTTCGGCGCGATCAGGAACAGGCCGCTGGCCACGCCATAGAAGGCGATGACGTGGGCGGCCTTGTCGTTCAGGCCGAAGACCTGTTCCAGACCCTGGAACGGTCCCAGCATCAAGACGGCCATGCCCAAAGCCGCCAGGGCGAAGCCGAGGCGGGCGGCCATGACGATGCGGCGGGGCGTGAGCATGAGGCGGGTGTCCGTGACCTTGATCCGCCGTCATCCTGCATCGCCTTCCGCCAAGATGCGGTGAAGCGACGTGCTGAACGCTTTACGAACAGACTATCGCAGGATCGCCCAATCCAGGGCGTGGACACGGTCTCGTCCCAGGGCGGCGGCCAGCGGCGGGGTGGCGAAAAGGTCGGCGATGGCGGGATCGAGAACGTTCAGCCCGCCGGTGAAGGCGCCGAAGGCGGGCAGGACGATGCGCGATCCGTCGGTGACGAAGCAAGGACGGCGCACGCCGCGCCCATAGGCGGCGACCTTGGCGGCGGGGTGAAGGTGGCCTGCGACCTCGCCATGCCGGTCGTCGTCGGCGGTCAGAGCCTCTGGCTCGTGGGTCAGGCGCAACGCGCCCAAGGCCATGTCGCCGACGATCCGGCCGGGCAGGCGGGACGCCGTGTCGGCATCGCGAGCCAGGCTGCGATTCAGGGCCTCGCGGTCGTGATTGCCCTCCAGCCACAGCCAGTCGCGCCCGGCCGCCAGCCGGTCCAGTCGCGCCCGGTCGTCGGCCGCCATGCGGGGAATGGCCTTGGTGTCATGGAAGCTGTCGCCCAGCAGCACGACCACGGCCGGGTCCAGTTCGACGATCTCGGCTTCCAGCCTGTCCAGCGTGGCGCGGCTGTCATAGGGCGGCAGAAGCTGGCCGCGCACGGCGAAGGCCGAGCCCTTTTCCAGATGCAGGTCCGCGACGATCAGGGCGCCGTGGGCCGGAACCCACATCGCTCCGGAACAGCGCAGCACGCAGGCCTCTCCCGCGATCCGCACGCTCAGCGAACCGCAAATCTTGCGGGCCGGGGACAGGGTCTGGCGCAGGGCGGCGTTCATGCGGCGGCCCCCGACTGGCTGGGCGGCTCGGCGTCGTCCATGACCTCGGCGATCAGCAGGTCGGCGCTTTCGTCCAAGATCATTTCAGCGGCGTCTCCGCTGACCCGCTCGCGTCCGATCTGGACCAGCACGGGCACGCAGAAGGGCGAGGCGCGTTTCAGGGGTTGGTGGCGGATGCGCCCCTCGATGCGGGTCAGCATCTGGCCCAAGCGCGCCACGTCCAGCAGGCCGGATGCGGCGTCGGCGCGGGCGGTCTTCAGCAGCAGATGGTCGGGTTGGTGGCGGCGCAGCACGTCGTAGATCAGGTCGGTGGAGAAGGTCACCTGCCGGCCGGTCTTTTCGGCGCCGGGCTGGCGACGTTCGATCAAGCCCGAGATCAGGGCGCAATTGCGGAAGGATCGCTTCATCATGAAGCTTTCCTCCAGCCAGGCTTCCAGATCGTCGCCCAACATGTCCGGCTGGAACAGGGCGTCCAGATCGATCGTATCCATCGGCTTGATCGACCAGATCGCCAGCGAATAGTCGGTCACGACGAACCCCAGCGGCCCGACGCCCATCCGGTCCAGCCGCCGGGTCAGCAGCATGCACAGGGTGGTGTGGGCGAGATTGCCCTCGAACGGATAGGCGACCAGGAAATGCCGGCTGCCGCGTGGAAAGGTTTCGACCAGCATGGATTCGGCGTCGGGAATGACCGAGCGGGTTTCCTGCAACTCCAGCCATTCCTGCACGTCGGGCGGCAGGACACGCCAGTGGTCGCGATCATGGATCATGGTGCGCACCCGGTCGGCCAGCGAGGTGGAAAGCGGGAATTTCGACCCGCCCCATGACGGAATCTTTGGGTCGCTGTCATTGGCGTGGGTGACCAGGGCGTCGGTCCCGATGATGCCCTGAAACGCCCAGGTCTGGCCGGCGAACTGGAAGGTGTCCCCGGGCGTCAGCTGTTCGAAATACCACTCCTCGGCCTCGCCCACCTTGCGGCCGCCGATCAGCTGGCGCGAGGCGCCGCCGCGACGGCTGGCGACGCGAACGTTCAGCGTTCCCGCCGAGACGATGGCGCCGACGTTCATGCGGTGCCGCTGGGCGATGTGCTGGTTGCGGACCTTCCAGCGGCCATCCGGCGTGCGCACGATCCGAGCGAACCGGTCGTAGGTGCGCAGCGCATAGCCGCCGGTGGCGACGAAATCGACCACCTCCTCGAACTGCTCCCACGTCAGGGCGCAATAGGGGCCGCAGCCGGTGATCTCGTCATACATGACCTGCATGTCGAAAGGCTCTGAACAGGCGACGCCCATGACGTGCTGGGCCAGGGTGTCGAGCGTGCCGATATGGACCGGCTCCCAGTCGAAGGCGTTGTCGGCGACGGCCTCGCGCGCCGCCTGGCACTCCAGCATCTCAAAACGGCTGGCGGGCACCAGAAGCGCGCGCGACGGCTCGTCCAGCCGGTGGTTGGCGCGGCCAATCCGCTGGACCAGGCGGCTGGACCCCTTCGGCGCCGCCATCTGGATCACCAGATCCACGTCGCCCCAGTCGATGCCCAGATCCAGCGTCGAGGTGCAGACCACGGCCCTG
The DNA here is from genome assembly GCF_016429195.1 of Brevundimonas sp. ASV9. Lineage (GTDB taxonomy): Bacteria > Pseudomonadota > Alphaproteobacteria > Caulobacterales > Caulobacteraceae > Brevundimonas. The sequence continues at coordinate 8,415 of NZ_JAELUF010000082.1, forward strand.
AGATCGCCGCGCGCCATGGCCGCTTCGAGCTTGCGCCGCTGCTCGGCGGCAAGCGAGCCGTGGTGCAGGCCGATGGGCAGATTTTCGTCGTTGATGGCCCAGAGCTGCTGGAACACGAACTCCGACTGCCAGCGGGTGTTGACGAAGATCAGCGCCAGGGTCGAACGCTGGATGGCGGCGTAGACCTCTGGAATTGCGTGCTGGCCGGTGTGGCCGGCCCAAGGGACCTTGCCCTCTGAAATCAGCACGTCGATGACCGCCGGCGCCCCGGGGTCGCCGCGGACCAAGGCCACCGCGTCAAGAGCCCCTCCACCGCCTTCGGCGGTCCCCCTCCCCATGGCATGGGGAGGAGACAGGTCGGACAGCGCCTCCTCCACGCTCTGCGGGGAGGGGGACCGCGAAGCGGGGGAGGGGTTCTTCGTCTCCGCATTTCCCGGCGCCAACCACCCCCGGATCAGATCGGGATCCTCGATGGTCGCGCTCAGACCCACCCGGCGCATTTCGGGAGCGAAGCTCTGCAATCGCCCCAGACCCAGCGACAGCAGGTCCCCGCGCTTGCCGCTCCAGATCGCATGGACCTCGTCCAGCACCACGCACTTCAGATCGGCGAAATAGGAACGCGCGCCTTCCCAGGCGCAGAACAGGGCCAACTGCTCGGGCGTGGTCAGCAGGATGTCGGGCGGAAAATCACGCTGTCGCTGGCGCTTGGATTGTTTGGTGTCGCCGGTGCGCGTCTCGACGTGGATGTTCAGCCCGATCTCGCGGACCGGGGTCATCAGATTGCGCTCAACGTCCGTCGTCAGGGCCTTCAGCGGCGACAAATAAAGCGTATGCACCCCCGACCCCGCCCCGGTCGCCGGCTTCGGTCCGCGCTCGGCCAGGTCGATCAGGCTGGGCAGAAACCCCGCCAGCGTCTTGCCCCCGCCGGTCGGCGCGACCAGCAGGGCGTGGCGGCCGGCCTCCCCCGCCGCAACCATCTCCAGCTGATGCCGCCGGGGCGACCAGCCGCGCGACGCGAACCAGTCGGCGAACAGGGGCGGAAGCGTTGCGGGAGCGGCGGCGGTCGTCACGGACGGGATATAGCATGTTCCCGTTCCGTTTCAGCCCCAGGCTCGCTATCTATCGGACGTGTCCGACGAATCCGTCATTTCCGAAACCCGCCTGAGCGGCGCCCAGCCGTGGGCGAACTTGCCGCCGGCGCTCGCCACGCCGCCGGGCGCAGGGGCTGTGGGCGACGAGGCGGGGGCCAGGAAGATCGGGCGCGGGGCGGCTGAGGGGTTCTTCAGCACCGGGCCGGTGATGGTGGCGCATGCGTCGCTGACGGCGCGCCGGCTGGGTCTGACGCCGCCGCCGCGATCGACTGATCTGATGGACGTGCTGGAGCTTTACGCCTTCGTGCGGCCGGCGCGCTTCTGTGCGCCGTCGCCGACGGGGCTGGCGCTTTCGCTAGGGCTGGCCGAGCCGAAGTCGGCGGAAGACCAGGCGGCGGCCCTGCGTGAGGCGGCGGGGCTGCTGCTGCGCGAACTGGCCGATCCGGCCTATGCCGAGCGCGAGGCGGCCTATGTCCTGGCGCTGACGATGCAGCGGGCGGGCTGGGCCTGGGGCGAGCGGGTCGTTCAGGCGCTGGAGGCCGGCGGCGTACGGGCGCGCCAGCATCTCGGGTCGGGGATGGATGTCTGGTCGCGGCTGACCGAATGGGAGGACGAGGCGCCGCGCGGCGAGGCGGGATCGGCGCCGGTCGACAGCGAGAGCGCCCGCATCCGGCTGGAGAAACTGCTTCAGGCCTCGGGGCTGGACGAGACGCGGCCGACCCAATCGGACTACGCCGCCGAAGCTGCCTTCGCCTTTTCGCCGAGGAACGAAGAGGGTCGGCCCCGCATGCTGCTGGCCGAGGCGGGAACCGGCACGGGCAAGACCCTGGGCTATCTCGCGCCCGCCTCCCTGTGGGCCGAGCGGAACCAGGGAGCGGCGTGGATCTCGACCTATACCCGCGCGCTGCAACGCCAGATCGACCGCGAGAGCCATTCGCTGTGGCCCGATCCGGCCGAGCGCAAGAAGAAGGCGGTGATCCGCAAGGGGCGCGAGAACTATCTCTGCGTCCTCAATCTGCAGGACATGGTGCAGGCGGCCCAGCTGGGGAATGGCGACCTGATCGGCCTGGCGCTGGCTGGGCGCTGGGCGCTGCATACGCGCGACGGCGACATGACGGGCGGGGACTTTCCCGGCTGGCTGCCCGGCCTGTTCGCCATGCCGGCGGCCCATGCGGCGGGAGCGGCCAATTTGGTGGATCGGCGCGGCGAATGCGTCCACGCCGCCTGTCCCCACTACCGCACCTGTTTCGTCGAAAAGACCATCCGCGCCAGCCGCCGCGCGGACCTGGTCATCGCCAACCACGCCCTGGTCCTGACCCAGGCGGCGTTCGACGGCGCGCGATCGGCGCGGGGCCAGAAGCAGGACGGTGAGACGGCGGCGCTGAAGCGGATCGTCTTCGATGAGGGCCACCACCTGTTCGACGCCGCCGACAGCGCCTTTTCCGCCTGTTTGTCTGGGCAGGAGGCGGCCGAGCTGCGCCGCTGGATCCGGGGGCCGGAGGGGCGGGGGCGTCGCGGTCGCGGGCTGGAACAGCGGCTGGGCGACATGGTCAACGACAATGAGGCGGCGATGAAGGCGCTGCAGGACGCCATCCGCGCCTCGGCCGCCCTGCCGGGCGAAGGCGTGTCGGGCCGCGTTGCGCCGGCCTCGGGCGAGGTCAATCCGATCGGCCCGATCGAAGCCTTCCTGGCCGCCGCCCTGGACCAGCTGCGCGCGCGCACGGCCGAGACCAATACCTATGGCGGGCCCGAGTTCGGCATGGAGTGCGCGCTGAAGCCCGTGACCGATCCGGTCGCCGAGACCGCCCGTGCGGCGGCCCAGGCCCTGGCCGCCATCGAGGCGCCGCTGCTGGCCCTGTCGCGGCATCTGGAGGATATCCTCGACGACGAGGCGGCCGAGCTGGACGGGTCGCAGCGGTCGCGCATCGAAGGGGCGCTGCGCGGGCTGGATCGGCGCGCGCGCATGACCTTGCCGGGATGGCGGTCGATGCTGGCGGCGCTGGAGGACGGGGGCGATCAGCCCGATCCCGATTTCGTCGATTGGCTGTCGGCCGAGACGGCGTTCGGCCGCATCCACGACGTGGCCCTGCGTCGCCACTGGATCGACCCGACCGTTCCGCTGGAGGCCGCCGTGATCGTGCCGTCGCACGGGGTGCTGGTGACCTCCGCCACCCTGTCCGATCCCTTGCAGGAAGACCCGTTCGACCTGGCGCGGCTGCGGACCGGCTCGGCGCGTTTGATCGAGCCGCCCCGCACCCTGAAGGTCGAAAGCCCGTTCGACTATGCGGCCAACAGCCGGGTCATCGTCGTCAACGACCTGATCAAGGACGATCCGCGCCAGACGGCGGCGGCGATGCGCGAACTGTTCCTAGCGGCGGGCGGCGGAGGTCTGGGCCTGTTCACCGCCATCCGCCGATTGAAGGCTGTCTATGAGCGGCTGGGGCCGGATCTGGCGAAGTCGGGCGTGCCGCTCTACGCCCAGCACGTCGATCCGCTGGAGGTCGGGGCGCTGGTGGATATGTTCCGGGTCGAGGAGAATTCCTGCCTCTTGGGCACCGACGCCGTGCGCGACGGGGTGGACGTGCCGGGTCGGTCGCTACGGGTGCTCGCTTTCGACCGTGTGCCGTGGCCGCGCCCGGACCTGCTGCACAAGGCGAGGCGCGAGCGGTTGGGGGGCAAGGGTTATGACGATGCGCTGGCCCGCGCCCGCATCGCCCAGGCGTTCGGCCGGCTGATAAGGCGCGGCGACGACAAGGGGGTGTTCCTGATGCTGGACGCCGCCACCCCCACCCGCCTGTTCGCCAGCCTGCCGCCCGGGACCGAGGTTCAGCGCATGGGCCTAGCCGATGCGGTCGAACTGACCCGCAGCTTCCTGAACCGCGAGGCGACGTAGGATGTCCAAGACCACGCCCGCCACCGTCGCCCTGACCAAGGCCGGCGTCGCCTTCGCTCTGTTTCCCTACGACTATGATCCCGACGCGCCGCGCATAGGTCTGCAGGCCGCCGAGGCGTTGGGCGTGGCGCCAGAGCAGGTGTTCAAGACGCTGATGGTCCTGGTCGATGGCGCTCCGGCCTGCGTCATCGTGCCGTCCGACTGCGAGGTCAGCATGAAGAAGCTGGCGGCGGTGCTGGGGGCCAAGTCGGCCCAGATGATGAAGCCGGCCGACGCCGAACGGCTGACCGGATACAAGGTCGGCGGGGTCAGCCCGTTCGGCCAGCGAAAGGCCGTGGCGACCGCGATGGACGCAACCGCCATCCTGTTCGATCAGGTCCTGATCAACGGCGGTCAGCGGGGGCTTCTGCTGGGTCTGGCGCCGGAAGATGCGCGGCGGGCGGCGAAGGCGGTGCTGGCCGACCTGACCGCCTAGAAGCGCCAGGTGCGGCGCGCTATAGGTCCGGCATGACCGACGCCTCGACGACCAAGCGACACAGCCGCAAGGGCCTGTATGCGTCCTTCATCCTGGTGCTGATCGCGCTGGCGGCCTGGACGGGATGGTGGATCTTCCTGACGCGCCAGATCGATACGCGGCTGGAGGCCCAGGTCCAGAGCCTGCGTGACGCTGGCTGGGACATTCGCTTCGCCGACAAATCCATCAACGGCTGGCCGTTTCGCACCCATGTGGCCTTGACGAACCTGATCGTTCAGGCGCCGTCGGGCCATGCGATCAAGGCGACCGAACTGACCGCAGAGGCCAACGCCTATCAGCCGACCAAATGGGTGGTGGTGGCTCCGCAAGGCCTGATGCTGACCCGCGCCGGCAAGGGCGAGGTCGCGGTCAAGGGCGACGCCATCCGCATGAGCGCCAGCGGCATCGATCAACGCTGGCCCAACCTGGCGCTGGAGATGGTCAATCCGGTCTTCACGGCCCAGACCGGCGCCGAACCCTTTCCCATCGCTCGCGCGGCGCGGATCGATTTCTATGCTCGGCCGCATCTGGAGGGCTCGACCGCGCCGACCGACGACGTCGATGTCATGTTTCGTCTGGTGGACGGGCAGGGGCGGGCGGACGGCCCCGTCGAGGGCTTCGCCCAGGACGGCCGCCTGACGACCCAGCTGGAGGCCGAGATCGGCCAGGCCAGCCTGCTGAAGACCGGCGGCGACGCGGTGGGCGTCTTCTCGGCTTGGACCAAGGCGGGCGGGACGTTCCGCAATGTGCGCGGCGATCTGCAGGCCGGCGACAGCCGTGCGACCCTCTCCAGCGACGTGTTGAGAGCC
>NZ_JAELUF010000786.1 GCF_016429195.1 Brevundimonas sp. ASV9
TCGTCGGCAGCGTCAGATGTGTATAAGAGACAGGCTATCGATTGGCCTGGTAACTTGCTCATCATTGGTGGTACACTCATGTTTCTTTTTGGCCTCGAGTTTGGTGGTACGGAATATCCCTGGGATTCAGCCACTGTCATTTGCCTCATCGTTTTCGGCGTCGTCACGATTGTTGTCTTTGCTTTCTACGAATCCAGGGTTGCCACGTACCCCGTTATCCCGATTCGCCTCTTTCACAAGCGCACCAGCGTCGCTTGTTATGCTGTTTCCATCGAGCACGCTTTCACCTTTATTTCTGGTAGCTATTGGCTGCCCCTGTACTTCCAGGCTGTACTAGGTGCCAACTCGCTACTTTCTGGAGTCTACTTGTTGCCGTTCGTCTTTACCCTCTCAC
>NZ_JAELUF010000787.1 GCF_016429195.1 Brevundimonas sp. ASV9
GGCAAAGACATGTGCTAGGTAGGAGGCATACAACCTTGGGTGGCTTGCCTTTGCTGACCGGTTCGTCGCTGTTTGTCGGAGGATGAGGTGAGGATGAGCCCCAGACTAATTATTGCGAGTCTCCAACTTCTATGTACCCCAGGAGATCTACCTCGCTCCCAATTGATTTCAATTGTATCTACTCTATACAATAAATCGCCTTTCATTCGCCTCATTCTCTCCTACTTTTCTCTGGTCCTAGCCCCAGCATGTCCTCCCTGTGATGCTTCTAGACGTGCGACATACGCCATCAAGGCTCCTGCACCGGTCACCTGACCGGCGGCATAGATGCTGAAAGCGATTCTGGCTCCTTGATCGCTTGCGCGCTGGAACAGTCTCGTCGTGTTTATTACCT
>NZ_JAELUF010000788.1 GCF_016429195.1 Brevundimonas sp. ASV9
GCCTGCAGCTGGGTCGCAGAATCCCAAGTATCCTCTTTTGCGGCGCCCTTTTTAGGCTTGCCTCTTCCCCTGGCGACAGGGGCTGCCGACGACTTTTCGGCCGCCTTAGCCTCGACTGCGGCAATCGTCCACTGCAAAAGAAATCCGTAAACCTCCAAAAGTTGCTTATGGTGCGAAAACGATTCTTGGTCGTCTGGTGAATCGATGTCGTTGTGAACTGCATCCGCTTCGGCGCTCAAGCCGCTCATGATAAGATCGAATAACTTGCTGAGCGAGTGCGTGGGGATATGTTGTGTGTACCTTTTTGCAGAACACGGTTAGCTTTAATACCGAATCGGATATGCTTTCCCTCTCTAAGCCCCCAGCCATCCTTACTTTAGGAGGAACTGTAATG
>NZ_JAELUF010000789.1 GCF_016429195.1 Brevundimonas sp. ASV9
TTCCCACACGACGAAGAGAAGACATATGACTAATACGTGATGAACTTGGGCCAATGAAGTCGCTTCAACAAGCCGTTGAGCCTCTTGCAAGGCTATTGGATATTGCTGCTGCACAAACTGCACATGCTGCTTTGCAATGGTCTCGTTGCTGCGCTCCAGCATGGAGCTGTGCAGTGCGCTGAGAGCAAGGACTACACGCCTTATTGCACGCTCAGCATGTGAAGCCTGTAGTACAGCTGTATCCCAGAATCTTGATTCAACCTGAATACACATTAGTATGGCAGTGAGCTCTGCAATCGCTCTGTTATACTTACAGTGAGCGTTGTACTAGGTACGGTGTAAGTGCGAAAGAAGTGGAAATATCTTCGCTCAACTGTATTCGCAAATGTAGTGT
>NZ_JAELUF010000790.1 GCF_016429195.1 Brevundimonas sp. ASV9
TCTGTAGCTCGTTCAACACCAACTGCTGATTGCATGAGGTTGTCATCGTCCTTGTCCAGAGCGAAAGCAAGCTCCCAGACCGTAAGGCTATTGGCCGAATCATCGCGCAAAAGGTCTGCCACAGCTTCTCGAGCTCTCATAAGACTGTATATAGAAGCTGCCTCCGCAAGCTGATCCTTGCCAAGATCTTTGAATATAAGCTTTGCAAACAAGTCGTCCAGCTCACTTGGAAGAGACTGCAGAATCTGCGCCACGCCTTTCATTCCATCTTCAACGTTGAACCGTTTCAAGATTTTGTCCACAGCGAGTTTGACCCATAGAAAAACTCCATTAGCGCGTTCAATAGCATCCTGCACCAGTTTTCTAGCCGCGGGCTCGTCCCCCTTCATCAAAG
>NZ_JAELUF010000791.1 GCF_016429195.1 Brevundimonas sp. ASV9
GTTCCGGATCCTTTGGTGACATTTATCTGGGAACCAACATCATTTCTGGTGAAGAAATCGCCATAAAGCTGGAGTCAGTGAAGGCCAAACATCCCCAGCTTGAATATGAGGCTCGTGTTTACAAGTCTCTCGCTGGTGGTGTCGGTATACCCTTCGTTCGCTGGTTTGGTACCGAATGTGACTACAACGCCATGGTACTTGACCTCTTAGGCCCTAGTCTCGAGGATCTTTTCAATTTCTGCAACCGCAAGTTCTCACTGAAGACCGTCCTCCTCCTCGCGGATCAACTCATTTCTCGAATTGAGTATATACACGCAAAGAGTTTCATTCACCGAGACATAAAGCCGGACAATTTCTTAATGGGCATTGGCAAACGAGGCAACCAGGTCAATGT
>NZ_JAELUF010000792.1 GCF_016429195.1 Brevundimonas sp. ASV9
CCCCCCCCCCCCCCCCCCCCCCCCCCCCCCCCCCCCCCCCCCCCCCCCCCCCCCCCCCCCCCCCCCTCAACGACACCGCGACCACCGAGATCTACACTGTGATGTATTCGTCGGCAGCGTCAGATGTGTATAAGAGACAGATATAAACGCCTCTTCGGATATAATGGCACGAGTCTAGTAGGGCTGGCGCCTCACTAGCATACCCCACGCGTTAACCGGCCGCGCCAACCATCAACACGTCGTGTGCCCTGTCTCTTATACACATCTCCGAGCCCACGAGACCAGCAATCGTATCTCGTAAGACGTCTTCTGCTGGAAAAGGGGGGGGGGGGGGGGGGGGGGGGGGGGGGGGGGGGGGGGGGGGGGGGGGGGGGGGGGGGGGGGGGGGGGG
>NZ_JAELUF010000793.1 GCF_016429195.1 Brevundimonas sp. ASV9
TCCCATAGCATCTGGAAAGTCCACGTCGTGGGAATTCTGCAAAACCTCAGTCTCGAGGTCACCGCTGCATAGGCCGAGAACAATCCTATGGAGGCGCGTAAAGTTTTGTCGCTCAACGTAATCACTTCCATCGGAGATGATTCGAAGTATCTCGATTACTTCCCGCGAAATGTTACCCCGCAAAACTACGTCGCCAGCTTTATCGCTCGGTGCGTCATCGCTTTGTGCAATAGGCCTATACATTACAGCGGTCAGTATCTCGAAAGCGAGAGAGTTGTAGAAGCTCAAACCTGTATGTAGGATCCGCACCAGCAACCATGAGGAACTTGCAAGTCTCGTACTGTTGGCCATATAAAGCCCACTGTATCTGAGTTAGCCGTGAATAGATAAAACA
>NZ_JAELUF010000083.1 GCF_016429195.1 Brevundimonas sp. ASV9
CTATGACCTGGGTTCGCAGGTGACGCTGGTCGACATGCCGACCGCAGGGGGCGTGACGCCTGCGGTGATCCTGCCGTCCAAGCGCGGCGAAATCTTCGTGCTTGATCGCCGCACGGGCCAGCCCCTGCACGGCGTTCAGGATCGTCCGGCCCCACGCGGCGGCGTCGAACCGGCCCAGCGCGCGGCGACCCAGCCCTATTCGCTGTTCAACACCCTGGCCAAGCCTGACCTGCGCGAAGTCGACATGTGGGGCATGTCGCCGATCGATCAGATGATCTGCCGCATCCAGTTCAAGAAGGCGTCGTATCAGGGCCAGTTCACGCCCCCGACCGCCGACCGTCGCTTCATCGAATATCCGGGCTACAACGGCGGTTCCGACTGGGGCAGCGTGGCTCTGGATCCGCGTCGCGGCGTGATCATCGCCAACTATAACGACATGCCCAACTACAACCGTCTGGTGCCGCGCGCCGAGGCGAACAAGTTGGGCTGGTTCCCGCGCGACGACCCTCGCTATCAGGCCGAGACGACGGGCGAAGGCGCCAAGGCCGAGGGCGCGGGCGATCCGCAGATGGGCGTGCCCTATGCGATCGACGTCAATGCCGGCTGGCGGATGCCCTTCACCGGCCTGCTGTGCAAGGAGCCGCCCTATGGCGGGATCCGCGCCATCGACGTGCAGAGCGGCAAGACTCTGTGGGACCGTCCGTTCGGCACGGCGCGCAAGAACGGCCCGTTCGGCATCCCCTCGATGCTGCCGCTGGAAATCGGCACGCCGAACAACGGCGGGTCGGTGGTCACGGCCGGCGGCCTGATCTTCATCGCCGCAGCGACCGACGACCTGATCCGCGCCATCGATATCGAGACGGGCAAGACCGTCTGGTCCGATGTTCTACCTGCGGGCGGCCAGGCCAACCCGATGATCTACGAACAGAACGGCCGCCAGTATCTGGTGATCGTCGCCGCCGGCCATCACTTCATGGAAACGCCGGAGGGCGATTACGTCATCGCCTATGCGCTGCCGCAGCGCGGCTGAGACGAAGCACCAATCTCCCTCCCCCGCGGGGGAGGGTGGTCGCGTCAGCGACCGGGTGGGGGCGGCTCGGAAACGAGCCGCCTTTTCTCGTTCAGCGGGATGTCGCCAGCCGCCTCCACCCGGCCTCGCCTTCGGCTCAGCCACCCTCCCCGAACGGGGAGGGAGAGCGTGCGCGACCTACGGCCTGATCTGGCCCTGGCCGCGCACCACATATTTGTAGGTGGTCAGTTGCTCGGCGCCGACCGGGCCGCGCGCGTGGAGGCGGTTGGTGGAGATGCCGATTTCGCCGCCGAAGCCGAACTCGCCGCCGTCGGCGAACTGGGTCGAGGCGTTGATCAGGACGATGGCGCTGTCGATCTTGGCGGCGAACCGTTCGGCGGCCTCGGCGTCGGTGGTGACGATGGCCTCTGTGTGGCCCGAGCCGTAGCGGGCGATGTGGTCGGTCGCGGCGTCCAGATCGTCCACGACGCGGACGGACAGGATTGGCGCCAGATATTCGGTGGTCCAGTCGGCCTCGGTCGCGGGCGTCATGGCGGGGACCAGAGCGCGGGCGGCTTCGTCGCCGCGTAGTTCGCAGCCGGCGGCGATCAGATCGGCGGCGACGGGGGGCAGCAGGCGCTCGGCCCCGGCCCGGTCCACCAGCAGGGTCTCGGTCGCGCCGCAGACCGAGACGCGGCGCATCTTGGCGTTCAGGACGATGGCGCGGGCGGCGTCCAGATCGGCGGCCTCATGCAGATAGGTGTGGTTCAGGCCTTCCAGATGGCTGAGCACGGCCGTTCGCGCCTCGGCCTGGACGCGGGCGACCAGGCTCTTGCCGCCGCGCGGCACGATGACGTCGATGGCACCGTTCAGCCCGGTCAGCATCAGGCCCACGGCTTCGCGATCGGGGGTGTCGACCAGCTGCACCGCATCGGCGGGCAGGCCGGCCTCGGCGAGAGATTCCGCAATCAGGACGGCGATGGCCAGGGAGGACTGAAGGCAGTCCGAGCCGCAGCGCAGGATGGCGGCATTGCCCGAGCGGATGCACAGGGCGGCGGCGTCAGCGGTGACGTTGGGGCGGCTCTCATAGATGACGCCCAGCACGCCGATCGGTGTGCGGACGCGGGCGATGTCCAGACCGTTGGCGGGGGTCCAGCGTTCGGTCTCGACGCCCAGCGGATCGGGCACGGCGGCGATGGTCGCCACCGCCTCGGCCATGCCGGCGATGCGGGCGGGGCTCAGCGACAGCCGGTCGATCAGGGCCTCGGTCATGCCGTTCGCGCGGGCGGCCTCAACGTCGCGGGCGTTGGCGGCGATCAGGGCGGGTTCGGCCGTCGTCAGCTTTGCGGACAGGATTTCCAGCGCGCGGGTGCGGGCGGCGGCGGGGGCTTCGCGCAAGAGCACGGCGGCGGTGCGGGCGCGCTGGCCCAGATCGAGCATTCGGGTCGAGAGGTCGGTCATCGGTCGTCCAGCACCATGTCGTCGCGGTGGATCAGGACCGAGGCCCCGCGATAGCCCAGCAGGGTCTCGATCTCGTCCGAGCGGCGGCCGCGAAGGCGCGCAGCCTCGTCGGCGGCGTAGGCGGCCAGCCCCACCCCGACGGCCCGACCGTTCGGATCGATCAGCCGCACGCAGTCGCCCTTCTCGAAGCCGCCCGTGACCCCCGTGACTCCGGCCGGCAGCAGGCTCTTGCCCGCCTTGAGCGCCGTGACCGCCCCGGCGTCCAGCGTCAGGGTTCCAGCGGGAGACAGGCTGCCGGCGATCCACTGCTTATAGGCGGCCATCGGCCCGTCGGGGGCGGCGATCAGGGTGGCGCGCGCGCCGTCGCGGATGGCGGCGAGGGGCGACAGGGTCTGGCCTGAGGCGATGATCGTGGCGCAACCCGCCGAGCGCGCGATCTGGGCCGCCGCCAGCTTGGTCGCCATGCCGCCGGTTCCGACGCCCGCATCGGCGTTGGCGCCCCCGCCCATGGCCAGGATGTCTGGGCTCAGCGTCTCGATTAGGGGCAGATGGGCGGCTTTCGAATCACGGCGCGGGTCTGCGGTATAGAGGCCGTCCACGTCCGACAGCAGGACCAGCAGGTCTGCGCGCGCCAGCTGGGCCGTGCGCGCCGCCAGCCGGTCGTTGTCGCCGTAACGAATTTCCTCGGTCGCCACCGTGTCGTTCTCATTGACGATGGGGATCACGCCGTGGGTCAACAGGGCCTCGACGGTCGCGCGGGCGTTCAGCCACCGCCGACGGCGTTCGGTGTCGTCGCGTGTCAGCAGAACCTGGCCCGCGATCAGGCCGTGCGGGTCCAAAGCCCCGGACCAGGCCGCCATCAGCAGCGACTGTCCGACCGAAGCCGCGGCCTGCTTGTCCTCCAGCCGTGCGCCCAGCGCGGGCAACCGTCCCCGGCCCAGGGCGATCGAGCCGGACGAGACGACGATGACCTCGCGCCCCTCGGCCTTCAGCGCCGCGAGATCCGAGGCGACGGCCGCCAGCCAGTCGCGCGTCGGCTGGCGCGTGGCCGCGTCGATCAGCAGGGAGGATCCGATCTTGACCACGACCCGCCGGGCGGCGCCCAGCGCCGACGCAGCGTTCGGGCCGACGGGGAGGGCGGCGCGCTGGGACATGAAGCTTTCTCTAGAGCCTGATCCGCCTGAGTTGAAGCGCTTCGCGCTTCGACGACGCGGTGAATCAGGCTCCAGATTCCAGCTGGACCTTGATTCACGGCTTCAGCGGAATCGCGAAGCGATTCCTCATCAGCCGATCAAGGTCTGGCGCCACGGTTCGGGCTTGTCTCTTGCCGTGTCTCGCCGCAATGCAGACGAATGATGGAATCCCTTTCCCCCATCGCCGCAGGCGGTCTGGGCAGTCTGGCGGCGGGCATGATGACGGCGGTGGGCGCCGTGCCTCTGCTGTTCTTCCGCAAGGCGGGGGTGCAGACCCAGAGCGCCCTGCTGGGATTCGCCGCCGGGGTCATGCTGGCGGCCTCCTTCTTCTCGCTGATCATCCCCGGCGTGGACGTGTTGCAGGCGGGTGGGGCCAGCCAGGCGGCGGCGGCCGGCGTCATGGGGGCGGCGGTGCTGATCGGGGCGACGGTGATCGGCCTGATGAACCGGTTCGCGCCGGTGGACATGCTGGCCATCGGGCCGGCGGGATCACGCGACCTGTCGCGGCGCATCTGGCTGTTCATCATCGCCATCACCCTGCACAACTTCCCTGAGGGCGCGGCCGTGGGCGTCAGCTTCGGCGGCGGCGACATGCATCAAGGGCTGTCCACGGCGCTCGGCATCGGCATCCAGAACATGCCCGAGGGGCTGGCGGTGTCGGCGGCGATGGCGACCCTGGGATACGGCCGCTGGCCGGCCTTTGCGGCGGCGCTGGCCTCGGGCCTGGTCGAGCCGGTCGGCGGGCTGATCGGCGCCAGCGTGGTCGATCTCTTGCCCGGCGCCCTGCCGTGGGGCCTGGGCCTGGCGGCGGGAGCCATGATCTATGTCGTCACCGCCGAGATCATTCCCGAGACCCGCGAGAAGTCCAAGGGCGAGGGGTCTATGATCGGCCTGATGATCGGCCTGGTCGGAATGATGTTCCTGGATATCGCCCTGGGATGATGCGGGCGAAACGCGGCGTGACCGCGCAGCGGGGCGTTACATCGATTTACATGGCAGGCGGGGGTTGAAGCCGTCGGGGCCGAGAGGCTAGGCCTCTCGCTTCGCTGCTCGATTGTCCCCCGAAAGGAGCGCCAGCCTAAATGACGCGACCTCTCAAGCCTGCGGCTTCCCGTAGAAATTTCTTGTCTGGCCTGGGGCTTTTGGCCCTGATGGGCGCCGGAGTGTTCCCCATGCCTGTTTCCGCCCAAGCGTCTCGCACCGTCGCCCGTCACCGCCAGAAGATCGAGGATCTGATCGCGGCCATGACGGTCGAGGAGAAGGCGGGCCAGCTGAACCTGCTGGCCGATCCGTTCCGCTGGATGCCGACGGCGGTGAACCCGCTGGACGGCACGGGCGATCCCGCGCGCGTCACGGCCCTGATCCGCGAAGGCAAGGTCGGCAGCCTGTTTAACGGCATCGGCGCCGAGGCGGGCCGTCGCATCCAGCGCGTGGCGATGGAAGAGAGCCGGCTGAAGATCCCGCTGCTGTTCGCGGCGGACGTGATCCACGGCCTGTCGACCATCTTCCCCGTGCCCCTGGCCGAGGCGGCGGCCTTCGATACCGAACTGGCGCGGCGCACGGCGCGGGCCGCGGCGGTCGAGACGGCGGCGTCGGCCGTTCACCAGACCTACGCCCCCATGGTGGACGTGGCCCGCGACCAGCGCTGGGGCCGCAACGTCGAGGGCGCGGGCGAGGACGTTCTGCTGAACAACCTGCTGGCCGCCGCGCGCGTGCGCGGCTTCCAGGGCGAAAAGGGTCTGGACGACCGTGACGCGGTCTTAGCCACCGCCAAACACATGGCCGCCTATTCCGCCGCCGTCGGCGGGGTCGAATACAACACCACCGACATGAGCGAGCAGACGTTGCGTGGGGTCTTCCTGCCCCCGTTCAAGGCGTCGGTGGACGCCGGCGCCCTGTCGATCATGAGCGCCTTCAACGACGTCAACGGCGTGCCGGCGTCGGGCAGCCGCAAGCTGCTGACCGACATTTTGCGCGGCGAATGGGGCTTCGAGGGCTTCGTCGTCTCCGACTACACCTCCGAGCAGGAGCTGGTGGCCCACGGCTTCGCCGAGGACGGCCGCGACGCCGCCCGCCTGGCCTTCAACGCCGGGGTCGATGTGTCGATGGTGTCGGGTCTGTATCTGGAACATCTGCCCAGCCTGGTCGCCTCGGGCGAAGTGTCGATGGCGCGGCTGGACGAGGCGGTGCGCCGCGTCCTGAACACCAAGGCGGCGCTGGGCCTGTTCGACGATCCCTATCGCGGCACGGACCCGGTGCGTGAAAAGGCGGTGGTCGGGTCGCGCGAGCACGTCGAGCTGTCGCGCGAGGCGGGCCGCAAGTCGGTCGTGCTGCTGAAGAACGACAACGGCCTGCTGCCGCTGAAGAAGAACCAGAAGATCGCCCTGGTCGGCCCGTTCGCCGACGACGTGGACAATGTCTGGGGGCCGTGGACCATCTGGGGCGCGCCCGAGCGACGCGTCTCGCTGGAGACGGGCTTCCGCGCGGCCATGAGCGATCCGCAGAACCTGACCCTCGCACGCGGTTCGGGCGTCGAGACGCCGCTGGACGGCGGGATCGAGCAGGCCGTCGCCGCCGCCCGCGACGCCGAGGTCATCGTCCTGGCCATCGGCGAAGCGACCAACATGTCGGGCGAGGCCCAGTCACGCACCGAGATCGTGGTGCCAGCGCCGCAGGTCGCCCTGGTCGACGCCATGGCGGCGCTGGGCAAGCCCATGGTCATCCTGCTGAGGAACGGCCGGGCTCTGGCGCTGGAAGGCAATGTGAAGAACGCCCAGGCCATCGTCGTGACCTGGTTCCTGGGCGAACAGATGGGCCATGCCGTCGCCGACGTCCTGTTCGGCGATCACGGCCCGTCGGCGCGCCTGCCGGTCAGCTTCCCGCACAAGTCGGGCCAGCAGCCCTATTCCTACGACCGCAAGACCACCGGCCGCCCGGCCAATCCCGATCTGGCGAGCGAGGAATACAAGGCCCGCTATCGCGAGACGACCAATACGGCGCTGTATCCCTTCGGCTACGGCCTGACCTATGGCGCGATCAGCTATGGGCCGGTCGAGATGGAGAGCGACAAGCTGGCCTGGGCCGGCACGCTGGATTTGGCCGTGACCGTGACCAACACCGGGTCGCATCTCGCCGAGGAACTGGTGCAGCTCTATATCCACGACCGGGTCGCGAGCCTGACCCAGCCGGGCCGATTGCTGAAGGACTTCAAGCGCGTGTCGCTGAAGCCGGGCCAGAGCACGAAGGTGACCTTCACCCTGAACACCCGCCAGCTGGGCTTCATCGGCGCGGACGAGACCTGGCGCATCGAGCCCGGTCTGTTCGACGTCTGGCTGGCGCCGCACGCCCAGGGCGGGGCCAAGGCGACGTTCCAGCTGATCGGTCCGGCGTCGATCACCGACGGGCGGTGACGCGCGCCACGTTGACGGGGCAGGCGGCAGGGCTTAACGACGCCGCCGTTTGCCTTCGGCCTTCGTATCGGCCGGATTCGATTTTAGGAGCGCGCCCATGACGACGAAGATTCTTCCGGGCGCCACCGGCGTTCTCGCGCTCGCGGACGGCACGATCCTGCAGGGCATTGGCGTGGGCGCCGTCGGCTCGGCCCTGGGCGAGGTGGTCTTCAACACCGCCATGACCGGCTATCAGGAAATCCTGACCGATCCGTCCTACATGAGCCAGATCCTGGCCTTCACCTTCCCGCACATCGGCAATGTGGGGACCAATGTCGAAGACATCGAACAGATGGGCGGCGGCTCCGACACCTCGGCGCGCGCCGCCATCTTCCGCGACGTCCCGACCGATCCGGCCAACTATCGCTCGGACGCCAGTTTCGACGACTGGATGAAGCGGCGCGGCGTCGTGGGTCTGGCCGGCGTCGACACCCGCGCCCTGACCAAGATCATCCGCGACAAGGGCGCGCCCCACGCCGTCATCGCCCACGACCCGGACGGAAACTTCGACCTGGAGGCCCTGGTCGCCCAGGCCAGGGGCTGGACCGGGCTGGTCGGTCTGGACCTGGCCACGCCCGCCTCGACGCTGCAGGCGTTCGAATGGAACGAGGGTCTGTGGGACTGGCCGGAAGGGCACCCGAAGACCGAAGGCCGCAAGGACGTGGTCGTCATCGATTACGGCGTGAAGCGCAACATCCTGCGCGCCCTGGCCTCGACCGGCGCGCGCATCACCGTGGTCCCAGCGACGACGACGGCGGAGGAAGTTCTGGCCCGCAATCCCAACGGCGTGGTGCTGTCGAACGGTCCGGGCGATCCGGCCGCGACGGGCGAATACGCCGTGCCCGAAATCCAGAAGCTGGTCGCCAGCGGCAAACCGTTGATGGGCATCTGCCTGGGCCACCAGATGCTGGCCCTGGCCTTGGGCGCCAAGACGGTGAAGATGGATCAGGGCCACCACGGCGCCAACCATCCGGTCAAGGATCTGACTACCGGCAAGGTCGAGATCGTGTCGATGAACCACGGCTTCACCGTCGATCGCGACAGCCTGCCCGACGCCGTGACCGAGACCCACGTCAGTCTGTTCGACGGCACCAACTGCGGCATCGCGGTCAAGGACAAGCCGATCTTCAGCGTCCAGCACCACCCCGAGGCCTCGCCCGGGCCGACCGACAGCCTGTATCTGTTCGACCGGTTCGCCGATCTGATGGGCGACCGCTGACGCCATGAAACAGGGGGCGGTTCGGTCGGACTATCTGGACTGGCTGGCCGAGGCGTTCGAGGTCGCTCGCCGGTTTACGCCCCTGCCGGACGGCGATGTCGTCGTCGGTTACGCGACCGGATACGACGCGGCCGACATCGCGCCCTTCGTCCTGTCGCTGCGGGCCGTGTTCGACGGTCCGGCAGCCCTAGTGGTCGACGCCGAACCGGATTTGCGCGCCTTTCTGGCCCAGCATCGGGTGACCGCCGTCGATGCGCCGGTCTGGCGCGGATGGGCGCCGCATCCGGTGATGCAGCGGTTCGTGGCCTTCGCCGGACTGCTGGGCGACCGACCCGGCGCCGCCCTGGCCTGCGACGTGCGCGATGTGATTTTCCAGGCGCCGCCCTTTGATCCGGCGCCCGAGGGACTTGAGGCCTATGTCGAGGCCGAGACGCCGCTGGGCGATCACGCCTTCAACATGAAGTATCTGCGCGCCCTGTTCGGCGACGCCCAGGCGCGGCAACTGGCCGACAAGGCCTGTCTGTGCGTCGGCACCATCGTTGGGCCGCGCGCCGAGGTCTCGCGCCTGTCGCGACTGATCCTGTCCTTACCCAACGCGCCTCGACGAGAGATTGGCGGGGCGTTCGGTGCAGATCAGGCCGCATTCAACCTAGCGATCCACCAAGGATTGGTGGCGGCGCGTGTTCAACCCAACTACGGGCGCATTGCGACCGTTGGCTTAACGCCAGGGCCAAAGCTGGGCTTCCGAGATGGAAAGGTCGTCAATCCAGATGGCGATGTCAGCGCCATCGTCCATCAGCACGATCGGCATCAGCATCTGGAAACGCCGGTCCATGCATTATGGGGAGGAGGGCTTGAGCAGCGCCGCCGAGTAAGGCCTCGGACCGCGGCGCAGACGCTGAAAAAATGGAAGATGTCTCTGCGCCGCCGGATGCCCGAACTGCGCTGAGCAGGCTGTGCCAAGCCCAGGCGCTGGCGACGATGGAGGCCAGATCTGACTGGCGTGGCGCAAAGCCCAGGGCCCGACGCGCCAGGGTGATGTCCGACACAAGATGCGGCGGATCGCCCGCGCGGCGCGCGCCTGCTGCGTCTGGCAGACGAAGGCCGCTGTGCGCCTTGATCGCTTCCAGCACCTGCCGCACCGAATGGCCCCGACCGGCGCCGAGATTACAGGCGAAGAAGCCGCGTCGGCCGCCGAGCAACTGGCTCAGCGCCGCGAGGTGGCCCTGAGCCAGGTCGCAGACATGGACATAGTCGCGCACCGCCGTGCCGTCGGGCGTCGGATAGTCGGTCCCATGCACGGCGAAATCGTCGATCCAGCCGCGCAAGGCCATCATGGCGCGCGGGATCAGATGGGTCTCGACTGGCCGATCTTCGCCGATCAGGCCTGACGCCGAGGCGCCGCTGGCGTTGAAATAACGCAGCGCGATGACGTTCAGCCCGTGCGCTGCGCTAGCGTCCGACAGGATCTGTTCGCAGCCCAATTTGGAGCGGCCATAGGGGGTGACGGGGGCCAGCCGCGTCGCCTCCGTGATCGGATCGTCGCCGGGATCGCCATAGACTGCGCAGGTGCTGGAAAAGACCAGCCGGTTTACGCCCGCTTCCCGCATCCCGCCCAACAGGCCGAACAGACCGCCGACATTGTTGCGATAGTAGTCCAGCGGCGCGCGCACTGATTCAGGGACCATGGACGAGCCGGCGAAATGCATCACGGCGCTGATGTCGTGGGCGACTAGGGTGTGGCGCACCTTGTCCGCGTCCCAGACATCGCCCTCGACCAACGGTCCCCAGCGCACGAAACGGCGCTGGCCGGTGGACAGGTTGTCGTAGGTGACGGGCCGATAGCCGGCGGCGGCAAGGGCCTCGCACACATGGGCGCCGATATAGCCCGCACCGCCCGTGACCAGGATCGCCTTCGCAGATGTCAGCGCCGATCCGACTTCGCCCATCCGCTCTTGTCGGATACCGAAGGTCGGTAAATCAACCCCAAATCACCGGAGAATGTATCCAGAGGTGTGCGGCCACCCTCAGGGGATCGGCGAGAAGCTGCGCTCTTCGCGCAGAGCGCTGGCTTTCCGGACGGCGATCGGTGCGGCATGCAGCCAATAGTCGGCGTCTTCGAGACGCTGCTCTCTGCGGCGCTCCAGTCCGCGCAGGCGGCGCAGGGCGGCGTTCTGGAGAAGGCGCGCATGCAGGGCGCGGGGCGACAGTTCGGCGATGGCGGGAGAGCCGGGGACGGCGACGGCGTCGGGGCCTTTGGGCTCCACCGCCGGGCGGGCGATGGCGATAAACATGAGAATCTCGGTGCAGGAGGGAGAGGCGCTTCTGCGCCGAGCTAACGATGGGTTAACCACAGTCCCTGTGGATAGTTCCTGACTGCGTCCGAAAAAAGTCCGCGAATCGAAAGACTTACTGCCTGTTTCCGGACAAAATGGTTACCAAAATCTTAATCCGGGGTCGGAGCGTTCGCTCAACGATGTCGGGAAAAGGCGCTGAAAAAGCGCCGCCGGTGGCAGTCCCTAGGGGAGTCGAACCCCTCTTTTCAGGTTGAAAACCTGACGTCCTAACCGATAGACGAAGGGACCGCGGCCGGGGCGGCGCATTTGCCCCGGTTTGGCCCCTCCTGCAAGCAAAAAGTTACGCGGCCGCGGCCGTTGCGGGCACGAGGGCGTCCAGCGCCGGGAACAGGTCGGCGATCAGATCCTCGACATGCTCCAGACCCACCGACAGGCGCACCAGGCCGTCGCCGATGCCGGCCGTCGCGCGCTGTTCCGGCGTCATGGCGGCGTGGGTCATGGTGGCGGGGTGGGCGATCAGGCTTTCGACGCCGCCCAGCGATTCCGCCAGGGTGAAGATCTCCAAGGTCTCGACCAGATCGCGCACGGCGTCCGTGCCGCCTTGCAGCTCAAAGCTGAGCATGGCGCCGGGGCCGGCCTGCTGGGCCGCGACCAGGGCGTGGTTGGGGTGGGACTTCAGGCCCGGATAGTGGACGGCCTTGACCGCCGGGTGGGCGGCCAGCTTTTCGGCGATCTTGCCGGCCGTGGCCTGTTGTCGCTCGATACGCGCGAATAGGGTGCGCACGCCGCGCAGGGTCAGATAGGCATCGAAGGGCGAGCCGGTCACGCCGGTGCAGTTGGCCCACCAGGCCAGGGTCTGGTGATCCTCGGCGTCGGCCGAGATGACGGCGCCGCCGACC
The DNA here is from genome assembly GCF_016429195.1 of Brevundimonas sp. ASV9. Lineage (GTDB taxonomy): Bacteria > Pseudomonadota > Alphaproteobacteria > Caulobacterales > Caulobacteraceae > Brevundimonas. The sequence continues at coordinate 11,528 of NZ_JAELUF010000083.1, forward strand.
ACGTCGGAATGGCCGTTGATGAACTTGGTCGTCGAGTGGACGACGAAGTCGGCGCCCAGCTTGATCGGGTTCTGCAAGGCCGGCGACAGGAAGGTGTTGTCGCACACGACCTTGGCGCCCGCCGCATGGGCGCGGGTGCAGACGTCGGCGACATCGACCAGACGCAGCAGCGGGTTGGACGGGGTCTCGACCAGAACCAGCTTGGGCTTCAGGGCCAGGGCGGCCTCGAAGGCGACGGGATCGCCCTGATCGACCAGCAGCAGTTCGAAATGCCCCTTTCGGGCGCGGGCGTTCAGCAGGCGACAGGTGCCGCCGTAACAGTCGTGCGGCGCGATCAGCAGGTCGCCCGGCTCCAGCAGGGTCAGGGGCAGGTCGACCGCCGCCATGCCGGTGGCGGTAATGACGCATCCGGCGCCGCCTTCCAACTCGGTCAGGGTCTCGGCCAGCACGTCGCGGGTCGGATTGCCCGAACGGCTATAGTCGTACTTCCGCTTCTGATCGAAGCCGGCGAAGGAATAGTTGGACGACAGATAGAGCGGCGGCATGACCGCGCCATGGGCCGTGTCCGTATCCACGCCCGTGCGGGCGGCGATGGTGTGCGGATTGGCGGGACGGGCGGTCATGCTTTGATATCCTTCAAGGCGGCGCGGAGGATGTCGCCGACGAAGGCGTCCTCCTTCAGAAAGGCGTCGTGGCCATACAGGGAGGGCGCCTCGACGAAGCGCCACAGGGTCGGCAACCGCGCGGCCAGTTCGCGGATGTCGTCGATCGGCACCAGACGGTCGGAGGTGAAGCCGATCAGGGTGACGGGGGTCGTGATGGCTTCCGGCGTCACGCTGTGGCGATCCAGAGAATCGGACATAGACAGCCAGCGGGCCGGGGTGGTGTGGGTCCGGTAGGCCTGGCCCCGCGCCGTCAGATAGTCGCAGACGGGATAGGCGCCGCCGACAGCCGTGGGCGCGGTGGTGTCGAAGCGGTCGTCGAATTCCTCGGCCGTGCGATAGGTGGTCATGGCCAGTTCGCGGGCCAGGGCGACGCCCTCCTCGGGACGGCCGGCGGCGACGGCGAACTGCAGGATGCGGCGCTGGATGCCGCGCCAGGCGGTGGCCTGGGGATGGGCGCGGTGGGCGGCCGACACGATGATCAACTGCTCGGCCCAGTCGGGGAACAGTTCGGCGAAGGCCAGACCGACCATGCCGCCATAGGAGCAGCCGACGAAGGCGGCGACGCGCTCGATCTTCAGATGGTTCAGCACCAGGGCCAGCAGGCGGGCCTGATCCTGGGTGGTGATGGTTACAGCCTTGTCCAAGAACTCGGCGCCGGGGGCGAAATCGACGGCCAGGACCTGAAGCCGGCTCAGGTCGATGGGCCCGCGCACCGATACGGCGCCGGACCACCAGCCCAGGCCGTTGGTCTCCGTCCGGTGGACGAAGCGGCCGGCCGAGATGCCGCCGGCGACCACGACGACAGGCGCGCCGATCCGCCCGTGCAGGCGGCCCACGATGTTGGGCTGGTTCAGCTTTTCGCCCGAGGCGAGGCGGAAGTCGGCGGGAATGGGAACGATGACGTCGCGGGCGCCGCCGCGCTCACGCGTCGGTTCGCGGACAGGGGTGATGGCTGTCGCGCGGCGACAGTCGGGGTCTTCGAGCAGGGTGGTTTCGGCCAGTGTCATCGTCGTTCCGCATCGTTCTCGCTCAGCAAGTCTCGATGCGGTGACAGAGCGTGGAGCGTCGTCTCGTCGATGCTCCACTCATCTCTCGCGACCCCGAAGGACCCCGCAGGAGTTGGCACCGTTTCGAGCTGTGAGACCCGATGGTTGCCCCAGCGTCAAAGGGCCTAATCCCTCGGCTGGTCTTGATGAGTGACCTTACGTTGATGATCGAGGCGGCGCCGGTCAAGCGAAAAATTCAACCTAATTGGCGGCGTGGGTGGACTCGATAGGGGTGAAAACGCACAATAAGCGCCTTGTTGTGAAAAAATCATCCAATGCGACTTGACAGGGTCAGGGTCGTCCGATCACCTTAGGCTCAGATTTCAACCGGACCTGCCCTGTGCAACAGCGCTCGCTCATCGCCGAAGTTTCGACCGTCGCCGGCCTCGCCGCGACGCGTTTCGGCATGAC
>NZ_JAELUF010000794.1 GCF_016429195.1 Brevundimonas sp. ASV9
GTAATAGCCTGTGCATTCGTCAAAAGGTCAAAAGGCTGCCCTTGGTTATGGTCTCAACATCCTAATAAACAAAGAAGAAGGGTGCGAGTATACGTGCTGCAAATAACAGCAGGATGGACTAGCTACTAGACCTTGACTCTTTTAACCGTAGATGAATTTGGCTGTTATTGGCCGTTTTGTTTTAGTTCTCTTCTGCTATATCTTACATAAGAACTCGCTTCTGAATATGCTCCGACAGAGCACACCGGAGAATTTCCCCCTCGCCGCACCACAAGAGTAGCGCTATGCAGTGTGTCCTGTGGCTTGGCGTTCTAGGCCGCTCTTGGAGTTACGAGTATGCGCATGCTTGAAGGCAATCGGGCAAGGAGATATCGCTAAGAAACATTTTAGAAG
>NZ_JAELUF010000795.1 GCF_016429195.1 Brevundimonas sp. ASV9
ATACGTTTCCCCTTCGAAATCATCCAGCTTTTTACGCTGAGATGGATTCTCAATCACAAGTAAGTGTCCATCGATTGAGGATGATTTTTTTTCACTTGGGATAGCCCCAGGATAGTCACAACCGCGTACCGAGTATCGTGCGTAGCCATTGACTTTGCCGGGATGAGCGAGGCTTGCTACAGCCGCAGTGTTAGAGGCATCTCTGTTATAGCCCATGCCACGGGCGTGCGCGCAAGGTTCCGTAAATGAGGAGCGGTCGTGTCTTGGGGTATTCTGACATTTTTGAGTCAAGTATGCGGTTTATGTGCGGGTATGTAGGGAGGGAGGGAAAAAAGAGTTGAACACGTAGCGATTTAGTATAGTGCGAATTTTTGTTTTAGAGTAGTATTAGGT
>NZ_JAELUF010000796.1 GCF_016429195.1 Brevundimonas sp. ASV9
ATGTGTATAAGAGACAGGTATAGTAGTTATGCGGTTTGGGGGTATCTAAGTGAAAATGAGAAGGAGAAGAGAAGAGAGGAGAGGAGAAAGGAGACGAAGGATGGAGCGGCACGGGGTCTTAATATAAATGGTTCAGGACTCTGTTTTAATCCGTGCATTCAGACTACCTAGCAAGTTGACCGAGACGACGCAGTATCAGGATGTACAATACTCGTAGCCCATACGAGACAGCAGCCAACCAGGGGGAGAAAAGGGCAAATGGGGTAATTTCGCATGTGTCTGGCTAGTGGTGTAGTGGCCGTTGGCGCTGGGATGGTTTTGCTTCTTTGTACTGCCTGTCTCTTATACACATCTGACGCTGCCGACGAATACATCACAGTGGAGGGGGCGGGG
>NZ_JAELUF010000797.1 GCF_016429195.1 Brevundimonas sp. ASV9
TCGACCATCTGATCAACTAAACCACTTCGCCTCTGTCCAGCATCCTCAGCATTGTCGCCATGGTCCGAATCCAAGGCAGGCATCCTCCCCTGCACGGGGTTTTGTCGGCAAGTTGAAGGAGCTCAAAATGAGACTAGGGAGACTGCGACGATGTCCAAAATAGTCCTCAACGAGCTTTGGCCCCTTAAGGAAAGGCTATTTAGGCATCCAAGGCTGAAGCAAACGTGCTTGGGTCGAATATGCTAGAATTTCTGTTGCAATGGATAAAGGACGCCCGTGAATTTCTGCGCTGGGCCACCCTCGGCGTTTGCTTGCCTGAACCTGCCCAATAGGCCTGCACTGCGCTGCTTCTTTTCAATACGCTGTTCAACAGATTCAACAGCTCATCTGGAC
>NZ_JAELUF010000798.1 GCF_016429195.1 Brevundimonas sp. ASV9
TACACTGTGATGTATTCGTCGGCAGCGTCAGATGTGTATAAGAGACAGGGCCAAGACAACAACCTGTTCGCGAGTGTTGAAACCATCCATCTCGGTGAGGATTTGGTTGAGAGTCGCCTCGCGCTCGTCGTTGCCTCCAAATCCCTTACCACTGTCCATTCGCGCTCTACCGATGGCATCAATTTCATCAATAAAGATGATGCAAGGTGCATTCTTACGGCCTTCGGCAAACAGGTCACGCACACGTGAAGGACCGACACCAACAAACATCTCCACGAACTCGGAGCCGCTAACGCTGAAGAAGGGAACACCAGATTCACCGGCCGTTGCCTTTGCTAGCAGCGTCTTACCTGTTCCTGGAGGGCCAGCAAGAATGGCACCACGGGGAATTTT
>NZ_JAELUF010000799.1 GCF_016429195.1 Brevundimonas sp. ASV9
TACCCAGGTCGAACTTGTCGACCAGAAAGGCCAGGCGAATGAGAAACAAAGCTGCCGATATTTTGCACAGAGCCATTGCAGCGACGTAAAACTGCTTCTCAGCGAAGAGTGCCTAGATTTTGCCCTGTTAAGTCGTGGTTAAGTAGCACTGAGAAGACGGAATGTTTTGTACCCTTGAGACTTGTTCTGTAACACGCTCTTCAACCGAGGCCAGACGAAGCCCATAGCCTTGCTGCAGTGCCCAAAATGTTGCAATAACATCCATCAACGATAAAACCTACACATTGCTCGTGTTAGCAAGGCTGTCGCTGTCTGCCATGACACGACACACTCCCACCCACAAAAGCAGCAGTGACAACGTTGTCATCTGAACCCCATCTCTTTACATTCGCC
>NZ_JAELUF010000800.1 GCF_016429195.1 Brevundimonas sp. ASV9
GACGACGCGCTTCGAGTATCACAGGGCAAGAACATGCTGGCTTTAATGGGCAAGGCGCGAGCGTTCTTTTCCATGCAAAAATATCCAGATGCGCTGGCTATATATCAAGACGTACTTCAGAAGAACCCTGACTTGGTCGACCCCGATCCTCGTATTGGTATCGGCTGCTGTTTCTGGCAGTTGGGCTTCAAAGCCGACGCCAGAACCGCGTGGGAGCGAAGCCTTGAAATCAACCGTGATTCCAAGGTTGCCAATATCTTGCTTGGTCTGTTCTATCTTGATGCTAGCGGCCACGTTCCTGTCAACAGCGACGAGTTTGTCAAGCTCTACAAAAAGGCCATGACAGAATATACGCAAAAGTCCTTCAAGCTCGATAAAGACCTTCCTCTTACG
>NZ_JAELUF010000801.1 GCF_016429195.1 Brevundimonas sp. ASV9
GGATTAGGCGGCTGATGCTACGCCGAGACCAAACAAGTTTGATCCTCAGTCTATGCCGACGCCACGAGTTACTGGTGCCTATGTTGAAACCCCCGTAACGGTCAAGGTTGAGAATAGGGAAATCTCGACAGAGTCTATACCCGAGAAGCAGGAAACCAAGAAACCTGATCTAGATCCCGCCACATTATTCCGTGATAAGAAGACGAGTCTAGCATGGCGGAACAGAGATGAGGAAGCAGCATCAGATCCTGGTTCGACCGGCAAAGAAACAAAGAGCACAGACGGGAAGCCTCGTTCAAGATCCCTTCCTCGAAAACGACCGCCTCTGAAGAATTCGGCCAGGCCGCCGTCGGTGCGAGACGACTTGCTGGAGCTGCAGCGGCTACATAATAT
>NZ_JAELUF010000802.1 GCF_016429195.1 Brevundimonas sp. ASV9
GTGCATCTCCTCTCGAAGCGTTCCTACGCGAAACCGTTGTAGCGCCTCGTTTGAACAATCATTTGGCTCGGCTCCGATAGTATCCTCCTGATTATTATTTTTTTCCTTAACAAAGCAGGCAACTCTCCCGCTGCCTGCCTTGGTTCAATTTGGTGGGCCGCAGCCCGTCCGTCCCAAGAATCAATCCGCTGCTTCCGAGACCACATTGTCCTCTTTTCTCACACCAAAAGACAGTGACAGTACCCAAGAACTGCAGACATGCAGCAAGCACAAACAACAGGCGAGTCTATTCATAACCGAGCCGCCTATCAATACTGTAAGCTTTCGCCAGCGCCAGTCCAATCGTACGCAATTTGAGCTTGCGAGCATTCCCTGGCTTTAAGTGTATAAAAT
>NZ_JAELUF010000803.1 GCF_016429195.1 Brevundimonas sp. ASV9
CCCCCCCCCCCCCCCCCCCCCCCCCCCCCCCCCCCCCCCCCCCCCCCCCCCCCCCCCCCCCCCCCCCCCTCTTTCCAGCCGAAGACGGCATACGCGATCCGATTGCTGGTCTCGTGGGCTCGGAGATGTGTATAAGAGACAGCTGGAAGTTGGTCCATTCCTGGCCGATCAGCCAGTTATCGATGGTGATGAAGGCGAGACGCAGGGCCGGGTTGGCCGGGCTGGTGGTGCGCTGGTCGCCGGCGCCGGGCCTGTCTCTTATACACATCTGACGCTGCCGACGAATACATCACAGTGTAGATCGCGGTGGTCGCCGTATCATTAAAAAGGGGGTGGGGGGGGGGGGGGGGGGGGGGGGGGGGGGGGGGGGGGGGGGGGGGGGGGGGGGGGGGG
>NZ_JAELUF010000084.1 GCF_016429195.1 Brevundimonas sp. ASV9
GTCCCAGGTCGAGACCTGGGGCGAAGACGTGCCCGACGGCGCCCTGACCAGCTTTCCGATGGCGGTGAAGCTGCAAGAGGGCGAGGTCGTCGTCTTCTCCTGGGTCACCTGGCCCGACCGCGCCACCGCCGACACCTGTTTCGGCAAGATGCAGGACGACCCCGACTTTGCAAACATGGACATGCCCTTCGACGGCAAGCGCATGATGTGGGGCGGCTTCAGCGTCGCCTTCGAAGGCAAGGCCTGAGCCCGGCGGCGGCCCTGTTCGAACGCAAATCGCCCTGACGCATTGTCAGGGATCGAGGAGAACCGACATGGCCGCCCGCCCCACCTGGCAAGGACATCTGAAGCTGTCGCTGGTCACCTGTCCGGTGGCCCTCTACACGGCGACGACCAGCACGAACGACGTGCGGTTTCACCTGATCAATCCCGACACCAACAATCGCATCCGCATGGTGCCGACCGATCCGGACGCCGGGCCGGTCGAGCGCAGCGATCTGGTGCGCGGCTATGAGGTGTCCAAGGACGAATACGTCCTGTTCGACGACGCCGACTTCGACAAGGTGAAGCTGGAGAGCACCAAGACCATCTCGATTGACAAGTTCGTCGACGAGGATGACATCGACCGGCTGTACTGGGACGACCCCTTCTTCGTGGTCCCAGAGAAAGGTGCGGGCGTCGAGGCCTTCGCCGTCATCCGCGACGCCATGAAGAAGCAGGGCAAGGTGGCGCTGGGTCAGCTGGTCTTGCGCGGCAAGGAGCGGCAGCTGGCGCTGGAGGTCCGGGGCAAGGGACTGATCGCCTACACCCTGCGCGCCCATGACGAGGTGCGCGATTCTGACGAATACTTCGACGACATTGCGACAGTGAAGGCCGATCCCGACATGGTCGAGATCGCCGCGCGCATCATCGGACAGAAGGAGGCGGACTTCGATCCGTCCGACTTCAAGGACGGCTACGACGACGCCCTGCGCGCGATGATCAAGGCCAAATCCGCGGGCGGCAAGGGCGTGGTCGATGTCGCCGAACCCGACGACACCAATGTCATCGACCTGATGGCCGCATTGCGAAACAGCCTGAAAGGGTCGGCGACGGGGACGAAGACGCCGGCCGCCAAGAAGACCCCGGCAAAGAAGGCGGCGCCCAAGAAGACTGCGGCAAAGAAGAAGACAGCGGCCTAGACGCCCATCTTTTTCAGCGCCGATTTCAAACTGACCGCCGAGGCGCGGAATTCGGCCCAGGGATCGGGCTTCTTCAGCAAGGCCGCATAGGTCCAAAGATTGAATGCGGCGGGGTCCAGCCCGGCCTTCACCTGCCCCCAGGACAGCGGGAAGGCGATCCCCGCCCCCGGCCGGGCGCGCGGCGACCACGGCGCGACCGCCGTCGCCATCCGCCCGTTGCGCAGATAGTCGATGAAGATCTTTCCGCCCCGCGCCTTCTTGGCCAGGGTCGTGGTGAACCGGTCCGGCGCCTCGGCGCGGATGGCCTCGGCCACCGCCTTGGCGAAGGCCTTGTTCTGATCCCAGGTCACGCGCGAGCGGGCGTCGGTCTTGATCGGCACGACGACGTGCAGCCCCTTGCCCCCGGTCGTCTTGACGAAGGCGGCCAGATCCAGCGCCTCGATCTTCGCCTTCACGACCTTGGACGCGGCGATGACGTCGTCGAAGTCCAGCCCCTCGTCCGGATCCAGGTCGAAGGTGATCTGCTCAGGGATTTCCGGCTGGCCAGGCGCACAGCCCCAGGGGTGGAGTTCCAGCCCGCCCGACTGGGCGATGGCGACCAGGCCGCCGACATCGACGGCGGCGACATAAGGGGTGCGGGCCTTGACGTCGATCAGCTTCAGCCGCGGGTTCGACCCCGCCATGGCGTGCCGCTGGAAGAAGGTCTCGCCGGCGATCCCATCGGGCGCCCGGATGATCGAGGTCGGCCGGTCCGCCACATGGGGCAGGATCCGCTCGGCCGCCGCCTCGTAGTAGCGCGCCAGATCGGCCTTGGTGATCGCCGGCCGGTCGCCCACGGCGGGCCACAGCACCTTGTCGGGGCTGGAGATGGTCACGCCCGCCACGACCACCTTGCCGGGCTTTCCGGCCGGTCGCACCGTCGTCGTGGTCTTCTTGGCTTCGCCCATCTCCGTGGGCGGTTGAGGCGGCTGGGTGACTTCGGCGGCCGTCTTGTCTTCGCGCAGTCCCTTGAACGCCGCCTGCCGCAGCGAGCCGGATTCGGTATAGCCGCCGTGCTCGACCTCGGCGACCAGCACCGGTTTGACCCAATGGATGTCCCGAGCCGCCTTGGGCGCGCCCGCTCCGGTGAAGGGAGATTTCTCCGCCGTTACGCTCTTCAGCGCCGGAACAAGGGTCTTCGTCACCGCCTCGCCATAGCCAGTCCCGACCCGGCCCAAATAGCGAAGGCCGCCCTTTTCCCTGACCCCGACAAGCAGAGAGCGGAACCGCGTGCCGCCCTCGGACGACCAGCCGCCGATCACCACTTCGTCGCGCCCCCGACATTTGGACTTCAGCCAGGTCGATGACCGCCCGGCGTGATAGGGGGCGTCCAGCTTTTTGGAGATCACCCCTTCCAGATCCATCCGGCAGGCGCTCTCCAGCACCGCCTGGCCGGTCGAGGCGAAATGCTCGACGTAGCGCAGCCGCCCGGCGGCCGCCTTTCCGATCCGGTCCACATAGGCCTGCAGCCGCGCCTTGCGATGCGACAGCGGCAGTTCGCGCAGATCCTCCGCCCCCTCGAACAACAGGTCGAAGGCGAAATAGACCAGGCCTTCCGTCTTCTCGTCCGAGATGGCCGCCTGCAACGCGCCGAAGTCCGGCATGTGATCGTCGTCCAGAGCGCACAGCTCGCCGTCGATCACGGCGTCGGGCCAGGTCGCCGCGTCCGCCGCCAGATCCAGAAACTTGTCGCTCCAGTCCAGACCCTTGCGCGTGCGCAAGATTGCCCGACCGCCGCCCACACCGATCTGGATGCGATAGCCGTCGAACTTGATCTCGTGCGCCCAGCCCGTTCCGCCTGGCGGATGGTCGGTCACCTTGCACAGCTGGATCGGCACGAAGGCCGGGGGTTTTTTTGCCTTCGCCGCCGCTTTCGAGGGTTTGGGCTTGGCCGGACCTTTACGCCCCGTCGGCTTGGACGCCGTCCACTCCTTGGTCCCATCCGCGATCTCGGCCAGCGACCGGCCGGTCGTCACAGAGGCGTCGATTTCGGCGAGCGCATCGCCCTCTCCCGCCACGGCGAAGTCGTCCTTCTCCTTTAGCAGCAGCCAGTTGTTGCGTTTGGAGGGTTTGCCCCGATCGCTCTTCAACCGGATCAGCGCCCATTTGCCTTTCAGCCGCTCGCCGTGAAGGATCATCTTGATCTGACCCTTGGCCCAGGCCGCCTCCAGATCCGGCTCCTGCGGCTCCCAGGTGCCGACATCCCACATCTGTACCGTGCCGGCGCCGTAGTTGCCGTCGGGAATCGTGCCTTCGAACGATCCGTAATCCAGCGGATGATCCTCGACCTCGACCGCCAGCCGCTTGACCGCCGTGTCGCGCGACGGCGCCTTGGTCACGGCCCAGGATTTCAGCACCCCGTCCGCCTCGATGCGGAAATCATAGTGCAGACGCGTCGCCGCGTGGCGCTGGATCAGATAGCGGAAGCCGCCCTTCCCGCGCTTGCCCTTCGCGCCCTTCGGCTCGGGCGTTTCGCCGAACCGGCGCTTGGCCTGATAGGTCTTCAGTTCACCGCGCATAGGGGCGTAATCCGCCCCGCGCCAAAGCGTTGCCTCAGCGACAGAAGCGCGTGTCGGTCGCCTCGAGGTGCAGGTGGTCGTAGTGGACGGCGTTGTAGTCGGGGCTCAGCGTCGTGCCAAAGATGCGGCAGGCGTCGTCGCGGATACGCTTCAGGAAGCGCGCTTCGGGCGTGTCGCCGTTCCAGTCCTTGGTCACGGTAATGCGCCGCCCGTCCCTCAACCGCACCCCGGCGAAGTCCAGCGCCGCCGCTTGGGAATGGGCGCTGATGCGGTTCGAGCCCACGCCGTTGTTCACATTGCGACAGGCATAGGCCCCCATGTGGTCGATCTGCACAACGTCCGAGCCTAAGAGCTCTCGCGCCGCCGGCTCCAGCGACTGACGACGCCAGATGCTCAGCGCCAGCGCAGTCTGGCAGGTCATCTCCACATCGCCCGGCGCCATGCGCGCCACGGTCCCCAGGTCGGCGCCCAACAACCCGCCCTTGCTCAGTCCGCAGGTCGCCGAGTTCTGGCGATCCGGCACGGGGCTGAACCGCACGCGCGCGGCGTTCAACTCGGCCAGACAACGGCCCAGATCGCCGCCTTCGCGCACGACCAGGGCCTGGGTCCCGCCGTCGATCATCCGATCCACCAGCCCCCCGACCAGCGGCGCCTCGGTGCGTGACGGATAGGGCGATGGCGGCCGCAATGGCTCGGGCGGCCGCCGCACGCAGCCGCTGAGGATCAGCAGGACGCCGAGGCCGATGAGAAAGGGAGAGACGCGCGACACGGAGGGCATGGTCGCGACGCTTAGCTGATTCCCACCGCCGCCGTGGTCACGAGGCGGAGAGCCGCCTACCGGCGCTCTTCGGACGCGCCTTTGGCCCGGCACCGATCCGAACAGAACCGCACCTGATCCCAGTCCCGCGCCCACTTCTTGCGCCAGGCGAACGGCAGGCCACAGGCGGCGCAGAACTTTTGCGGCAGGTCGGACTTGGCCGGCGCCGTGCCGAGATTGACGTGCTTTCGGGCCATGTCGCCTGCCAAGAAAAAAGGGCGGCCCGTCGGGGCCGCCCTTGATCGCATCAGCTGTCCAGGAAGGACCGCAGTTTGCGCGACCGCGACGGGTGCTTCAGCTTGCGCAGCGCCTTGGCCTCGATCTGACGGATGCGTTCGCGGGTCACCGAGAACTGCTGGCCGACTTCTTCCAGCGTGTGGTCGGTGTTCATGCCGATGCCGAAACGCATCCGCAGCACCCGCTCTTCACGCGGCGTCAGCGACGCCAGAACGCGGGTGGTGGTCTCACGCAGGTTCGACTGGATGGCGGCGTCGATCGGCAAGACGGCGTTCTTGTCCTCGATGAAGTCGCCTAGGTGGCTGTCTTCCTCGTCCCCGATCGGGGTTTCCAGCGAGATCGGCTCCTTGGCGATCTTCAGAACCTTGCGCACCTTCTCCAGCGGCATGGCCAGCTTTTCGGCCAGCTCTTCCGGCGTCGGCTCGCGGCCGATCTCGTGCAGCATCTGGCGGCTGGTGCGGACGATCTTGTTGATCGTTTCGATCATGTGCACCGGAATGCGGATGGTGCGCGCCTGGTCGGCGATCGAGCGAGTGATCGCCTGACGAATCCACCAAGTGGCGTAGGTCGAGAACTTGTAGCCGCGACGATATTCGAACTTGTCGACAGCCTTCATCAGGCCGATGTTGCCCTCTTGGATCAGGTCCAGGAACTGCAGGCCGCGGTTGGTGTATTTCTTGGCGATGGAGATCACGAGGCGCAGGTTGGCCTCGACCATTTCCTTCTTGGCTTGCCGCGCTTCGCGTTCGCCTTTCTGCACCGTCTGGACGATGCGGCGATAGTCGTCGATCGGCAGGCCGGCTTCCAGCGCCACGGCGGCGACGTCAGAACGGATGGTCGCGATCTGGCTGGCTTCGTTCTCGCTGAACTTGGTCCAGCGCACGCCCTGGTCCTTGATCCGGTCGGTCCAGGTGGGGTCCAGCTCCGAGCCGAAATAGGCCTTGAGGAACTCGGGCCGCGAAATGCCGTAGCTGTCGGCCAGGCGCAGCAGCCGGCCTTCCAGACCGATCAGGCGCTTGTTGATCGCATAGAGCTGCTCGACCAGCGCCTCGATGCGGTTGTTGTTCAGCTTCATCGTCTTCAGACGATCCGAGATGGACGTCGTCAGCGCCTGATAGGCCTTTTCATCCTTGGCGCTCAGCACCTCGCCCTTCAGGCGGGTCTGAACCAGCTTGTCCTGCAGGGCGCGGAAGGCGCCGAAGTCCGCAGCGATGGCGTTCAGGACGTCCATCACCCCGTCGCGCAGCTCGGCTTCCAGCGCCGAGATCGACATGCCGCCGCCATCGTCGAAGTCGTCGTCATCGTCGTCGTCGGACTCAGGCTTGTCCTCGGCGGCCGGCTTTTCCTCGGCCTCTTCTTCCTCTTCGCCTTCAGGCTGGGCGGCGCCCGGCAGGGACGAAGGGTTCAGAACGCCATAGGTGGCGTCCAGGTCGATGACCTCGCGCAGCAGGATGCGGTTGTTTTCCAGCTCGTCGCGCCAGACCATGATGGCCTCGAAGGTCAGGGCGCTTTCGCACAGACCCGAGATCATGGCGTCGCGGCCGGCCTCGATCCGCTTGGCGATGGCGATTTCGCCCTCGCGGCTCAGCAGTTCGACCGAACCCATCTCGCGCAGGTACATGCGCACGGGGTCGTCGGTGCGGTCATAGGCCGACTTGGCAGGCGTTTCGGCCACGGCGGTGCCGGCCGCAGCGGCGACGTCGGTGGACTGCTGCTCCTGCGCGTCCTCCTCGGCCTCCACGACGTTGACGCCCATTTCGGACAGCATCGCCAAGGTGTCTTCAATGGCGTCGGGCGTGACTTCTTCGGACGGCAGAACCTTATTCAGCTCCTCCATCGTCACATAGCCGCGCGCCTTGGCTTGCTTGATGAACTTCTTGACGCCGGCGTCCGTCAGATCGAGCAGGGGCCCATCGGTCGAAACCTCGGTGTCCTGCGTCTCGGTCTGTGCGTTCATAGTCAGTCTGTCTCCAGCCGAGAGGGTGATCAGTCCGCCCCGGCGAAAAATACAATGCTTGGCGTGCCGTAAGGTTACGTGCCCGCGCTGTCTTCCCAAATCGTCCCGGCTTTGATCGCACGGCGAAGCGCATCCCGCTCGGCCTTCAGCCGGCGGAACGCCTCATCCTGCCCAGGCACATCACGTGCATGGGCCAAGGCGTCCTCCAACGCGGCGACCCGCGTCGAAGCGTCGAACGCCTGCGACCATCGGACCCTTGCCTCGGCGAGGGGCGCATTTGCGGCCAGGAATGGCGCGCCGGACTTTGCCGCCGCCTTCTCGACCTCGCGCACTAAGGCATCATGACCCGATTGCGCCAGATGGCGTCGCAGGGCGGCGGAGTCAAGGCTATGTCCCGACAGACGCAGGCGAACCAACTCCTGCGCCAGTCCATCTAGGCCCTTGTCGCCGAATCCGTGGGCGGCGATCTCTTCCAGATGGTCGTCCATCCGTTCGGGGTCGTCGATGGCGCCGTGGGCCAGGGCGGCCGGCACGGGCTCGATGGCGCGAAACAGCGACTGCATCGCCTGAGCGCCCTCGGCCGTCTGGCCTAGTTTGGGCGGCGGGCCGAAACCGCGTTTGCCCTGCCCCGGCGTCCAAGGCGCGCGTTGAGGGCTGCGGGGGAACAGGGCGTCGAAACGGTCGAACAGGTCGCGGCGGTATTGCTCCGCCAGATCTTTATCCTGGATGGCTGAGGCGGTGTTCCTCAGCCGCGCCTTGAAGCCGGCCTTGCGTTCCGGCGTGTCCAGCGGCTCCAGATCCTGTTCGCGGCGGAACAGCACCTCGGCGAACCCATGGGTTTCGGCCAGGGCCTGACGCAGCGCGGGCGCGCCCTTGTCGCGCAGGATGTCGTCGGGATCCTGACCGGCGCCCAGCAGCGCGAACCGGAATGAGCGCCCTGGCTTCAGCAGCGGCAGCGAGCGTTCGATGGCGCGATAGGCGGCGCGCAGTCCCGCCGCATCGCCGTCGAAGCACAGGATCGGCTCGTGCGACACGCGCCACAGCCGTTCCATCTGCTCCTCGGTCAGGGCCGTGCCCATCGGCGCCACGGCCGGCAGGCCCGCGCGCTGGCAGGCGATGACGTCCATATAGCCTTCAACCACGATGATGGCCTGGTCGTTCTTGGATTCCGCCCCCAGGATGCGTCGCGCCTCGGGCAGGCCGTAGAGGGTCGCGCCCTTATGAAAAAGCGGGCTTTCCGGACCGTTCAGATATTTGGCGCGGTCGCCGGGGTTCATGGCCCGGCCGCCGAAGCTGACGATCCGGCCGCGCGCATCCAGGATCGGGAACATCAGCCGGTCGCGGAACCGGTCATAGGGCTGGCCGCCGCTTTCGGGCGAGATCAGCAGCCCAGCCTCGACCAGTTCGGCGGGCTTGGCGCCGCGCTGGACCAACGCCTGCTTCAGCCCCTCGCGGTCGTTGGGCGCATAGCCCAGCCCGAACCGCTCCCACTGATCCTCGGGCAGGCCGCGCTTGTCCAGATATTCCCGCGCCGCCTTGCCCGGCGTGCGGCGCAGATTGGCGGCGAACCATTTCTGGGCCAGGTCCATCCAGTCCGACAGACCCGCCCGCTTCTGCTCGCGCTCGGCCTCCTTGGGGTCCTCGGCGGGAAGCTGCATCCCCGCCTCGCCGGCCAGGCGCTGCACCGCCTCGACGAAACTCAGCCGCTCGGTCTCCTGCAGGAAGGAAATGATGTCGCCATGCTTGCCGGACGAGAAGTCGTGGAAGAACCCCTTGTCGTCATTGACGAAGAAGGACGGCGACTTTTCCTTCGAGAAGGGCGACAGACCGACGTATTCGCGACCCTGACGTTTCAGCTTCACCGTCCGCCCGATCACGTCGGACGGCCGAAGGCGGGCCTTCAGTTCATCGATGAATCTCTCGTCGAAACGCACCCGCGATCCTTAAGCCCTGCGGGCCTCACAAGCGAATCGAATGAGCGCAAAACTCTCCCTGACTCGACAAGTTTGTATTTTAGAGTAGTCACATCGCGGGAGAGCTAAAAATGACCCATTCTTCGTCATCAAGGGACGAGGCCGACCTGGTCTACCTTAAGCGATTGGCGATAGCGGGACGCGGGCAGCCCGCCCCTTTCCTGCTCTTGATCGCCGTGTTCAGAGGCGCCTATGGCTTTGCCCTGTTGGCCATCCTGACGGCCTTTATGATCGAAGGACCGCCTCAATCCGGAACACCCGTAACAGGACCGATCTCTAATTTCGTGGGATCGTGGGGAATTATCAGTTCGCACCTGATCTTTTTCGCCACCGTCGCGTGGAAGATCTGGAGAACCTTGGGTCCAGAGCGAGTCCGCCTTAGCCGATCGGCCACAGCGACATGGTCCGGCAGCTTCATCGCGCTGGTCGCCACCTTTGTCGTTTTCCACCTGGTCACGCGAAACGAAGCCGCGCCGGATGCGACGAAGATCGCCCAGGTCATCTGGCCGGTCGTGTTGATCCTATGGGGCGCAGCATGGTGGACAACCGCCGTCGCCAGCGACCGGAGGTGGCTCATCGCCGTTGCGATCGGAAGTTTTGGCGCAGCCGCTGCCTTGGCGTGGGTCGGCACAGCGTCTTTGGCCGCCTTGGTTGTCATGTGCGCCAGTCTGATACTTCTGGCCTTCGCTCCTGCTATGATCCCGATGCGCGAGACGCGCAGGTGACGGCCGAGCCCAGCGTCGATCCCGCCTTTTCCCATCGATTAAGAACAGGGGTGATGGCCTATCTCTCGACCGCCGAAGCCGCCGACTTCACCGAGCTCGCCCTCGCCTTGGCCGCCCCGAACAACAGCCTGTCCAGTCACCTGACCCGACTGGAAACCGCCGGCTATATTGAACTGCGACGGGGTTTTCTGGGCCGCAAGCCTCGCACCCGCGTCGTCCTGACCGTCACTGGACGGGCGGCATGGGAGAGATATCTGGGCGCGTTGGGCTGAAGGACGATCAGGCGGCTCGTCCGGGCATCCCCCGATATCCGAACGAACCGCCGCATCGCAGAAGGCGCAAACCGCAGCGTCCCCCAACGCCTTGGCTAACGAAGTCCTAACGCCTCGCGGACCGGCATCTGAGGTCAGGACCAGCGTTCTGTCGAGAGGCGGGCGGCCCCGCCTTAGCGAATAGAGGCGAGACTGTGTCCTTTTCGTCGCGCGTTGTTCGCCTTACGGGCGACCGAAGGGGACGACCTTGTTGGCGGCGTCATGCCCGATATCGGCGCTTCCCAGAAAGGGTATGCCCGAACGCAGGCACCAGTATCGAACGATTTCCTCCGGAGTTTGACCGAAATCGGGATCGTTTGGCGTGATGTCCGAGACCCGTCCCAAGCGAATCCCGGCCACGCGACGGATGCTGGCCTGGCTGGTCAAATGAAACATCATCCGGTCGATTCGGTAGGCGGCCTCGGACACCTCCTCCAGCATCAGGACGTGGTCGGACAGATCGGGCTCCAGAGACGTGCCGGTCAGTTCGTTCAGGATGGTCAGGTTGAAGGCGACGGCCGGGCGCGGATCGGTCGCCAGCGACGGCTCGATCCAGTCGGTGCGTCCGGTGGTCAGCCAGGACAGGGCGCCGCGCGCGGTTGCGTCGTCGCGCACCGAATCCGAGGCCATCGGTCCGTGCGCCAGATGCTTGAACCCGGCCTTGTACATTCCGGCCAACAGGCTGCCGGCGTCGGAATAGCCCATGTAGCGCTTCTTGCGGGCGACGGCGTCCAGGCGCGGGATCACCGCATCGGCGATGCGACAGGAGCCGTATCCGCCGCGCGCGAACCAGATGGCGTCGATGCGCGGGTCGTTGGCGAACTCGACGAAGGCGTCGGCGCGCGCCCGGTCATCGCCGGCGAAATGACCGTGTTTCAGGAAACAGGCGGGATGGAAGACGACGGCGACATCGCGGTCGGGATGGTTGTGCGCCATCCAGGCCTCGACCGCCTCGGCGCGCTCTTTGGAGAAGCGCGAACTGGCGCAGACGACGCCGATCTTGAAGCTGCCCATTTTATCGCTCTTTGGGGTCACGTCCGTCTTCTTCGTCGTTTTTGCGATCCCCTACTGGCGGACCGGCCCGATCCCCTGTTCTAAGGGGGCATGAACCAAGACGCCTCCTATTTCTTCTGCGGCATCGGCGGGTCGGGCATGCTGCCCCTGGCCATGATCGTCCAGGCGCGCGGCGCCGTGATCGAAGGGTCGGACCGGGCGCTGGATCAGGGCCGCACGCCCGAGAAGTTCGACTGGCTGCGCGCCCACGGCGTGACCCTGCACCCCCAGGACGGATCGGGCGTAACCCGCGCGGATCAGACCGTCATCGCAACCGGCGCCATCGAGGAGACGGTGCCCGACATCGGCGCGGCCAAGCGCGCGGGCGCAACCATCAAGACCCGGCCGGAGCTGCTCAGCGAACTCTTCAACGCCGCCCCGACCTCGGTCGGGGTCGCGGGCACCAGCGGCAAGTCCACCATCACCGGCATGATCGCCTGGATCCTGCATCAGACGGGCCGCGAGCCGACCGTCATGAACGGGGCGGTGATGAAGAACTTCGCCGACGCCGACCATCCGTTCGCCAGCGCCCTGATCGGCGGGCCCGACGTGTTCGTGTCGGAGGTGGATGAAAGCGACGGCTCGATCGCCCGCTACGATCCGACGGTGGCGGTGGTGTCCAACATCTCGCTGGACCACAAGTCGATGGAGGAGCTGCGCGACCTTTTCGGCGGCTTCACCGCGCGGGCGACGACGGCCGTGTTGAACCTGGACAATCCCGAGACGGCGGCGCTGGCTCAGACGCTGCCGGCTGGCAAGGCGATCACCTTCGGCCTGGGCGAAGAGAAGGCCGACCTGTCCGCCCATGATCTTCAGCCTCTGCCGACGGGCATGCGGTTCCGCCTGATCGAGGGCTGGAGCGAACACGACGTCGTCCTGAACGTGCCCGGCGCGCACAATGTCGCCAACGCCCTGGCCGCGCTGGGCGCGACGCGAGCGCTGGGCGTGCCGACGGCCGAAGCGGTCAAGGCGCTGGAGACCTTTGCCGGCATCCGTCGCCGGATGGAAGTGGTCGGGACGGCCGGCGACATCACCGTCATCGACGACTTCGCCCATAACCCGGACAAGATCGCGGCCACGCTGAAGACCCTGCACGCCTTCGAAGGCCGGCTGCTGATCCTGTTTCAGCCGCATGGGTTCGGGCCGCTGAAGCTGATGAAGTCCGAGTTCACCGACGGTTTCGCCGGCCTGATGCGCGAGGACGACGTGCTGCTGATGCCCGAGCCGGTCTATTACGGCGGCACCACGGACCGCAGCGTGGGATCGGAAGACATCGCCTCCGGCGTCCGCGCCGCCGGCCGTCAGGCCGAGGCGCTGGCGACGCGCGCCGACTGCGGCGACCGGATCGTCGAGATCGCCAAGCCGGGCGACCGGATCATCGTCATGGGCGCGCGCGACGACACTCTGTCAACCTTCGCGGCGGAACTGTTGGGGCGGTTGCAAAAATAGCCGCTCATCCCGGCGAAAGCCGGGACCCAGTCCTTTCGCGAGGCAGAATGTCTAGGATCGACGGGCCGCCAGACTGGTTACGTCTGGACGCCCAAAGCACTGGGTCCCCGCGTTCGCGGGGATGAGCGGAAAAGTTAATACACGTCCCGCCGATAGCGGCCGTCTTCCAGCAGGGTCAGCACCACGTCCGCGCCCAATGCGCTTTCCAGCGCGGCATGGACGCCTTGCGACATGCCTTCCAGACTGCCGCAGACATAGACCGCCGCGCCGCGCGCGACCCAGGCACGCAGTTCGTCGGCTGCAGCCGCGACCAAATCCTGCACATATCGGCCGTCGCCCGCATCGCGCGAGAAGCTTCGGTCCAGCCGCCGCAGCACGCCCGACGCCAGCCAGGCCTGCAACTCCGCATCGAAGAAGGCGTCATGCGCCTTGGTGCGTTCTCCGAACAGCAGCCAGGCCCCGCCCGCGTCGGTTCGCGCCTTCAGATGGGCGCGCAGGCCGGCGATGCCCGTGCCGTTGCCGATCAGGATCATCGGCGTCTCGTCCGCTGGGCCTTGGAAGCTGCGATTGGTGCGCAGGCGCATTCCGATCTGATCGCCCAGCGCCAGATCCTGCGTCAGCCATCCCGACGCCAGGCCCGGCGTGCCGTCGGGATGGCGCATCAGGCGGATCAGGAACTCGACCCGGCCGTCCGACGGCAGGGAAGCGATGGAATATTCGCGCGAGCCGGGCGTGACGCCATCACGCTCAGGCAGGCCGACCTCGGCGATGTCGCCGGCCGACCAGTCGGGCGTCGCGCCCACGGCCTCGAACGCCAGATGATACGCCTCGCCGCCGGGACTGCCCGGATTGACCAGGGTGCGTTCGACCAGCCGCCAGGGGTCGTAGGCGGGCGGGGTCCAGTCGGGGGCCGTCATACTGCCGGTGATCTGGTTCAGTTGGTGCTGCCAGTGGCGGATGGCGCCGGCCTCGCCGTTGTCGACCTCGACCATGTCGAACAGGGGTTCCGCGCCCGCGCGTCGCAGCCAGCCGTCGACCGCATGGCCGAAGCCGCAGAACTGATCGTAGCTGCGGTCGCCCAGCGCCAGCAGGCCGAAGCGAAGGCCGGACAGGTCGGTCGTCTCGCCCATGACCTTGCGCACGAACCGAGCGGCGCTGTCGGGCGGATCGCCCTCGCCCGTCGTGGAGACGATCAGCAATGCGCGGTCCGTCGCCTTCAGCGCCTGCACGCCCAGATCGGCGAAGGACAGCACCCGCGCGCCCACGCCGCCGTCGCTTAAGGCGCGCGCCGTCATCCACGCCAGTTCTTCGGCGAAGCCCGTCTGGCTGGCGAAGGCGATCAGCACCGGCTGGCCCTCGCC
>NZ_JAELUF010000804.1 GCF_016429195.1 Brevundimonas sp. ASV9
GTCCTACGCTGCCCGAATTCCCCCTCTCGTAGCGTATCATCGCGCAAAGTGTGAGATGTTGGTGCTTACAGGACAGTCAGTGCGAGGCGGGGGTACCTTGCAACTCTGCCGCCACCAAACTACGACGTAGCCATACTACGACTATGTAACGCCGTGCTCGTAGTTTCGAATAGGCTGGCAGACTCGTAGGCGTCATCTCCAGAAACCATGGGCGACGTTTGACCCCCACAGAGGCTCTGCTGCTATTGACGCCACCCAACCTCAGGCCCGCTAAGGCTTTTTGCTTTCCCCCGCCCCGGCCGAGACATCCCTGCGCTGGCCAGCCTTTTTTAGCAGGCATAATACGGCGGTGGCTTTATGGTCCGAGGCACTGGGCTAGTGAGTGAGTGAGAT
>NZ_JAELUF010000805.1 GCF_016429195.1 Brevundimonas sp. ASV9
TCCAGAGAGATACCCAAATGCCCATCGCGGCACTAGCAGCGGGTATCCAACAAGGTCTGCATATGTGCGAACAATGTCTTTGAGTGTACGTCCGACGATAATGTATTCTTCGAGACCGCCAAAATCCTGCCTGTACACTTTGTAACGACCCCACATGCCGTCCATCTCAGAGCCGATGGAATACATTCCGCGGCAATGAGACGTTGCAAATGTAGCAATGCAGCCCGTTGGAGTCGCGTTTATCAAGAGTGGAATATTCTTGTAAAGGGGATCGGTACGATATACATCATACCCAAAGCTATCAATGGCAGATAACTCAAAGCGGCGACCAGAAAGATCCATTGGGGCTGCTTTTTCGCCCAAACCAACATGCAGCGTGTCCCTGTTGTAGCG
>NZ_JAELUF010000806.1 GCF_016429195.1 Brevundimonas sp. ASV9
TGCCAGAGTAGCTAAGAGAAGGCCTAGCAGCAGGTGTGGGTAGAATATTCTGCGCCAGTATTGAGGAGAGGCTGAGCTCTGGTACTGAAGGCTCAGCGGCGACCGGTACCACTTTTGGCGTGGGTGCTTCCTCTTCGACGGGTTCGACAACTTGGGTGGCAATGGGAGCCAAAGACAATGGACGAGGTACCGGCACAGGAATCTCCACCGGCGCCATGTCTTCAGAAATGATGCTGGACAGAGATAGGGGCGGTGGATAGTAAGTAGCCTCGCGAGGTTCGATGTGCTGGGTTTGGATAGGAGTGAAATCCAAATCCGGCCATGTTGGCAGCTTAGGCGGTACAGGGAACTCCTCGAGCTTCTCGTGCATAAACTCTTCACTCTGGGCACCGG
>NZ_JAELUF010000807.1 GCF_016429195.1 Brevundimonas sp. ASV9
TCCCTGGTACGTTTACTTTTCCTTTTAGTTCTTCTCTTCTCTTTCTTTTGCATAGTAGATACTGTTGGGGCTTGTTGCTCTTTGCCTGCTGCACGATGCGCTTCTTCATCGACTCGTGTGCCGGCCAACCACTTTCTTGCGAATCTTGTTCCAGCTTTCAGCTCAACACAGCAATAGCAACAACAACAACGCCGCCGCCACTAGCTACCTATCTGAGTGCAATCCCGTCGCTAACTATTGTCCCAGACCGGCTGTATCTCGCCGCCTATATCCATCCTCCCACCGCGGATACCCTCTTCCCTTCATCCTCCGAGTCGCCGAGAAAGCGAGCCTTAAGAGCCGCCGAGGGCCAACCCCCTTCTCCCTCGCCCAAGTGCCGTTCGCCGCCTTGCT
>NZ_JAELUF010000808.1 GCF_016429195.1 Brevundimonas sp. ASV9
AGCGCAGACACCGCCTCGAGCGAGAACATTTCCTTGTGCAGCGTCTCCAGACTGCGTCCTGCTTCGGCTTCTGTCCGCTGTGCCTTGAGTGTTACCTCTTGCGCGCGGAGGTCGAGTGAGTTGGCTACGGCGCCGTGCTTGGCTTCTACAGTGCGGACGAGCAGCGTTAATGCCTCTACGTGGCGTTGCAGCAGGCTTGCGAGGGCGTTTGTTGTCCGGCTGCGAGTTTCCAAAAGGCGGGATTGTGCGCTGGCGAGCTCTTCTTTAAGTTCCGCCAGGTCTTGCGGGAGAGCGGGGATGTGTCGATGTAGAGACGCCGGTGGCGTGTTGGCGTGCGTGAGGCGCGCGAGACTGAGGGCTGAGGAGTGCAGGTTCGCGGAGAGGAGCGATGTG
>NZ_JAELUF010000809.1 GCF_016429195.1 Brevundimonas sp. ASV9
CCCCCCCCCCCCCGCCCCCTACACTGTGATGTATTCGTCGGCAGCGTCAGATGTGTATAAGAGACAGATCGTCTGCAGTGGAAAAGGTTGCTAGCGTTGTGGTGCCGAGACTGATTGGTGATGACCGCGTCAACGGGATCAAGCCGGTGGTTGTGCATGGCGACTTGTGGAGTGGTAATCATTCTCGCGGCCAGATTGGCGGCAAGAGCGGCACAGAAGAGGTTGTCTTTGACCCATCAGCTGTATATGGTTACTCAGAGTTTGAACTGGGCATCATGAAGATGTTTGGTGGGTTTGGCAGCAGCTTTTGGAAAGAATACGAGAAGCTGGTTCCCAAGGCTGAGCCGGTTGAGGAGTGGGCAGACCGAGTTGCCTCTGTCTCTTATACACAT
>NZ_JAELUF010000810.1 GCF_016429195.1 Brevundimonas sp. ASV9
GTGATGGGATGACTAGTTTCTGCTGAAATGCAAATACTGGTATTGGAATAGCATGAATTTGGTAAGCTAGCCTATCAACGCAGTTGTTCCGCAGGCCCAGCAAGACGAACCGCTTAGCAAACATGGCTATTTGCAAGGGGTTGGAACAGCTTTTCGTTTGTTTTTTGAAAGGCTTTCGGTAAGCAAATTTTCCTAGCCGCACCTTGCCTTTTTTTTTCCCTTTTTTTTTCCCTTTTTTTTTCCCTTTTTTTTTGGTCCATGTAGATTTGGCACCCTGCATTGCGCAAGCTTGTTTATAGTGATGACCTGGCTCTCTCGTGGCCAGCTTCACTCTCTGCTGACTCATAGCACAACGTCCAAATAATACTAATAAACATTTATCATCATCAAGG
>NZ_JAELUF010000811.1 GCF_016429195.1 Brevundimonas sp. ASV9
CCCCCCCCCCCCCCCCCCCCCCCCCCCCCCCCCCCCCCCCCCCCTTTTTCAAGCCGAAGACGGCATACTCGATACGATTGCTGGTCTCGTGGGCTCGGAGATGTGTATAAGAGACAGGTCGTGGCGCAGTGACATATTCTGATGGCTTGTCATTAAGGGGGGGAGGGATCAGATCGCAAAGGTGTCACAGAAAACGGCAAGAAAAGGATGGCAACGACTCCACTGAGGCGGCGTTAAGAAGTGCGTTGAGTAGTGTGAAGCTGAGAACTGGGACACTGCAAAGGAACAATGGGATGGCTGCCAAACAGGTGTGTCCTTCGTGGTGGAGATGAGAGTGGTAGCATCAGGACCCTCTGCGTGGCGTGGCACGGGCAGGTTGCTGCCAATAATAG
>NZ_JAELUF010000085.1 GCF_016429195.1 Brevundimonas sp. ASV9
GCAGGGAATAATCCGCAGGTTTAGGCTCCCATAGCCCCTCCGGTCCGATCAACCCTTCCTCTCTCAGCACCTCCACCAAGCGCGCATACTTCTGCATCGGAAAGCGATGACCCGATGGCAGTTCGGCGCTGTAGGCCGGGTGATAGACGATCGGGGGGAGGGGGCCTGGTTCAGACATGGGTTCCGCAGACAACGCGCCGGCCTTTATCAGGCTGCATCGGAAAAGACAGTCGAACCCTCTCGTCGAAGGGCTCAGTCCGCCAGCCGATACCCGACGCCCGGTTCGGTCTTGAGAAGGACGGGCTGGGCCGGATCGGCTTCCAGCTTGTGCCGGAGCTGGCCCACGACGACGCGCAGATATTGAACGTCATCGGCGTGGCCGGCGCCCCAGATGGTCTTGAGCAGGTCGGCGTGACCCAGGACCTTGCCGGCGTTGCGGGCGAGGTAGGCCAGGACGTCGTATTCCTTGGGGCGCAGCTTCACCCGCTCGCCGGCGCGGGTGACGATGCGGCGGTCCAGGTCGATGACCACATCGCCAGCGGTAACCACCCCGCCCGCGACCGGCGTCAGCGCGCTCTGACGCAGACCTGCCCGGATGCGCGCCAGCAGTTCGCCGACGCCGAACGGCTTTTCGACATAGTCGTTGGCGCCCAGGTCCAGGGCCGTGATCTTCTCGGCCTCGCGGTCTCGGGCGGACAGGACGATGATCGGCCCCTGATAGAAGTCGCGCGCCCGCGTCAGAACATCCTTGCCGTCCATGTCGGGCAGGCCGAGGTCCAGAACCACGGCGTCGGGGCTCCACAGGGCGATGGCGCGCAGGCCCTCCTGACCGCTGTCGGCGCGGCGGGGTTCATAGCCGGCGGCGTCTAGGGCAGGCGCCAGGAAGCGGTGGATCTGCGGCTCGTCGTCGATGACCAGAACCTGGGGGCGAACGGCGGACATCACAGCAGATCCGGGTGGGTGGCGATGGACTTGGGCAGGCTGATCAGGATGCGGGTGCCGCGCTTGCCGTCGGCGTCGTCCTGGATCGGGCTGGCGGCGGCGATACGGCCGCGCATGGCCTCAACGAACCCTTTGGCGATGGCCAGGCCCAGGCCGGCGCCCTTGGCCCGATCGGTGGACTCCTCCATGCGCCGGAACTTGTCGAACACCCGTTCCAGCTCGGCGGTCGGGATGCCGCGTCCCTCGTCCTCGATGGAGATGACGACCGCGCCGCGATCCTCATAGGCGGCCAGTTCGATGGTCGTGCCGTCGGGACTGTAGGCGATGGCGTTCTCGAGGATGTTGACCACCGCCTGTTCCAGCAGGCCCGGATCGGCCTCGACCATGCTGAGCTGAGCCGGAAAATCGCGCGTGACCTTGCGCCGGCCAAGGCGGCGCGACACCCGGTCGGCGGCGGTGTTCAGGATATCGCGCACATCGGTCCAGTCGGTGCGCACGTTCAGGCCGCCACCCTCCAGCCGGGTCATATCCAAAAGATCGCCGACATAGCGCGACAGGCGTTCGGCCTCTTCGCGGATGCTGAGCAGCAGGTCGTCGCTGACCTCGGGCTTCAGGGTCGCGCCATAGTCGATCAGGGTCGTCGCCGAGCCCAGGACGGTGGACAGGGGCGTGCGCAGGTCGTGACTGACCGAGTTCATCAAGGCCGCGCGGAAACGGTCGGCGCGGCGCAGGGTCTCGGTCTCCAGCGCCTGACCGGCCAGATCGGCGCGCTCCAGCGCCACGGCGCCCTGGTCCAGCAGGGCCATGGCCAGGCGTTCCTCGTCCGACCCCGCCGCCACGGCCGAGGCGTCGACGCCCGCCACGCCGGCCCGGCCGCGCACGCCCTGCAGCGGCTGAAAGCGCCAATGGGTTTGCGGCAAGGTGCCAGTGCCGTGGCCCGTGACCTCGCCATGGGTCCAGGCCCAGCGGGCGGCGGCCATGGCGTCTGGGGCCAGGGTCACGCCCTCGGGACTGGCCGCGGTCAGGACGATATCCTCGCCGTCGGGGAGCAGGACGACGGCGCCCGCGCCGGCGGCGGCCGAGGCCTGTTCGGCCAGGCTGCGGGCCGTGGTCGCGCGATCCTGGCCGGCCGACAGGGTCTGGCTGGCGGCCAACAGGGCCGAGACGGCGGCGGCGCGGCGCTGGGCGGCTCTGGCCTGTTCGCGCACTCGCCCCGCCAGGGCGCCGGTGCCCAGAGCTACGCCCCAGAACAGGAGCAGCGTCAAAAAGTCGGTCGGCGAACCGATCAGGAAGCTGTAGCGCGGCTGGAGGAACAGAAAGTTGTAGGTCAAAAAGGCCAGGGTCGCAGCCGCCAGCGCGGGTCTGAGGCCGTTCAGCACCCCGGCCGCCACCACCGCCGCTAGATAGATGACACCCAGATCGACCCGCTCGAACCGGGTGTCGAGCAACAGGGCCGCCCCCGTCGCCGCCAGGACGAACCCCGCCCCCGCCGGATAGCCGCGCCAGTCCAGCGCCGCCCTGACGCCGGACTTGGCCACCGGTTCGGGCGTGGCCAGGTCGCCCTCTGTCACGACGTGGACGGCGACGCCCTGCGCCTTGCGCAGCAGTTCGGTCGCCAAGGCCCGGCCGGTCCATTCGGCGAACCGCCCGCCGCGCGTCTTGCCGATGACGATCTGGGTGACGTTGTTGGGGTGGGCGTGGTCCAGAACGGCGCGCACCACGTCGTCGCCGCTGATCGTCACGGGCCGTCCGCCCAGCTGCTCTGCCAGCTTGAAGGCTTCTGACAACCGTCCCGCCGACCGGGCGTCGACGCGCGATCCGCTGGGCCGCTCGACATGGGCCACCGACCAGGGGGCGTCCATCATCATGTCCGACATCCGCCGACCGGTCCGAACCAGGGAGGCGGTCATGGCGTCGCCGCCGACCAGAACCAGGATCCGCTCGTTCGCCGCCCACGGCCCCGACACGCCCCGCTCGCGCAGGTGGGTCAGAAGCTGGTCGTCCACCGTCTGGGCCGCGCGCCGCAGGGCCAGTTCGCGCAGCGCCGTCAGATTCTCTATCTTGAAGAAGTTCTCGGAGGCCACCCGCGCCGTTTCGGGCACATAGACCTTGCCCTCGGCTAGACGCGCCCGCAGGTCTTCGGGCGTGATGTCGATGACCTCGATGTCGTCGGCGCCGGTCAGGGCGCTATCGGGCACCGCCTCGCGCTGGCGCACGCCGGTGATGCGCAGGATGACGTCGGACAGGCTTTCCAGATGCTGGATGTTCAGCGTGGTCCAGACGTCGATGCCGGCGTCGCGCAGCTCCTCCACGTCCTGCCAGCGCTTGGGATGGCGCGAGCCGGGCGCATTGGAATGGGCGTATTCGTCGACCAGCAGCAGTTCGGGCCGTCGCGCCAAGGCGCCGTCGAGGTCGAACTCCATCAGGGCGCGGTCGCGGTGTTCGATGGGCGCCCGCGGCATGACGTCCAGCCCGCGCAGCAGGCTCATCGTTTCCTTGCGGCCGTGGGTTTCGACCACGCCGACGACGACGTCCAGCCCCTCGGCCTTTCGACGGCGCGCGGCGCGCAGCATTTCATAGGTCTTGCCCACGCCGGGCGACATGCCCAGAAACACCTTCAGCCGCCCGCGCTTGCGGCGCGGAACGGCTGAAGTCGCGGGCGTTGCGGGCGCCGTTTCGGGCAATCAGCCCTCCGCTCCGAAGCGGGCGTCCAGCGCGCGGTTGGTCAGCAGGACATTGACGTGCGGCTGGCCGATGAAGCCCAGGAAGGCCCCCTCGATGTGCGCGTCGATGATGCTCTGGACCTGTTGCACGGGAACGCCTCTGGCGCGGGCGATCCGCGCGGCCTGAAGCCGAGCGTAGGCCGGGGACACGTCCGGGTCGAGGCCCGAACCCGATGTCGTCACCGCATCGGCCGGGATGACGCCGGGGCCGTCCTCGGCGCGGATCGTCTGAGCGCTTTCGGCGACGCGCGAGATCAGGTCCGAGTTCAGCGGCCCCATGTTGGAGCCGGACGAGGCGGCGGCGTCATAGCCGTCGCCCGCCGCCGACGGGCGCGGATGCAGATAGGTCGCGCCGACGAAAGGCTGGCCGATCAGGGACGAGCCGACGACCCGCCCGCCGGCGTCGCGCACCAGGCTGCCGTTGGCCTGGTCCGGGAAGGCGACTTGGGCGATGCCGGTGACGGCCAGCGGATAGGCCAGGCCCAGCAGCAGGGTGAACAGGGCCGTCATGACGAGGGCCGGGCGAAGTTGGTTGACCATGGTCGTCGCCTCAGAAGGTCGCCTTCAGCGTGGCTACGGCGCGCGCGCCGTAGATGTCGCCGAAGTCGTGTTGGTCGGTGTCGTGATAGCGCAGGTCCAGCGCCAGAGTGTCGGTCAGCTGATAGGCCGCGCCCAGGTTCCAGGTGGTGTAGTCCAGGTCCGACGACACCCACTGACGCCCGACGGCGCCCGAGACGGTCCATTTGTCGGCCGGGCTGACCGCGCCGTTGACCTCGGCATAGGTCGCCTCGTCCTCGGCCGCGCCGAAGAAGTCGGGCGAATAATAGACGGCGGCGCCCAGGGTGGCCGGACCCACGGCGCGTGAGGCGGCGGCTTTGAACTCGACATAGTCATAGTCGGCGCCGTCCGGCTGACCGGCGTAGAGATAGCCGATCACGCCGAAGTCCAGCGCATAGCCGGCGACCTCCGGCCGATAGCCGGCATAAAGATCGACCTCGGCGTCCGTGTCGTCGCCGAAATCGACGTTGGAGGCCCAGCCGCCGGCGTAGAAGCCGTTCCTGGTCAGATCGACGCCAGCCGAGAGGGCGGGGTTTTCCTGGGTCTGGCTGACGCCGCGAAAGACATAGTCGGAGGTGACGGCGACGTTGGCCGAAACGGTTGGGGCCGACACGTCCTGGGCCTTGGCTTCGCTGCACAGGCCCAGACCGGCGAGACCGACGATACAGGCGGCGGCGAACCAGGCGTCGTTGCGGCCCGAGGCCTTGGAGAAGGATTTACGCATTGGATTTCTCTATTCGAACAGGATGAATGGCCATGGGGTTGGAGCGCGTGCGCGGATCGGTCTGCTGCAGCGTCGCCACACCCCACATCACGGCGATGACCAGCACCGCCACGACGAGTTGCAGGATGCGAGAGACCTCCCGACGCATCACGCCAGACCCAGGCCGGAGATGAGCAGGTCGATCAGCTTGATGCCGACGAACGGGGCGATCAGGCCGCCCAGGCCGTAGATCAGCAGGTTGCGACCCAGAAGCGCGCCGGCGCCGATGGCCCGGTATTTGACGCCCTTCAGCGCCAGCGGGATCAGGGCGACGATGACCAGGGCGTTGAAGATCACCGCCGACAGGATGGCGCTCTCAGGGCTGTGCAGACGCATGACGTTCAACGCGCCGAGCGATGGCAGGGCCACCACGAACATCGCCGGGATGATGGCGAAATATTTGGCCACGTCGTTGGCGACCGAAAAGGTCGTCAGCGCGCCGCGCGTGATCAGCAGTTGCTTGCCGACCTCGACGATCTCGATGACCTTGGTCGGGTCGCTGTCCAGATCGACCATGTTGCCGGCCTCGCGCGCGGCCTGGGCGCCGGTCTGCATGGCCACGCCGACATCGGCCTGGGCCAGGGCAGGGGCGTCGTTGGCGCCGTCGCCGCACATGGCGACCAGCCGACCCTTGGCCTGTTCGGCCTTGATCAGGCGCATCTTGTCCTCGGGCGTGGCCTCGGCGAGGTAGTCGTCCACCCCGGCTTCCGAAGCGATGGCCGCGGCCGTCACCGGATTGTCGCCGGTGATCATGACGGTGCGCAGGCCCATGCGACGCAGGTCGGCGAAGCGCGCCTTCACGCCCGGCTTGACCACGTCCTTCAGGTGGATGACGCCGACCAGGACGCTGTTCTGGGTGACAGCCAGGGGCGTGCCGCCCGAACGGGCGATCCGGTCCACGGCCTGGCGGAACTCGGCCGGGGCCGAACCGTCGGTCAGGGTCAGATCCTTCAGCACGGCATCGACCGCGCCCTTGCGCCAGCTGTCCTTGCCGACGTCCAGGCCCGACTGGCGGGTGACGGCGGTGAAGGGAATGGCGACGGCGCCGGCGGGCTGATCGACCGAGACGCCGGCGTTGCGGCCCAGCTCGACGATGGAGCGGCCCTCGGGCGTCTCGTCGGCGAGAGACGCCATGACGGCGGCGGCCAAAGCGGCCTCGGGGCGCACGCCCGGAACCGGGATGACTTCGGTCGCCATGCGGTTGCCGAAGGTGATGGTGCCGGTCTTGTCGAGCAGCAGGGTGTCGACGTCGCCTGCCGCCTCCACCGCACGGCCCGAGGTGGCCAGCACGTTCACCTTCAGCAACCGGTCCATGCCGGCGATGCCGACGGCGGACAGCAGGCCCCCGATCGTGGTCGGGATCAGGGTGATGAACAGGGCGCCCAGCACCATCGGATCCAGATCGACGCCGGAATAGGCGCCCAGACCCACCAGGGTCACGACCGCGATCAGGAAGATTAGGGTCAGGCCGGCCAGCAGCACGGCCAGGGCCAACTCATTGGGCGTCTTCCGGCGGTCCGCGCCCTCGACCATGGCGATCATACGATCGAGGAAGGTCGAGCCTGGCTTGGCGGTGATGCGCACCTTGATCCAGTCCGAGACGACGGTCGTGCCGCCGGTCACCGCCGAACGGTCGCCGCCGCTTTCGCGGATCACCGGGGCGCTCTCGCCGGTGATGGCGGCCTCGTTGACCGAGGCCACACCCTCGACGATCTCGCCGTCAGAGGCGATCACGTCGCCGGCCTCGACCAGGATGATCGAGCCGACTTCAAGCTCCGAGGCGTTGGTCGGGACCACGCTGCCGGTCTTCGGATCGACGATCAGCTTGGCCTTGGTCGTGACGCGGGTGGCGCGCAAGGAATCGGCCGCCGCCTTGCCGCGCCCCTCGGCGATGCTTTCGGCGACATTGGCGAACAGGACCGTGGCCCACAGCCACAGCGCCAGTTGCACCGCAAAGCCCGCCGTCTGACCGCCCGCGATGGCCGCAGCCGCCGAAAGCGTGGACAGAAGCGCCACGATCCAGGTGGTGAAGATGACCGGATTGTTGATCAGCTTGACGGGGTTCAGCTTAACAAAGGCGTCGCCAACGGCGCGTCCGATCATCTGTCCCGAGAGGCCGCCCGCGAGAGGCGACGCGCGGCCGCCCTCGCGCGGATCCAGAGTTACTTGTGTCATGTCAGGATGTCCGAAGGATCAGGCGCCGGCGACCGCCGCGAGCACCTGGAAGTGCTCGACGATCGGTCCCAGGGCGAGGGCGGGCAGGAACTGCAGACCGCCGAGGATGAGGATCACGCCGATCAGCAGGCCGATGAACAGGCCGTTGTCGGTCGGCAGGGTGCCGGGGCTGGGCGCCAGCTTGGGCTTGACCACCAGACTGCCGGCGATGGCCAGGACGGCGACGGCCGGAATGAACCGCCCGAACAGCATCCCCAGACCCAGGGTCGTGTTCCACCACGGAGCGTTGGCGGTCAGGCCCGCAAAGGCCGAGCCGTTGTTCGCCGCCGCCGAGGTGTAGGCGTACAGGATCTCCGACAGGCCGTGCGGCCCCTTGTTCAGCAGGCCCGCCAGCGCCGTCGGGAAGACGGCCGACACGGCGGTGAAACCCAGGATGGCCAGCGGCAGGATCAGCACCGCGATCATGGCGAACTGGATCTCGCGCGCCTCGATCTTCTTGCCCAGATATTCGGGCGTGCGACCGACCATCAGGCCGGCGACGAAGACCGACAGCAGGGCCATGACGACCATGATGGCGATGCCCGAACCGACGCCGCCGGGCAGGATCTCGCCCAACTGCATCAGGAACATCTGCAACCCGCCGCCCAAGGGCATGTAGCTGGCGTGCATCGAGTTGACCGAGCCGTTCGAGGCGCCGGTCGTGACCACGGACCAGACGGTCGAGGCGGGCGCGCCGAAGCGGACCTCCTTGCCCTCCATATTGACCGAGGCGTCCACCTGGGCCGCGACCAGGGCCGGGGCCGGCTGGGTCTCGATCACATACATGGCCGCGCTGGCGGCGCTCAGCAGGATTAGGGCCGCCGCCGCCAGGGCGCGGATGTCGCGTCCCGCCATGGCGGTGCGGCCGAAGGCGAAGAAGGCCGCCCAGCCCATGACGTTGATCGCCACGGCGGTCAGCAGATTGGTGATGGCGTTCGGGTTCTCGAACGGATGGGCGCCGTTGACGTTGAAGACGCCGCCGCCGTTGATGCCCAGCTGTTTGATCGCCACCTGGCTGGCGGCCGGGAACAGCGGCAAGGTCTGGGACCCGCCCTCGACGCCGGTCGCCGTCACATGGGCCGCTAGGCTCTGAACGATGCCGAGACCCGACAGGGCCACGGCCAGGATCAGGGCGGCGGGCAGCAGGACATAAAGGGTCGTGCGCGTCAGATCGGCCCAGAAGTTGCCGACCCCCTCGCCGCGATTGGCCACGAAGGCGCGCGCCAGGGCTGCCGCGATCGTCGCGCCCGTCGCCGCCGAGACGAAGTTCTGCACCGTCAGGCCGACCATCTGGGTGAAGGTCGACAGGGTCGCCTCCCCGCCATAGCTCTGCCAGTTGGTGTTGGTCACGAAGCTGACGGCGGTGTTGAAGGCCAGATGCGGCGACACGCCAGCGAACCCTTGCGGGTTCAGCGGCAGCACGCCCTGCAGACGCAGGATCGCATACAGCAGGACAAAGCCCGCCAGGTTGAAGGCCAACAGGGCGCCGGCGTATCCCAGCCAGCCCTGGCTGCGTTTCGGATCGACGCCGGCGGCGCCGTAGAAGACGGCCTCGACCGGCTTCAGCACCGGGTCCAGCCAGGTCCGCTCGCCGTTCCAAACGCGCGACATATAAACGCCGATGGGCCAGCCGAGCATTACGGCCAGCCCAAGGGTCAGGGCGATCTCGCCCCATCCTTGCATGTTCATGAAATCCGTCCCGGTTCCTCAGAACCGCTCGGGCCGCAGCAGCGCCGCGACCATGTAAACGGCGACGACCAGCGCCCCCGCCCCCCAGAGCATGGCGATCATCGTCATACCCGTTTCAACGCTGTGGCCAGTAAGGCGAAGACGGCGAACGCCCCCGCACCCACCGCCAGAAAAATCACATCGGCCAATCCGGCCTCCTCGCTCAAGTTCGAGCGGGAACAGACCACCGGGCGGCATAATGGCGCGATGCGAGTCCGGGCCGCCGACCTAAAGGATTCATAAAACCAGGGAAGCTGGGTCGGTCGCAGCGCGGGCGACGTGTGAAGGGCCGGCGGGCGGACTTTCTAATGCAAGGACGCGCTTGAGGATGCGCCGCGCAGGCCCCGGCCGTGCGGCTTCAGATCAAATGAGAAAAGCGCGGCCTTGCGGCCGCGCTTCCAACTGTCTTCGTCGAGATGATCAGCCGCGACGGTTGTCGTAATCGCGGCGTTCGTAGCGGATCTGGGCCGAGAGGCGGTCGAAGCGACGGTCCAGGTCCTGGCGTTCCCAGGCGGTCAGGCCGCCGCGGCGGTAGTTGGCCTCCAGGCGCAGCAGGCTGTTGAATTCTCCGCGCAGACGGGTGGCTTCGCGGCGGCTCAGCTGGCCGTTGCGGACGCCCTGATCGATGCGGCGATCCAGGTTGGCCTGGCGGGCGTTGATCGACTGCCACGAGCCATAGCTGGCGTGATGGGGCGGGGCCGGGCGGTGGTAGGACTGGGCGAAGGACGGCGCGGCGACCGAGGCGGCGGCCAGGGCGATGGCGGGGACGATGAGCTTGCGCATGGCGATCTCCTCAAATGTTCTGCCGGTCGGGGTGACCAGCGATGAGGCGATTTGATCACCCGGCGACTGAGCCGGTTCTGAACAGGATCGATCAGGTTCGGTTCATCTGGATGAAACAGACGTCAGGCCGCCGTCTTCTGATTTGGTCTCCAGTTTGGAGCAGCGTTCGCTTTAAACTATACGACGTATTCAGCGCCCGTTCAGATGATCGGGACTAGATCGGTCGCCATGTTTCGTAAACCCGTCCCTCTCCTGATCGCCCCTCCGGCTTTGGCTCTGGCTCTCGGTCTGGCCTTTGCGCCCGTCATGACGACGTCGGCGCAGGCCCAGTCGCGCGACCAGGATCAGCGCTCGCAGGACCGCGGTCCGCGCGTCAGTCCCGACGAGGCCCGTCGTCGTGGCGGCGAAGCCGGCGGCGGTCGCCCGATCGACACCCAACCGCGCCGCGACGGCAACTATTCCGTCCTGGTCGAACGCGACGGCCGCGTGCGCGAGGTCGTGGTCGATGGCCAGACCGGACAGGCGCGTCCCGACAACAACAATCAACGTCGCAGGCCGAACTGATGCGGGTGCTTCTGGTCGAGGACGACGCGGATCTGTCGCGTCAGCTCAAGGCGGCGCTGGGCGACGCGGGCTATGCCGTGGACCATGCGCCGGACGGCGAGGAAGCCCATTATTTGGGCGAGAACGAGCCTTATGACGTCATCGTCCTTGATCTGGGCCTGCCCAAGATCGACGGCGTGTCGGTGCTGGAGCGCTGGCGGCGTGAGGGCAAGACGACGCCGGTTTTGATCCTGACGGCTCGCGGCGCCTGGTCGGACAAGGTGGCGGGCTTCGACGCCGGCGCCGACGACTATCTGACCAAGCCCTTCCATACCGAGGAGTTGTTGGCGCGTCTGCGGGCGCTGCTGCGCCGCTCGGCGGGCATCGCCTCTGCGACCCTGTCGTGTGGAGGCTTGCGGCTGGATCCCCGCGCGGCGCGGGCCAGCGTCAATGGCGAGCCCCTGCGCCTGACTTCGCTGGAATACCGGCTGCTGCACTACATGATGATGCATCAGGGCCGGGTCATCAGCCGCACCGAACTGGTCGAACACCTTTACGATCAGGACTTCGACCGCGATTCCAACACCATCGAGGTCTTCATCGGCCGGGTGCGCAAGAAGGTCGGATCGGACCGGATCGAGACTGTGCGGGGCCTCGGCTATCGGCTGACGCCGCTGGCGGGCGAATCCGACCCGGCGTGACCGAGGCGACGGCTTCGAAACCCAACGCCGGTGGGCTCCACGATTGGGGCCGCTGGTTCGGTCGCCCCGGTCGCTCCCTGACGCGCCGGCTGATCTGGCTGGCCTCGGCCTGGATCGTGGTCGCTCTGGTCATTTCAGCGCTGGTGCTGACCCAGGCCTTTCAGGAATCCGCCCTGCGGCGTCTGGGCGCCATGCTGAACGAGACGATCGACGAGATCGTGGTCGGCGCCAGTCGCACGCCGCAAGGCGAGGCCATTCCGCAGATCCAGGACGCCAGAACTCTGCGGCTGCTGTCGGGCAAATACTGGCAGATCATGGAGGTTCGCCCCAATGGTCAGTTGGTCAGTCTGGCGCGTTCGACCTCGCTGTGGCGCTATGACCTGGCCCTGCCCGCCGACCTGCCCGCGCGCCTGGATGCGGCCTTCGGCGACGTCATCACCTTCAATACCACCGGCCCCAAGGACGACGCCGAGACGCGCGAGCCGCTGCGCGTCGCCGCCAGCATGAAGTCCATCCCCCGGCACGAACACCCGGTCATCTTCATCGCCGCGCTGGATCGTTCCGACGTCGACGCCGACACGCGCCAGTTCGCGCGCGTGACCTGGATCGCCTTCCTGATCCTGGGACTGGGACTGGTGTCGGCGGTCTTCATTCAGGTGCGCATCGGCTTGCGGCCCCTGTTCGACCTTCGCAACGAGATCGCGGACGTGCGCAAGGGCAAGTCCGCCCGGATCGGCCGCTCCTATCCTCAGGAAATCCAGCCCCTGGCCGAGCAGGTGAATCGCCTGCTGGACCACAATCAGGAGGTCGTGGATCGCCAGCGCACCCACGTCGGCAATTTGGCCCATGCGCTGAAGACGCCGATCTCCGTCATGCTGGCCGAGGCGGGGACGAGCGAGGGCGATCTGCCCGAGTTGGTGCGGCGCCAGACCAAGATCATGCAGGGCCAGGTCGATCACCACCTGCGCCGCGCCCGCGCCGCCGCCCGCGCCGCCCACGGTCTGGGCGAGACGACGCCCGTCGCCGAGGTGCTGGACGAGCTGGCGGTGATGATCGAACAGGTGTTCCGCGACAAGAACGTCGAGATCGACTGGCGCGCCCCAGACAGCCTGTCCTTCCTGGGCGAGCGTCAGGATTTGCAGGAAATCCTGGGCAATCTGATCGAGAACGCCGCCAAGTTCTCCAGGCGCCGGGTGCGCGTCTCGGCGGGTGGCAGCGGGTTGGGGCAGATGATCCTGGTGGTCGAGGACGATGGAGCAGGCCTGCCGGCCGATCAGCGCGACACCGTCATGCAGCGCGGCGCGCGGCTGGACGAGAGCGCGCCAGGTTCGGGCCTGGGCCTGTCGATCGTTGACGACCTGACGCGCGCCTACGGCGGGCGGCTGATGCTGTCGGACAGCGACATGGGCGGGCTGAAGGCGGTGCTCGAACTGCCGGCCGCCCAGGTCGACTAGGGCTGCCGGTCTCCGCCCCGGCGGTAGCATTCGCAGGCCGCCCGCTCCAAGGCGGCGCGATCCAGCACCGTGATCCGGCCGCGCGAATAGGCGATGGCCCCCGCCTTCTGAAGCCCCTGCGCCGCCTCGTTCACCGTGGTCCGCTGCGAGCCCAGCATGGAGGCCAGATACTCCTGCGTCAGGTTCAGGGTGTCGCCGTCGACCCGGTCGTGGCAGCGCAAGAGCCATTTGGCGAACCGCTGCCCGGCGTGGTGCAGGGCGTTGCAAGCGGCTGATTGCTCCAACTCGCCCTGAAGTCGGGCCATGTATTCGGCGACGGCGTCGCGAACGCCCGGCCGTTGCGCCGACAGGGCGCGGAACTTGGCGGCGTCCACCCGGCGCGCCGTCCCGGCGACCTGGGCCACGCTGCGGGTGTGGGCATGGTGCGGCACGACCGAGGCGACGACGCCCAGCACGCCTTCGCGCCCGATCATGACAGTCTCCACGGTGCGGCCGTCCTCCAGCACTGCGACCGAGGAGCAGAAGCCGCTGTCGATGAAATGCAGGTGTTCGATGGCGTCGTCAGGCTCGCTGAACACATGGCCGGGCGCGAATTCCACCGGAGTGGCGATGGCGAGGAGAGCGTCGCGATCGTCGGGGTTCAGCCCTTGGATCAATCGGTTGCCAGGCGAGAGGCGGTTCATAAGTTCGCGCATAAGGCGATCTGAGCGCGGCGTCTGTCGAAACTCGACACAGCGTTGCTATATGTCACGCGGCTTTCTGGGGAAAAGTCGTGTCTTTACCGCGTTGTGTACGCGATCGGGCAGAGCGCAGCCGAGGCTCAGCGGGTGACGCGGCCGACCAGGCGCCCGGCTTCCAACACC
>NZ_JAELUF010000812.1 GCF_016429195.1 Brevundimonas sp. ASV9
CCATTAATGAGCTGTGTTTCCTTCCCGTTTTTCATGTCTGCATTGTGCACCATGTGGTTGCACCTGTATACGAGTAGTAAGAATGCGAAAGGAGTAGTACTAGTGTGACCTCTTGTAAGCGAATAGGGCTCAAGTTAGTGTTGGTTAAAAAACGGCACCAAATGATTACAGTATAAGTTGGGTTAGGGTTGTCGTCCGAGGCAATCGCGTTGGAAGAGATACGAGACCCCCGTGCTGATGACCCGGCTTCTTCCCTCATACTTTGGCAGAACGAGACAAGAGGGATCGGTAGTTCCGACACGGAGAGAAAGGCCTACCGGATAGTCCCATAAACTTTGTTTTACTTTATTTTATTTTTACTTTATTTTGTATTTTTTGGATATACGTAGTGG
>NZ_JAELUF010000813.1 GCF_016429195.1 Brevundimonas sp. ASV9
GTACATATTTCAGTCACATTTGCAACGCATTTATTATTTTTAGTGTGACAAATTAGTTAATTACGGGGAAGAGATGAGCATGCTGGCGAAAGGTGACGAGCATGGCTGATGTCATATGACCAGCAAATTGGATGCAGCGAAATAGATGAACTTTGGCAGCATTGCAAGGGGTATAGATTCGTCAAATTCACTGTGATGAATGTATTGGTTCCTGGTATACAACAGATCAAGCCGCCGCTGCAGGGCACAAGGCTTAATCAAGCTCAAATAATCTACGAGTACGTCTTCCCCTTGTCCTTGACGGTATTGCGGGGACGGATACGTTACATCTGCCAAAATGGCTTACATGCCAGCAAGGAAACCGTACAAGAGCCTTGCAGCGCCAGCTGATC
>NZ_JAELUF010000814.1 GCF_016429195.1 Brevundimonas sp. ASV9
TCAGTATCCATACATTTGCATGCGAATACACAACTTTTTCGTCGTCCTTGAAAATACGAGACCAGTGACCCGCAGATTGTTGTAAGTTGATGCGTCTGGCTACTGGCAGAACTCGCGTCTGTTCCAAGCTGTTCCAATATCGGTTCCTCCTGTTATCAGTCTTACTCTTCTTTCTCTAAAAGACCCTTTTACGTCTCTTCTCAGAATACCACCGGTCCTCTCTTCGCCTGGGCCGTCACCATGCCACGGTCTGAACAGGATGAGTTCGTGGTGGAATCACAAGAGCCAACAGCTAGACGCTCCAAGTTCTGCGGATTCCGGGACTTCACCGACTTGGCAGACGAATGGATTTCTGCCTCTCGTTTTGGTTATTTTTTTCACCTTTCAGGCAG
>NZ_JAELUF010000815.1 GCF_016429195.1 Brevundimonas sp. ASV9
CCCCCCCCCCCCCCCCCCCCCCCCCCCCCCCCCCCCCCCCCCCCCCCCCCCCCCCCCCCCCCACCCATTTTTTCAAGCAGAAGACGGCATACGCGATACGATTGCTGGTCTCGTGGGCTCGGAGATGTGTATAAGAGACAGAAGTATGTCTGTGTAGGCTTGCCTCAGAAAATCATGATGTCAGATAATCGGTCAAAATGGTGCTAAAGGTCTTTGCGGAGCTTTTCTACAGACAGCCTTCTGCCATATTGCTGTCTCTTATACACATCTGACGCTGCCGACGAATACATCACAGTGTAGATATCGGTGGTCGCCGTATCATTAAAAGAGGGGGTGGGGGGGGGGGGGGGGGGGGGGGGTGGGGGGGTGGGGGGGGGGGGGGGGGGGGGGGGGGGGG
>NZ_JAELUF010000816.1 GCF_016429195.1 Brevundimonas sp. ASV9
GTCCCACCCTGTACGTCGACATTGTTGAGAAAGCGATGCCCAGTACAGTCTATTTCTTCATATTATAGCAAAAAGATTGATAAAAGGATATACTAATCCCTCAGGTGAAAGGACTATGGCGAGAATTAGAGCAACTTGAGAGCAGTGTTGAATAAGGACGTGACTGACGGCTGAAGTGAAGGGACCGCTGTGACATCGGGCGGCCGTCTTTTTGACTTTGGATGCACCCATATTACTTTAGGAAAGGCGTGAACAGGTGGACAGAGCTTTTCTTCAGCAGCATCAAGTGCCGAAGAGATTCGGACATGCAAGGTGATAGGCAAGCTCCAGACATCGGTCACATTTCGGCTGCGGGAACAATGCAAGACAATTCGGTTGTCCATTTTCTATAC
>NZ_JAELUF010000817.1 GCF_016429195.1 Brevundimonas sp. ASV9
GTCCTTGACAGCGAGTGCATCAGGGCTCTGAGCTGCTTGCCACTCTACTCTCTGCGATAACGTGAGAGATTTCTCCCACCCGAACTCGGCAATTTCTCCAGTCCCTGCCACCAGAGCCTTGTCTGACAACAGCTTATTAGCAAGAGATACCTCATGCAGGCGCTGAGAGGAATCGGTTGACAAAGAGTCGAGCAAATTAATGTAAGTGCTCACAAGCAAGTCAGCGCCTTCGATATCGTACAAGTAATCTTGCATCGAGAATGTCAACATGCCGCTGCCGTCGTCCTTTTCGTCTACCGATACCGTCAGATCAAAAGGTGCTTTTGCGTCCTCATACTGCAGAAAGCTCATGACAGCGTCCCCCATCTTTGGCGCACGCAGAGCTCCCATG
>NZ_JAELUF010000818.1 GCF_016429195.1 Brevundimonas sp. ASV9
GGCCCAGCTCCGTCTGTAGTCTCTCAGCCTCCTTACGCTTACGAGGGACCTTTGAGCGCAGAGCATCGAGCTCCCTCGTGAGTTCCTGCTGTTCCGACTTGCGACGCTGTACAAGGCTTCTTGTCTTGGTCAGGGGGAGGTTGAGGTTCGGGTCTGAGCCGCTCATATCTTGGGCAGCTCGTAGCTCGGCGATTTGTGACTGAAGGTGTTCGATTTTTGAAGGCAGCTCTTCCAGTCGCGTTTTTTCCAATTGAACATGTTCGTATTTTCTGCTTAGATCTCGCGCCTTGCTATCAAGATGTTGCACCATTGAGGCGACCTCTGTCTTGAGATTCTTCAATTGTGCCTTGGCTTCCGCATTTTCTTTTTCAAGGTCAAGGTTCTCTTGCAT
>NZ_JAELUF010000819.1 GCF_016429195.1 Brevundimonas sp. ASV9
CTGCCATGGTGCCTGGGGACGGCAATTACGAGAAACCTTTTTTTCTCTCCGTCTCGACACCGCCCTGCTTTTTCGGTGCCACTGCATCGCCTTGGTACGCGGCCCCAGGAGTCAATAATTCTTGGAAGCTAGTTGATTTCGTCTAGTCTTAATACTAAGCAAAACCCCACATTTCCTGCAGAACGTTGGACGGGATTTCGCGTGGTCTCCTCACACGCACACTCACACCCCTCTTTGTACTCGTATGCGCCGAGGTTCCTTGCAACCATATCACGCCTTGTTTTCTGACTTTCTTTTTGTTTGATACGCTCTTCTGTTCTCTGTCGTTTTTGGAAACACCGTATTGTTAACTGTTTGACTTGAATACTTTTCATTCTTGGCTGGCGTAACT
>NZ_JAELUF010000820.1 GCF_016429195.1 Brevundimonas sp. ASV9
GGGTTAAGACTGGACTCAGGTTAAAGGAGCATGGAGAGCTTTATATATATATAAAGCCGCGTGATGTTTTTTCCACCCCAATGGAAATCAAAGGTGGGCTACATCGGATGGATGATGAGTTAGTATACGGAGAGAAAACGGAGAAGACAAAGCAAACAGAAGCGTATTTTGAGAAACAAGAAAGGTTGAAATTTTTTCATTCATGATATCTTGCCACAAAATATTAAAGAATAAATTGGTGCATGTATGTATGGTCGTAGCCCAAACCAAGCGACTTTTCGGTCCATCGTTTTACCCATCCGCAGTCTATCCCCGCGCGCCAAAGGAACCGAACTGGTACCAGATTTTTTTCCTTTTTTCCTCAGCATTACAATTGTTGTCGTCGTATTTC
>NZ_JAELUF010000821.1 GCF_016429195.1 Brevundimonas sp. ASV9
GCTATATGGCTATGATATATGTAACGGACACTAGTGTTCTCCGATCGCCATGAATAACGCCTGCCTTATAATTCAATGAGAGAATACCATCAAGGGTAAAGCCAATTATCAAATGAAGGACCATGTATTCCTTCATTAGAGAGAGCTACAGTCGTCTAAACGTGACCGTCGAAGCCTCTCTTGGCGGCCAGCGGCCAACCCAGAAGCATAGCAATGCCGGGGAAGAAGCTGCAAGTCAAGTGTTAGCATCAAGCTCCTGAGTTAATGCACCAAGGCAAGCGTCTACTTACATAGCAGCTTGTGTTCCAACGCGCTTGGCGTAAGCACCATATGTAGGCTTAGCCGCCTCTTGAGTAGCAGACAGACGGCCAAAGGGATGGGCCTCCATGC
>NZ_JAELUF010000086.1 GCF_016429195.1 Brevundimonas sp. ASV9
CAGCCCGTTGGACGTCGTCGCCTGGCACGGCAATCTGGCGCCCTGCCGCTATGACACGGCGCGGTTCAACACGATCAACACCGTCAGCTACGACCACCCCGATCCGTCGATCTTCACCGTCCTGACCAGTCCGTCGGAGACGCCGGGGACCGCCAACATCGACTTCGTGATCTTCCCGCCGCGCTGGATGGTGGCCGAGGACACCTTCCGCCCGCCGTGGTTCCACCGCAACGTGATGAGCGAGTTCATGGGTCTGGTGACCGGGGCCTATGACGCCAAGGCCGGCGGATTCGCGCCGGGCGGCGCATCGCTGCACAACCGCATGAGCGGCCACGGCCCGGATCAGGCCAGCTATGACGGCGCGATCAAGGCCGAGCTGAAGCCGCACAAGATCGAAAACACCCTGGCCTTCATGTTCGAGACGCGCATGCCAATCCGCGTCACGAAATGGGCGTCGGAATCACCGCAGATGCAGCTCGACTACGACGACGTCTGGTCAGGCTTCACCAAAGGACAGATCTCATGATCCGCACATCCCTCATCGCCGCCGTCGCGCTTCTGGCCGCCGCCTGCTCGCCACAGACCACGGGAACGGCGTCGGATGCGCCGATGCAGAGCGCCGACGCCGCGTCCTGCGCCACGCGCGGCGGCACGATGAAACAGGTCGGGCGGATGCAGTCCTGGCAGTGCGTCATCTCTTACGCCGACGCCGGCAAGCGCTGCACCGACGGCGATCAGTGCCAGGGCGACTGCCGCATCGAGGGCAACAGCGGCGTGACGCCGGGGACAGCGGCGACCGGCGTCTGCCAGGCGACCAGCGACCGCTTCGGCTGCCATACGACGGTCGAGGACGGCAAGGCCGGCCCGACCCTGTGCATCGACTGAGGTCGCAGGCACGAAAAAGCCCCCGTCGCGAGCGACGGGGGCTGATCCATCCGTAAACGGATTTAGGCGGTCGCCAGACCTTAGTGGGTCGAAGGCGTGTTGGCGGTGGTCATGCCGCCATCGGCGTTGCCGGCTTTCTGCTCGACCATGTCGGCCTTGCGGTCGGAGTTCTTCTCGACCTGATCGGCCTGGGCGTTCAGGGCGTCAGCCTGAGCGGCGGTCGGAGCGGTCGCGGCCTGCGATTCCAGTTGGTCGGCGCGGGCTTCACCCGTCGCTTCGATGGCGTCGGCTTGCTTTTCAGCGGCCTTGTCGGCGGCGCTTTCACCGCAGGCGGCGACGCCGGCCAGCATGAAGACCGAAGCGGCGGCGATGGCGAACTTCTTCATTTGAGTTTCCTCTCCTAGATGGAAACACACAAACGCTACGGTGACGGTTCGGTTCACGCCGTCGTGAGATTTTCGTGATCGCCCGCCGGGTCAGCCTTCCGACTGGGCGAAGGCGACCCGCGCGGCGCCCAGCAGGGCGGCGTGTTTGTGCATGATCACCTTGGTCGGAATGTCCTGCATATACTCCTTGAACCGGCCCTTGCGTTCGAAGCGCTGGCGGAAGGGGCTGGCTTTGATGAAGGGCAGGATGCGCGGAACGATGCCGCCGGCGATATAGACGCCGCCGCGCGCGCCGGTGGTCAGGGCGATGTCGCCGGCGACCGCGCCCAGGATGGCGCAGAAACGGGCCAGGGTCGCGCCGCACGGGCTGTTCGGATCGGCCAGGGCGGTTGCGGTGATCTGGGCCGGATCGTCGATATGGGTCTCGCGTCCGTCGATCTCGGCCAGGGCCCGGTGCATGTTCAGCAGGCCCGGCCCGCAGATCAGACGTTCGATCGACACCCGGTCATAGCGGCGACGCAGGATGCGCAGGATTTCGTCCTCCACCGGATCGCCGGGGGGGAAGCAGGCGTGTCCGCCCTCGGACGGCATGGCCATTTCCTTGCCGGCCGCATCGCGCACCAGGGCCGAGACGCCGAAGCCGGTGCCTGGGCCGAGCACCGCGACGGTGCAGTGCGGATCGCCGTCGACCGGCCCGCCCAGGCTCTCCAGCTGGTCTTCAGGCACGATGGGCGCGCCCCAGGCCAGGGCCTCGAAGTCGTTGATCAGCTTGACCGGCTTCAGGCCCAGGGTCTGAAGCTCCGCCTCCGACACCTGCCAGGGCGAATTGGTCAGGTCGATGGCGCCGTCCGTCACAGGGCCGGCGACAGCGATCACGCCGCCCGTCGGCTTGACCTCGCAGCCGTCGATGAAGGCGGCGACGCCTTCCAGGAAGGTCGGATAGGTCTCGGCCGGGAAGCTCTCGTGGTGGTCCAGCACGGGATTGCCGTCCACCATGCGGGCCACGGCGAAGCGGGCGTTCGTGCCGCCGACATCGCCGACGAGAAGGGTCTTGTCATTCATTGGGCGTTTCCTGCGCTCGGTTCGGTGGATCAGGCGTCCACGGTCCGATCGACGAAGTTGGGATTGGGCGGGGTGTCGTCGTTGCCGCGCGAACCGGTCGGCAGGGCGAAACAGACCGTCGCCCCCTGTTCGGCCGTCGTGACCACATGGCGGAAGGCGCCGAACAGTTCACGGCCATAGCCCCAGGACGAACCCTCGGCGTTGACGGCGGATCGGGCGGCCAGCGGACGAGCGGTCAGGTCGGAAACGCCGACGGTGGTCAGGACCCCGGCCTCGGCGTCCAGGCGGATGATGTCGCCGTCCTGAACATGGGCCAGCGGGCCGCCGGCCAGGGCCTCGGGCGAAACGTGGATCGCGGCGGGCGTCTTGCCGCTGGCGCCCGACATGCGGCCGTCGGTGACGAAAGCGACCTTGAACCCCTTGTCCTGGATGACCGACAGGGCCGGCGACAGGCTGTGCAGTTCGGGCATGCCGTTCGCCTTGGGCCCCTGGAAGCGCAGGACCACGACCACGTCGCGGAACAGCTTGCCGTCCCGGAAGGCCTGGAGCGCGTCTTCCTGAGTTTCGAACACGGCGGCGGGCGCCTCGACGATGCGGTTCTCGGGTTTGACGGCGGAGATCTTGATGACGGCGCGACCCAGGTCGCCCTGAACCAGACGCAGGCCGCCCTCCTTGTCGAAGGGGTTGGAGGCCGGGCGCAGGATGTCGAGATCGAGACTTTCCCGGACCCCGTCGCGCCAGACCAGTTCGCCGTCCACCATCGACGGTTCTTGGAAATAGGCTTCGATTCCGCGACCCATGATGGTCGTCACGTCGGTGTGGATATTGCCCGCCATCGCCAGCTCGCGGGCGATGAAGGCGACGCCGCCGGCGGCCTGGAAGGCGTTCACGTCGGCCGAGCCGTTCGGATAGACCCGCGCCAGCAACGGCGTGACCGACGACAGCTCGTCCATGTCGGTCCAGTCGATCAGGACCCCCGCCGCCCGCGCCATGGCGACCAGGTGGATAGCGTGATTGGTCGAGCCGCCGGTGGCCAGCAGGGCCACGATCATATTGACGATGGACTTCTCGTCGATGACGTCGGCCATGCGGCACTCGCCGCTGCGGGCCAGTTCGACCGCCCGTTTCGCCGCCGCCGCCGTCAGGGCGTCGCGCAGGCCGGTGTCGGGATGGACGAAGGCGGTGGAGGGCATGTGCAGGCCGCCCAGCTCCATCATCATCTGGTTGGAGTTGGCGGTGCCGTAGAAGGTGCAGGTGCCGGGCGAGTGATAGCTGCCGATCTCGCTTTCCAGCAGGGTCTGACGATCGACCTTGTTCTGCGCATATTCCGCCCGGACGCGGGCCTTTTCCGCGTTCGGAATGCCCGATGGCATCGGGCCTGCGGGTGCGAAGACGACCGGCAGATGGCCGAAGGCCAGGGCGCCCATGAACAGGCCCGGAACGATCTTGTCGCACACGCCCAGCATCAGGCCGGCGTCGAAGGCGTCGTGCGTCAGGGCGATGCCCGCCGACATGGCGATCAGGTCGCGGCTGAACAGCGACAGCTCCATGCCTGGACGACCCTGCGTGACGCCATCGCACATGGCGGGGGTGCCGCCGGCGACCTGGGCCGTGGCGCCGACCTCGCGCACGGCCTTGCGCACCACGTCGGGGAAGCGCTCGAACGGCTGGTGGGCCGACAGCATGTCGTTATAGGCTGTGACGATGCCGAGGTTGGGCTTGGACCCATCCATCGCCGTCAGCTTGTCGGCGATCGTCTGGCCCGCGAAGGCGTGGGCCCAGTTGGCGCAGCTCAGCTTGGCGCGTCCAGCGCCGCTGTCGCG
Organism: Brevundimonas sp. ASV9; assembly: GCF_016429195.1. Taxonomy (GTDB): domain Bacteria; phylum Pseudomonadota; class Alphaproteobacteria; order Caulobacterales; family Caulobacteraceae; genus Brevundimonas. The sequence goes on from NZ_JAELUF010000086.1 coordinate 4,157, forward strand.
CGCGGCGTCCATGCGACGGATGTAGTCGGCGCGGGTCTCGCGGCTTTTTTCGGCGATGCGGGCGGTGACGGCCGCCACGGTGGGATGAAGCGCCATTTCAGCCTTCCTCCGTCCACAGAACTTCAAGGGGAACGCCGGCGGCGATCAAGGCGGCGATGGGCTGAATCTTTGGATTGCCCTGGGCCTGTTCTTCGAAGACATGACGCTTGGCGGCGCCCTTCAGGCCCAGGATCACCCGGCCCGCAGACATCAGATAGGGCAGGTTGATCGACAGCCGTTCGATCGTCGGCGCTATGCCATCGCGCCCATGCGGCACGCCCAGGACGGTCGGCTTCAGCGTCGGCGTCAGCAGCGTCTTCAGCGTCGGGCTTTCGGGGAACATCGAGCAGATATGGCCGTCCTCGCCCATGCCCAGCAGCACCGCATCGAACCGCCCGCCCGCATCGCCCAGGGCCTTGGCCGCCACGATGGCCGCGCGGTCCACGGTGACCTCGGGCTTATAGAGCGGGATGAAGCGGGCCGTCGCCGCCTTGTCCTGAAGAAGCACGTCGCGGATCAGCCGGGCGTTCGATTCCGGCGAAGTCTCGGGCACATACCGCTCGTCCACCAGGGTCACGGGGATTTTGGACCAGTCCAGATCGGTCGCCGCCAGGCGGCGATAGACGGGCGCGGGCGTCGAGCCGCCCGGACCGGCGAACAGGGCCTGGCCGTTATCACGCACGGCCGCGTCCAAGGTCTCGGCCAGGCGCGCGGCGATGGCTTCGGCCCAGGTCTCGACGGAGGCGAAGGCTTCGATGGCGGGGGTCTCAGACATCGGTCGTGTTCCAGTCGCGGCCGGTGCGGGCCATCAGCATGTCGGCGCTGTCGGGGCCCCAGGTTCCGGCGACGTAGTCGTCGGGCTTCAGGCCGGATTCGGCCCAGGCCTCGGACACCTCGTCCACCCATTTCCAAGCCTGCTCGGCCTCGTCGCGGCGCACGAACAGGGTCGAATCGCCGGCCATCGCGTCCAGCAGCAGGCGCTCATAGGCGATGCGGCGACGCGGCGGGGCGGCGGACTTGCCGTCCACACCCCACGACAGGCTCATCTTGATCGGCTGCAACTGCATGCGCTGGTCCAGGCCGGGCCGCTTGTTCATCACCGTCAGAGAGATGTCTTCCTCGGGCTGCAGCTCGATGATCATCCGGTTGGCCTGAACCTCGCCACGGTCGTCGCGATCGAAGATCGAGTGGGGCACCGGCTTGAACTGGATGACGATCTCGGTGCGCTTCTCGGGCAGGCGCTTGCCGGTCCGCATGAAGAAGGGCACGCCCGCCCAGCGCCAGTTGTCGATGTCGGCGCGAACGGCGACGAAGGTCTCGGTGTCCGACGGCTGGCCGCGTTCCTCGTCATAGCCCTTGGCCGGCTTGCCCTCCGAGACGCCCGCCACATACTGACCGCGCACGGTCACGCGCTCGGCTTCGTCAGGCGTGATAGGACGCAGGGAGCGCAGTACCTTGACCTTCTCGTTGCGCACCGAATCCGGGTCCAGGTCGCTGGGCGGCTCCATCGCCACCAGGCACAGCAGCTGCAGCATGTGGTTCTGCAGCATGTCGCGCAGGGCGCCGTATTCGTCATAGTAGGGCCAGCGATCGCCGACCCCTACCGTCTCGCCAATCGTGATCTGCACGTGGTCGATGGACAGGTTGTTCCACAGCGGCTCGAAGATCGTGTTGCCGAACCGCAGGGCGATCAGGTTCTGGACCGTCTCCTTGCCCAGATAGTGGTCGATGCGGAATACCTGGTTTTCGCTGAAGGCGTGAGCCACGGCGTCGTCGATTTCGAGGAAGGACTTCAGGTCGCGCCCGACCGGCTTTTCCAGCACGATGCGGCAGTTCTTTTCCGCCAGACCCGCCGCCTTCATCGCCGTCACGATGCGGGCGTAGAGCGAGGGGGACACGGCCAGGAAGGAGGTGACATCGCCGTCGCCGACCTTGTCCTTCAGCGGCTTGAGGCTTTCGGGCGAGGTAGCGTCCACCGCTAGATAGTCCAGGCGGGTCTTCATCCGCGACCAGCTGGCTTCATCCCAGACCTTGTCGGCCTCGGCGCGCGCCTTCACCGCCTCGTGCACCTTGGAAATATAGTCGTCGGTGCTCTCTTCCGAACGCGCGGCGCCGATGATCTTCAGCCCTTCAGGCAGAAGTCCGTCGTGTTCGAGGAAATAGAGCGACGGCAGAAGCATGCGCATCGCCAAATCGCCGCCGCCGCCAAACAGAATGAGAGCCGCCATGTCTTGTCCCTCGATGATCCCATTTGTCGGGACGCACGCCTTTACGGTCTAGCCGCTGTCTTTGGCCGCTTCCGCTCTCGAGGCCAACACGTCCAGCACGTCCTGAAACACCATGTTACGGGCATGGAGAAGAACGAGCAGGTGATAGATCAAATCCGCAGCCTCGCTGGCGAGTTCCTCGTCCGGGCCGGCGACGCCGGCCAGAGCGGTCTCCACGCCCTCCTCACCAACCTTCTGGGCGATGCGTTTGGGCCCCTGTGCGATCAGTCGGGCGGTCCAGCTTTCGGACGGATCGGCGGCGGCCCGTTCGGCGATGGTTCGCTCCAGCCGGGCGATCCGACCCAAGCCCGGCGCGTCAGCCTCTCCGAAACAACTCGTCCGGTTCAGGTGGCAGGCGTTTCCGACCGGCCTGACGCCCAACACGATGGCGTCGGCGTCGCAGTCGGCCGTGATAGAGACGACGTGAAGCCGGTCGCCCGAGGTCTCGCCCTTCCTCCACCGCCCCCCGCGCGAGCGCGAGAAGAAGGTGGCCTCGCCGGATGCGATCGTCTCGTCCAGCGCCGCGCGATCCATATAGGCCAGGGTCAGGACCTGCAGCGTCGCGGCGTCCTGAACCACGACGGGAACCAGGCCGTCGCCCTTGGCGAAGTCGATGGTGTTCGGGTCGATCATTGTCGTTGTTCCTGATCCTCCACCGCGAAGCGGGGGAGGGGGACCGCGCGAAGCGCGGTGGAGGGGGCGAAATCGGGCGAGGTGCTGAATGTCGCGAGACAGTGTCTGAGGTCGCCCCCTCCACCGCTTCGCGGTCCCCCTCCCCCGTTCCGCTGCGCTTCTCGGGGGAGGATCATATGCGCATCTCCAGGCCTTGGTCGGCCAGGTATTGTTTCAGGTCCGGAATGGCGATGGCGCCGGTGTGGAAAACGCTGGCGGCCAGGGCGCCGGAGACGTCGGCCTGCTCGAACACAGCCTTGAAATGCTCGGGCGCGCCGGCGCCGCCCGAGGCGATCAGGGGAATGGTCAGGCGCGCGCGCGCAGCGGACAGTTGCTCGATGTCATAGCCGCGCCGAACCCCGTCCTGATCGATGCAGTTCAGCACGATCTCGCCTGCGCCCAGGCTCTGCGCCTCGTCCAACCAGTCCAGGGTGCGTTTGCCGGCATGACGGCGTGCATCGGGGTCGCCGGTATATTTGTGCACCACCCAATCGCCGTCTTCGAACCGGCTGTCGACGCCGACGACGACGCATTGGCTGCCCAGCCGCGCGGCCATCTCGGCGATCAGTTCGGGCCGTTCCAGAGCCGGAGAGTTGATCGAGACCTTGTCCGCACCGTGGTCCAGGCAGCGCGCCGCCTGATCCACGCTGCGAATGCCGCCGGCGACGCAGAACGGAATGTCCAGCAGCCGGGCGATGTCCCTGATCCAGCCGTAGTCCAGCGTCCGCCCCTCGGGACTGGCGGTGATGTCGTAGAAGACCAGTTCGTCGGCGCCCGCATCGCGATAGCGGGCGGCCAGCTCGGCCGCATCGCCCATGTCGGTGTGACCGACGAACTTGACACCCTTGACCACCCGGCCGTCCTTCACGTCCAGGCAGGGGATGATGCGCCGCGCCGTCACGACCGTTTGGCCGTCGCGATCGCCTCGGGCAGGGTGAAGCAGTTCTCGTAGAGCGCGCGTCCGACGATGGCGCCGTGACAGCCCAGCGCCTTCACCGCAGCGATGTCGTTCAGCGAGGAAACGCCGCCCGAGGCCTGCAACACCAGATCCGGCCGACGGCTGCGGATTTCGGCCAGCAGATCCAGGTTCGGCCCGGTCAGGGCGCCGTCGCGACCGACATCGGTCACCAGCAGGTGTTTGGCCGTTCCTTTGGGATACCGATCCAGCGCCTCCCAAAGCGTCATGCCCGAGGACTGGGTCCAGCCCTTCAGCGCGGGGACCGGCACGCCGTCCTCGATCTTGACGTCCAGGGCCAGGGTGATGCGCTCGACGCCGAAGGTCTCCAACCAGATCGCCACCGCCTCGGGCTGGGTCACCGCCAGCGATCCGACCACGACGCGCGACACGCCGGCGTCCAGCAGCTTTTTCACATCGTCGGCGCTGCGCACGCCGCCGCCCGACTGAACCTTGACGTCGATGGCCTGGGTCAGTTCGCCGATCAGGGCGTGCTGACGCGCCTCGCCCGCCTCGGCCCCGTCCAGATCGACGATGTGGATCCACTCCGCACCCTCGGCCGCAAAGGTCGTCAGGCGGGCAGCCGGTTGCTGGTCGTAATGCGTCACTTGGGCGAAGTCGCCGTGCATCAGGCGCACGCAGACGCCGTCCTTCAGGTCGATGGCGGGGTAGATCAGCATGACAGGCCCAGGAAGTTCTTGAGGATGGTCGCCCCGGCCTCGGCCGAGCGTTCGGGGTGGAACTGGCAGCCCCAGCGGTTGGCGGATCGAACCACAGCCGGAACGACGCCGCCATAGTCGGCGCGCGCCAGGGTCGCCGGTCCGTCGGGACAGACGAAGCCGTGGACGAAATAGGCATAGGCGCCGTCGACGACGCCCTCCAGCAAAGGGTCGTCGCGGTCGCGCGTCAACCGGCTCCAGCCCATGTGCGGCACCGGCAGATCGCCCTCAGGCTTCAGCCGGGTCACCGCACCGGGAATGAGGCCCAGCAGATCGACGCCGTCGCCCTCGTCGCTCGATCCGAACAGCAGTTGCTGACCCAAACAGACACCCAGCAGCGGGCGCGGGAAGGCGCGGATCGGCGCGATCAGACCCAGGTCCGACAGACGCTTCATGGCGTATCCGGCCGCGCCGACGCCCGGCAGGATGACCCGTTCAGCCTCGGCGATCACGGTCGGATCGTCGGTCAGGCGCACGGTCGCGCCCAGCCGCTCCAGTGCGAACTGGACCGAGGCGACATTGCCGGCCCCGTAGGCGATGACGGCGACCTCGGTCACAGAACCCCCTTGGTGGACGGCACGGCGTCGCCTTCGACGCGGATGGCCTGGCGCAGGGCGCGGCCGAAGGCCTTGTAGACGGCTTCGGTCTTGTGGTGGTCGTCCTGGCCCGTGACCTTGATGTGCACGGCCGCGCCCATGGCTTCGGCCAAAGACCGGAAGACGTGGGCGGTCAGATCTGTGCGGTAGTCGCCGATGAAGGGCGTCTCGAACGCTCCCTCGAACAGCGGATAGGGTCGGCCGGAAAGATCGATCGAGACGGTCGCATTGGCCTCGTCCATCGGCAGGACGAAGCCGTAGCGGGCGATGCCCTTGCGCTCGCCCAGCGCCTGTTTCAACGCCTGCCCCAGGGCGATGGCGCTGTCCTCGATCGTGTGGTGCGGATCGGTGTGCAGGTCGCCTTCGCATTGCAGACGCAGGGAGAAGCCGCCGTGGGCCGCGATCTGCTCCAGCATGTGATCGAAGAAGCCGACGCCGGTCTGGATCTTCACCGGACCGGGCGCATCCAGATCGACCGCGCAGACGATGCGGGTTTCCTTGGTGTCGCGCACGGTCTGACCGACGCGGGCCGGGCGGCGTTTGGCGGGCGTCAGACCGAAGGCGGCGAGCAGCCGGTCGTTGACCTCGGACTTGATCGAGATCGGCAGGCGCAGACGCTCGCCGGACAGATCGGCCTCGACGCCGTAGGCTTTCAGACCAGCCAGGGCGGCGGCGGGCTCCTCTGGGCGAGCCATGATGATGGGGCCGACGCCCGGTTCGACCGGCATCTGGCGACCCAGTTCGCGCACGACCCGTTCGCGCTCGCGCCGGACCGAGGCGATCCGCTCGGCGGTCTCGATCATCCGGGACGGATCGAGCGCTTGCATCGCCAGCCGCACCAGCGGTTCGGGCAGGGCATAGGGTTCCAGCACCGCCGCCAGACGCGCCAGGGTCGGGGCTTGGCCGATCGCCGCGCCGACGCGGGCGCCGGCGAGACCATAGGCTAGGGACAGACTGCGCAACACGACCAGGTTCGGCTGATCGGCGACGACGGTCACGGCCGAGACGCTGTCGGAGAATTCGATCAGCCCCTCGTCCACCACTAGCAGGGCGGGGGCGACGCGGGCGGCCATTTCGCCGACGGCTTCGGGCGAGCCCAGGGCGCGGATGACGACGATACTTTTCTCTGGGGCCGTTTCGCCCTTGGCCGGATAGATGGCGGCGAGACTGTCATAGGGTTCGGCTTTCGGGGCCTCGACCGATCCGCCGTCGCGGGCGGCGAGGCGCCAGGCTAACTCCAGCCCGTGGGTCAGGCCGCGCACCGGCATCACCTGTTCGGCAGGCACGCCATAGACGACGGCCATGCGAGCGGCGAGGGCTGAGGCGTCGTCGGGATAGCGATCCAGACCTTCGCCGCCGGAAACCAGCGGCGGATAGGGAGCGGGCAGGGTCAAATGGATCCTCCCCCGAGAAGCGAAGCGGAACGGGGGAGGGGGACCGCCCGAAGGGTGGTGGAGGGGGCGGGGCTACGCACCGGGTCTGGGGTCGCCCCCTCCACCGCTTCGCGGTCCCCCTCCCCCGCGTTGCAGGGGAGGATTGATTGGGCTTGGCTCATCCTTCGCTCCTCAAGTCCGCAGCGCGGGCGTGGGCTTCCAGGCCCTCCATCCGGGCCAGGCGGGCGGCGATGGGCGCCAGCTGACGGGCGCCGGCCTCGGTCACCAGCTGGACCGACATGGTGGTCATGAAGCTGGCGGTGGTGACGCCGCCCAGGGTGCGGGCGCCGCCGTCGGTCGGCAGGACGTGGCTGGGACCGGCGGCATAGTCACCCAGCGTCTCGGCGGCGAACCGGCCGACGAAGACGGCCCCGGCGGCCTTGATCGAATCGACCAGCGGCTCGGGATCGTCGATCTGGATCGCCAGGTGTTCGGGACCATAGAGGTTGGCGACTTCTGCGGCGGCGTCGAGGTCGCGGACCAGGATGGCGCGGGCCTCGTTCAGAGAGGCGCGGGCGATGGCTTCGCGGGGCAGGGTTGCGACCTGCACCTCGACCTCGCTCAGGATGTAGTCGATGGTGGCGCGGCTGGTGGAGACCAGCAGAACCTGCGCATCCGCATCATGCTCGGCCTGGCTGAGCAGGTCGGCGGCGGCGATCTCGGGTGCGGCGTCGCGATCGACAATGACCATCAACTCCGACGGGCCGGCCGGCATGTCGACGGCGGGACCGCCTGGCAGGGCGGAGGCCTGCTTCTTGGCCTCGGCTACATAGGCGTTGCCGGGTCCGAACAGCTTGTCGCAGGCGGGGATAACACCGTCCTCCAGTTCGACGCCGAAGGTCAGGGCGGCGATGGCCTGGGCGCCGCCCATCAGCCAGATGGCGTCCAGCTCCGCCTCTGCGGCGGCCAGGATCATGGCGGGGTGGATGCCGCCATCCTTGTTCGGCGGCGTGACGGCGACGCGCTGGCCTACGCCCGCAACGCCGGCCGGGATGGCCAGCATCAACAGGGACGAAAACAGCGGCGCGGTGCCGCCGGGAATATAGAGGCCGGCCGAGGCGATGGGACGCCAGGCCAGTTTGGACCGCACGCCGGGCGTCGTCTCGATAAAGGGAGTGTCCTCGGGCCGGGTCGCCTGGTGGAAGACGCGCACATTGTCGGCCGCCATGCGCAGGGCGCGCACGTCGCCGGGCGGCAGGGCGTTGCGCGCCTCGGCCACAGTCTCGGGCGTGATGGCGATGCGACGGGGCGGCGCCTTGTCCAGCTTGAGGCACCAGTCGGTCACGGCGTCGCCGCCGCGCTGGCGCACGTCGTCCAGGATGGTGCGCACGACCTCGGTCACGTCGCCGGCGGTGCGTTGGGCCGGGCGGGCGAGGGCGGCCGTCTTGCCGGCGGCGTCGAGGGAAGACCAGTCGATGCGTTTCATCACATCATCTTCTCGATCGGCAAGACCAGGATGGCCGAGGCGCCGGCGGCCTTCAGCTTCTCCAAGGTCTCCCAGAAGACGGCCTCCTGGCAGACGGCGTGGACGGCGACAGCGTCGTCGCGACCCATCAGGGGCATGACGGTCGGCGAGCCGGCGCCGGGCAGGATGGCGGTGATCTCGTCCAGCGCCGAGCGCGGGGCGTTCAGCATGACGTATTTGGCGCCTTGCGAGGACACCACGCCCGCCATCCGCTCGATGACGCTGTCCAACAGCTGCTGCAAGGCGGGCTCGGGCGCCACGGGCGACTGAATCAGCACGGCCTGGCTTTCCAGAACCGTATCCTTGGCGCCCAGCCCGTTGGCCTCCAGCGTCGCGCCGGTCGAAACCAGGTCGCAGATGGCGGCGGCCAGTTTCAGCCGGGGCGCGACCTCGACGGCCCCGCGCATCACGACGATGTCGGCCTTGACCCCGCGTTCGTCGAGGAAGCGGCGCAGAATTTTGGGATAGGAGGTGGCGATGCGCAGACCGTCCAGCGAGGCCGGGCCGTCGTAGGACAGGGTCGGAGGCGTGGCGATCTTGAGCGTGCAGCGACCGAAGCCCAGCGGCATGACGATCGAGGCGTTCTGCCCGCCGTTGCGGCCCTCCTCCAGCACATTCTCGCCGACGATGCCC